>JANOJR010000399.1:0-23958 GCA_031418855.1 Rubrivivax sp.
CGTCGAGCCGCTCGCGCGCACCGATGCGGTGGTGGTGCTCGCACTTCGGGCAGACGTTGAGGTTCTGCTCAAGGTCGGTCTTGTAGAGCACCGTCTCGCACGATGGGCACTTGATCCACAGCCCCTCGGGCACCGTGCGGCGCTCGGTCGGGTCGGTGGGTTGAATCTTCGGTGGCAGCAGCTTATCGAACCAACTCATGTGGGGACTCCTAGGCCTGCTCGTCGAGTGCGTTGCGTATCTCGGCCATGAAAGCCCGCGCTGCAGCGGGCGCATTGTCGCGCGTCTGCGTCTCAAGAATCTGCACCAGGCGCGCGCCGATGACCACGGCATCGGCCACACGCGCCACCGCCTTCGCCGTGGCCGCGTCACGAATGCCGAAGCCCACGCCCACGGGCACGCTGACATGCGAGCGGATGCGCGGCAGCATGGCTGCCACCGCGTCGGTGTCGATGTTGCCAGCACCCGTCACACCCTTGAGCGAGACGTAGTAGACGTAGCCGCTGGCGATGCGGCCCACGTCCTTCATGCGCTGCTCGGTGGAGGTCGGCGCGAGCAGGAAGATGAGGTCCAGGCCGGCCACCTTCAGCTGCGCGGCGAAGGCTTCGCACTCTTCGGGCGGGTAGTCCACCACCAGCACGCCGTCGACACCCGCCTTGCTCGCGGCGCCGACGAAGCTGCCCGCGCCGTGGCGCTGGTCGTAGCGCTCGATGGGGTTCGCGTAGCCCATCAGTACGACGGGTGTTAGCTGGTTCTGAAGCCTGAATGCCGACACCGCTTCCAAGACCTGAGGCAAACCGATGCCACGCGCCAGCGCACGCTCGCTGGCTTTGGCGATGACCGGGCCGTCGGCCATGGGATCCGAGAACGGCACGCCGAGCTCGATGATGTCGGCCCCACCTTCAGCCAGCGCCAGCATGATGGGCGCGGTGGTGTCGGCGTGGGGGTCGCCGCAGGCGATGTAGGGGATCAGCGCCTTGCGGCCATCGGCCTTGAGCTTGGCCAGCACACCCTGGATACGGCTCATGATTTCACCACCTGGCCGCGGCACGAAGGTCGGCAGTAGAAATCAGCGCCCGAGAGATCGGCCACCGTGCCGATGTCTTTGTCGCCACGTCCCGAGAGATTCACCAGCAGGTGTTGATCGGGCTTCATGGTCGCCGCTAACTTCATAGCGTAGCTGACAGCGTGGCTCGATTCCAGCGCCGGGATGATGCCTTCGGTGCGGCAAAGGCGGTGGAATGCCGCCAGCGCTTCGGTGTCGGTGATGGCGACGTATTCGGCGCGGCCGATGTCCTTCAGGTAGGCATGCTCGGGGCCCACGCCGGGGTAGTCCAGCCCGGCCGAGATGGAGTGCGTTTCGATGATCTGGCCGTTGTCGTCTTGCAGCAAGTAGGTGCGGTTGCCGTGCAGCACGCCGGGGGTACCGGCCGACAGCGAGGCCGCATGTTTGCCCGTCTCCAGCCCCTGCCCTGCGGCTTCCACGCCTATGAGGCGCGTGCCCTCATGGCCAATGTAAGGGTAGAAGATGCCCATGGCGTTGCTGCCGCCGCCCACGCAGGCGATCACCGCATCGGGCTGGCGCCCCCACTGCGTTTGCATCTGCATGATGCTCTCGGTGCCGATCACACTTTGGAAGTCACGCACCATCGTCGGGTAGGGGTGCGGGCCGGCCACGGTGCCGATGATGTAGAAGGTGTTTTCAACGTTGGTGACCCAGTCGCGCAGCGCTTCATTCAGCGCGTCTTTCAGCGTCTTGCTGCCCGACTCCACCGGCACTACCTTGGCGCCCAGCAAGTGCATGCGGTAGACGTTGGGGCTTTGACGTTTGATGTCTTCACTGCCCATGTAGACCACGCACTCCAGCCCGTAGCGTGCGCAGATGGTGGCGGTGGCTACGCCGTGCTGGCCCGCGCCCGTCTCGGCAATGACACGCGGCTTGCCCATGCGCCGCGCCAGCAAGGCCTGGCCGATGGTGTTGTTGATCTTGTGCGCGCCGGTGTGGTTCAGGTCCTCGCGCTTGAAGTGGATCTGGGCGCCGCCGATCTCGCGGCTCAGTCTTGCGGCGTGGTAAATCGGGCTGGGCCGGCCGACAAAGTGCGCCAGCTCGTAGTTGAATTCGGCCACAAACTCGGGGTCCTTGCGGTAGTGGCTGTAGGCCGCTTGCAGCTCATCGAGCGCGTGGATCAGGGTCTCGGCAACGAAAGTGCCGCCGTAAGGCCCGAAGTGCCCGCGGGCATCGGGTTGTTGGTAATTCAGCATGGGGGGCTTTCGAATTTCAGGTCGCCAGGGCCGCATCGGCCTGGCGCACCGCATCACAGAATTGGCGCATCAGCGTGGCATCTTTGATGCCTTTGGCTGACTCGACGCCGGAGCTCACATCAACGGCCCAAGGCCGGACGCGTCTCACCCCTTCGGCCACGTTGGCCGCATTCAACCCACCAGACAAAACGACGGGAAGGGGCACGTTTGCTGGAATCTGTGACCAATCGAAAACCTTTCCGCCCCCGCCGAAACCGTCGATGAAGGCATCGAGCAGCAAAGCCTTCGCGCGGGGAAACTGAGCGCCAAAGTCTAACAAATCAAAGCCTGGGGCCATGCGTGCGGCGCGCAGGTAGGCGTGGCCGGTGGCGTCGCACTGCGCCGGTGTTTCGTCGCCGTGGAATTGCCATAGTGCGTGTGGCAAGGCCTGGTGCGCCGCATGGAGCTCGTCAGCCAACGCGTTCACGAACACAAGCACGGGCGTAACGAAGGGCGGCAGGCGCAGCGCCAGTTCACAGGCTCTGGCCAGAGTGACGTGCCGCGCGCTGGCGGCGTAACACATGAGGCCGATGGCGTCGGCGCCTGCCGCCACGGCGGCGTCTACGTCTTGCTCGCGGGTGATGCCGCAGATCTTGATGCGCGTGCGGCTCATGCAGTGGCCCGGTAGTTAACCCAGCCAATCGATGGTCGGTGCGTGCGCAGGAATCTCATGGCGGACATCGTAGTACGGGCCGATGAAGTACAGGCCGTCTGGGGCGAAGGTCGGTGCGGCCGTCTTGCGGTCGCGCGCGGCCAGCACGTCGGCTAACCATGCAAGTGAGCGGCGCCCGTTGCCCACGGCAAGCAGGCAGCCCATCAGGTTGCGCACCATGTGGTGCAGAAACGCGTTGGCGTCGAAATCGAAGTGCCAGTAGGCGCCGCGACGCTCAATGCGAATCTCGCGCAGCGTCTTCACCGCGCTCTTTGCCTGGCAGTCGATGGATCGGAATGACGAGAAGTCATGCTCGCCGATGAGCAGCGCGGCGGCATCGCGCATGCGCGCGGGGTCCAGCGGCCTGAAGACCCAGCCGCACAGGCCCGTCTCAAGCGATGGCCGCACAGCGGACTCAAGCACGACGTAGCGGTAGCGCCGGCCGATGGCGCTGTAGCGCGCGTGGAAGTCGCCCGCCACGGGGCGGCACCACTGCATGGCGATGTCACGCGGCAGGTAGCGGTTGCAGCCACGCACCCAGGAGCCGAGCTCGCGCTGCAAGTGGGTGTCGACATGCACGACTTGCTGCAGCGCATGCACGCCGGCGTCGGTGCGGCCAGCGCAGATGGTGGCGACCGACTCGCCCGCGAACTGGCTGAGTGCTTGTTCGAGCTGGTCTTGGACCGTCAGGCCGTCGGCCTGCGACTGCCAGCCGTGGTAGGCGCCGCCGCGGTAGCTCACACCCAGCGCCAGGCGCTGGAGTGCCTCGTCGCTCAATGCAGACGCAAGGCTGGTCAGCCCAGCCCCATGAGCATGCCTTGCGCCTTGGCCTTGAGGGCGCCGTCAGCCTTGGCCACGACTTCGTCGAGCAGGTCACGTGCACCTTCGATGTCACCGATCTGGCGGAACTCTTCGGCCAGCTCCAGCTTGCGCACGAGCGGGTCGCTGGCGCCGAGAGATTCCTCTGGCGCGCTGCCCGGCAGCGTGAATTCACCAAACTCATCCCCGGTAACAGCTGCCGCCGTAGCCGAACTGGGCGCCACAGCGGCCGGGGCCGAAGGCGCACCGCCATCCAGGTTGCCCAAGTCGAAGTCCAGGGAATCGAGCGTCTTCGCGCCAGGCCTCACCGGCATCGTGGGCGGCTCTGGGTCGTCCAGGCTGAGGTCCATGGTGACGCGCTGCGGCGCGCCAAAGTCCGCGCCGGTTTGCAGCGGCCGCGTGGTCTCGATCGTCGGCGGTTCGTTGTCGAGATCCAGGCTCAGGTCCAGGTCGACGCCGCCGTCGAGCGAGGCCGCGTCGGCAGCCGGCTGGAAGGCCTCGGGGCCGGGCTTGGCGGTATGCGGCACCGTGGCGGCGTTGAGCAGTTCAACCGCTTCACCGCTTTCGCCAAAGACTTCGTGCGGCTTGCCGCCAGCAACATAGAGCGGGTTCTCCGGGTCGATCTCGTGGCCCATGGTCTGCGCATGCGCCCAGTCGTCGCCCTCGCCTCGCGTCAGCGAATGCAGTTGCGTGGCCAGCAGCTCAAAGCCCTTGGTGTCGCGACGCTTGGCGTAGACCTCCAGCAGCTTGGTGCGAATGGCCATGCGGTCAGGGTTGGCGCGCATGGCCTCTTTGAGGATCTCCTCGGCCTGAAGGTCGCGGCCATAGGCCAGGTAGACATCGGCTTCGGCCACCGGGTCGACGTCACCGATGGCGTCGAGCTGGCTCAACGAGTAGCTCATGGACGACGAGCTGCTGCTGGCGCCGGCGTCTTTGGTGTCGATGCGTTGGCCGCCGCTTTGGCCGAAGAACGAGTCCGGCTGCAGGCGGCTTTCGAGGAAGGACGTCTCACCCGCACGCTTGCGCGCACCATTGCGCAAACGGTAGATGCCCAGACCCGCCAAGAGCGCGACGAGCACGCCGGCACCCGGCAGCAACATCGGGTTTTCAAGCAAGCCGGCCAAGAGGCCGGGCTCCTCGGCGCCGGTGGGCACGGCCGCTGGTTTGCTCGGCGAGGGCGCTGGCGCGGGCGGTGGTGCGGCTGGGGCCGCTGCGACCACCGGCGCCGGCGTGGGTGCCGCTGCGGTCGCGGGCGGTGCTGCTGGCGTTGCCGGCGCGGGTGCGGGCGTCGCCGCCGCAGCAGGCGCAGGCGCGGGCGCAGGCGCGGCGGCAGGCGCGGCAGGTGTCACCACATCTTTAACGTTAGGCGCCGGTGCGGGCGCGGCCGGTGCCGCCGGTGCTGCCGCCACGGTGGCCGTGCCCTGTTGAAGCTTCTTCAAGTCATCGACGTTGCGCGAGAGCTCGGCCAGGCGTGCCGACGCGTCCTTACGCTCGCTTTCCTTTGAGACCTTGGCCTCGGGGCCCGTCGCCTTGACCGCACCTTGCGAGAGCTTGAGCTTGTCGGGCGCGGCGGCGGCCTGCTTGCCGTCGTCCACCTTGGCTTGCACCGTGCCGGTGGCCTGCCGTGTCGCGGCCTGCGTGGGCGCTTGTGGCGCGCCCGAAGCCAAGCGCTGGCGGTAGACCGAGAAGTCGTTGCTTTGCGCGACGATCACCTCGCGCGCTGCGCTCGGGCTGATGCTCTTCACGCTCTCGCTTGATGGCACGGCCAGCACGGCGCCGGCCTTGAGCCGGTTCATGTTGTCGCCGACGAAGGCGTCAGGGTTGCCGCGGAAGAGCGACACCAGCATCTGGTCCAGCGAGACGCCGCCTCGCATAGTTCTAGCGGCAATGGCGCTGAGTGAATCACCACGGCGCACGCGGTATTCGTCGCCCGAGGCCTGGGTGCTCGGTGCTGCGGCCGGGGCTGCAGGTGCGGGCGCCGCAGCACGCGCTGGGGCGGGTGCAGGCGTGCTCGGTGCACGCGGGGCGGTAGCAGTGGTGGCAGGCGTAGGCCGTGCGACAGGGGCCGCTGCCGGTGCAGGCACCGCTGGCGTGGGTGCGGCCGACGCCACTGGCGATGTGGTGGGCGCGGGTGCAGCGGCCACGCGCGTGCTTGGCGGGTCGAACAGCATCGTGTACTCACGCACCAGGCGGCCTGTGGCCCAGCTGGCTTCAACGATGACGTCGACAAAGGGCTCGAGCACGGCGCGGTCGCTGCTCACGCGCAGGAACGGCCTGCCGTCGGCGCGGCGGTCCAGCGTGACGCTGGCGCCGGAGAGCACCGCGTTGTATTCCACGCCGGCACTGCGGTAGGCCTCGGGCGGCGCCACGCGCAGGCGGATCGACGCCGCCTCTTCAGGCGTGATGCTGGTGATGTCGATTTCAGCGCGCAGCGTCTCGCCGAGTACCGACTGCACATTAAGCCGGCCAAGGCCCAGCGCCCAGGTGGGGGACGCCATCAAGCAGGCGGTGGCCAGGGCCACGCCAGTCAGCGCAAAACGGGCAGTTTGATTCGTGCGGTGCTTCAAGGCGTCTCCCAAAAACAATGGGCGGGCTCTGCGATAGAGACCCGCCGTTCAAGCCCTCCCAGGGCCCTTGCCGGCACCCAGAGGGCTGCTCTGCGACCGGTGGAAATCACAATAACATCAGGCATCTACGCTGACAAGCTCATGCAAAGACTGATGTTCTTTGGCGAAATGGATTGTTGCGCATGCAGCCTGCCTTGTTGCCGTCGAACCACAGGGCAGGCATACCAGTTCACTGTTCCAAGACGATGCGCAGCATGCGCCGCAGCGGCTCGGCCGCGCCCCACATCAGCTGATCACCGATGGTGAAGGCACCCAGGTACTGCGGGCCCAGCGCCATCTTGCGCACACGGCCGACCGGGATCGACATCGTGCCCGTCACCGCCACCGGGGTGAGTTCACGCAGCGTATCGACCTTGGTATTGGGCACGAACTTGACCCAGGCGTTGTCGTTGGCGATGAGCGCTTCGATGTCCGCCAGCGGCACGTCTTGCTTGAGCTTGATGGTCAAGGACTGGCTGTGGCAGCGCATCGCGCCCACGCGCACGCAGGTGGAATCGATGGGCGTGGCCGCACTGCCAAACGCCGGGCCGCGACCAAGGATCTTGTTGACCTCGGCGCCGCCCTTCCACTCTTCCAGGCTGGTGCCGTCGCCGCGGTCGGCGTCGATCCAGGGGATCAGACTGCCGGCCAGTGGCACACCGAAGTGCTCAATCGCCGCGCCGCTCAAGCCGCGCTGTGTGGCCGCGACCTGACGGTCGATCTCAAGGATGGCGCTCGCCGGGTCGTCGAGCATCGGCCTAACTGCCGTGTTGAGCGTGCCCATTTGCGTCAGCAACTCGCGCATGTGCTGCGCGCCACCACCACTGGCGGCCTGGTAGGTGGTGCAAGTCATCCATTCCACCAGGTCGGCCTTGAAGAGCGCGCCCACGCCCATGAGCATGCAACTCACGGTGCAGTTGCCGCCGATGTAGTCCTTCACGCCGCGCGCCAGGGCATCCTTGATAACGGGCATGTTGACCGGGTCGAGCACGATCACCGCGTCGTCGTTCATGCGCAGCGTTTTCGCCGCGTCGATCCAAGTGCCCTTCCAGCCGGCTGCGCGCCGCTGGGGGTAGACGGCCTTGGTGTACTCGCCGCCTTGTGCGGTGATGATGATGTCGCAGCGCTTGAGCGCCGTGATGTCGCTCGCATCAAACAACCGCGTTTCGTTCTTCGCCTGCGCGGGCGCCGCGCCACCGGCGTTGCTGGTGGAAAAGAACATCGGCTCGATAAGCGCAAAGTCGCCCTCGGCCTGCATGCGCTGCATCAACACCGAGCCGACCATGCCGCGCCAGCCAACCAATCCTACGAGTGCCATTCGGATACCTCTTTGCTCCGACCCCTTCCTTGACTCCCGGCTCGTATCGCCGGGGTCCAGGTCGGGCGAGACGATCCGAGAGCTGCTAGCTCTGGGTAATTTTCGTGCTGGTGGTGGAACGGGTTTGCGTCGTCAATGCGGCCACGACGGCGTCGCCCATTTCACGCGTGCCCACACGGCGTTTGCCTTCGCTCCAGATGTCGCCTGTGCGCAAACCGGCTTCCAAAACGGAAGTCACCGCGCCCTCAATACGGGCAGCAGCGTCGGCTTGGTTGAGTGTGAAGCGAAGCATCATGGCAGTGGACAAGATTGTAGCCAGCGGATTGGCCACGCCCCTACCCGCGATGTCAGGCGCGCTGCCATGGCTGGGCTCGTACAAGCCCTTGTTGTTCTTGTCGAGTGACGCCGAAGGCAGCATGCCGATCGAGCCCGTGAGCATGGCGGCGGCGTCGGACAAGATGTCGCCAAACATGTTGCCGGTGACGATCACGTCAAAGCTCTTGGGCGCCTTCACCAGCTGCATGGCGGCGTTGTCGACGTACATGTGGTCGAGCTGCACATCGGGGTACATCGCGTGGACTTCGGTGACCACGTCTTTCCAGAACTGGAAGGTCTCCAGCACGTTGGCTTTGTCGACGCTGGTCACCTTGCCACGCCGCTTTCTCGCGGCCTGGAACGCCACATGCGCAATGCGCTCGATTTCCGGGCGGCTGTAGCGCATGGTGTCGAAGGCTTCTTCGCTGCCGGGGAAGTGGCCATCGACCGCGATGCGGCGGCCGCGCGGCTGGCCGAAGTAGATGTCGCCGGTCAGCTCACGGATGATGAGGATGTCCAGCCCCGACACCAGCTCGGGCTTGAGGCTTGAAGCGTCGGTCAGCTGCGGGTGGCAAATCGCCGGGCGGAAGTTGGCGAACAGGCCAAGGTGCTTGCGCAAGCCAAGGATGGCCTGCTCGGGGCGCAGCGCGCGCTCAAGCTTGTCGTACTTCCAGTCGCCCACGGCACCGAAGAGCACGGCGTCGGCCGCCTTGGCCAGTGCCAGCGTGGCCTCGGGCAGGGGGTGGCCGTAAGCGTCGAAAGCCGCGCCGCCCACGAGGGCCGTCTCGCTCTCGAAGGGGATGTCTAACGCCTTAAGAACTTTGACAGCTTCGGCGACGATTTCGGTGCCGATGCCGTCGCCCGGCAGGATCGCGATCTTCATGGTGCGGGGTCGATTCAGAGATTCAAAATTTCAAAGTGAGCGGTGGGCCAGCCAGGGCTGGCGCGCCAGACGAGCCGCCTCGAAGGCGCGAATCTCATCGGCATGGCGCAGCGTCAGGCCGATGTCATCAAAGCCGTTGATCAGGCAGTACTTGCGAAAGGCCTCAACCTCAAACGCCAGCTCGCTGCCATCAGGCTTGACCACCACCTGGCGCGGCAGGTCCACGAGCAACTCGTAACCGACAAACCCATGCACCTCGTCGAAGAGATTGGCCACCTGGTGCTCGGGCAGCACGATGGGCAAGAGGCCGTTCTTGAAGCAGTTGTTGAAGAAGATGTCGGCGTAACTCGGCGCGATGATGGTGCGAAAGCCGTACTGCCCCAGCGCCCAAGGCGCGTGCTCGCGACTCGACCCACAGCCGAAATTGCGCCGAGCAATCAGCACCGACGCACCTTGGTAGCGCGGCTGATTGAGCACGAAGTCGGGGTTGGGCCGGCGCGTGGCTGGGTCGATGCCGGGCTCGCCCTTGTCAAGGTAGCGCCACTCGTCGAAGAGGTTGGGGCCGAAGCCCGCACGTGCGATCGACTTCAGGAACTGCTTGGGGATGATGGCGTCGGTGTCGACGTTTTCGCGATCCATGGGGGCCACGAGGCCCTTGTGCACGGTGAACGGTGTCATATCAATTCAGTGGTTAGCGACGGGGCTACGGGCCTGTCGCAATGCTTACTTCTTCTTGGCCGCTTCTTCCACCGTGCTGCCAACCTTCTTCACGTCCTTGCCGACGCCTTCGATGGTGTTGCAGCCGGCCAGCACGAACAGGGCAGCCATCAGGGTGATCAAGGTCTTCATAAGGCTCTCCTTCAAGACAGACGACTCACGTCGACAAAATGCCCTTCCAGCGCGGCCGCAGCCGCCATCGCCGGGCTCACCAGATGCGTGCGGCCGCCCTGCCCCTGGCGGCCTTCGAAATTGCGGTTGCTGGTGGAGGCGCAGCGCTCGCCCGGCTCCAGCCGGTCGGCGTTCATGGCCAGGCACATCGAGCATCCCGGCTCGCGCCACTCGAAGCCTGCGGCCTTGAAGACCAGGTGCAGGCCCTCAGCCTCCGCCTGTGCTTTGACCAGGCCAGAGCCAGGCACCACCAGCGCCAGCTTGACGTTGGCGGCGACCTTGCCGCCCACTTTGCGCACCACGGCCGCAGCGTCGCGCAGGTCTTCGATACGGCTGTTGGTGCACGAGCCGATGAAGACCTTGTCAATCAGGATGTCGGCGATGGCCTTGTTCGGCGTGAGGCCCATGTAGACCAGCGCGCGCTCGATGGCGCTGCGCTTGTTGGCGTCTTTCTCGCGCTCGGGGTCGGGCACGCGGTCGTCGATCGACACTACCATCTCGGGGCTGGTGCCCCAGGTGACTTGCGGGCGCAGTACGCTGGCGTTGATCTCGACCACGCTATCGAACACCGCGCCGGGGTCGGACTGCAGCGTGCGCCAGTGCGCCACCGCGTGATCCCACTCCACGCCCACGGGCGCGAAAGGGCGGCCGCGCACGTACTCGATGGTCTTCTCGTCAACGGCGACTAGCCCCGCGCGCGCACCGGCTTCGATGGCCATGTTGCACACGGTCATGCGCCCTTCCATGCTCAAGGCACGGATCGCGCTACCGCCGAATTCGATGGTGCTGCCGGTGCCGCCCGCCGTACCGATGCGCCCGATGATGGCCAGCACGATGTCTTTGGCGCTACAGCCGCGTGGCAGCACACCTTCAACCTTCACGAGCAGGTTCTTCGCCTTGCGCGCCAGCAGCGTTTGGGTGGCTAGCACATGCTCGACCTCACTCGTGCCGATGCCATGCGCGAGCGCGCCAAACGCACCGTGCGTGGACGTGTGCGAGTCGCCGCACACAACAGTCATGCCGGGCAGCGTGGCGCCCTGTTCGGGGCCGATGACGTGCACGATGCCCTGGCGCTTGTCGAGGAACGGAAAGTACGCCGCCGCGCCGAAGGCTTTGATGTTCGCGTCGAGCGTCACCACCTGCAAGCGCGAGACGGCGTCGGTGATGCCGTCGTAGCCGCGCTCCCAGCCGGTGGTGGGCGTGTTGTGGTCGGCGGTGGCGACGATGGAGCTCGTACGCCACACCTTGCGCCCCGCCAGGCGCAAGCCTTCAAAAGCCTGCGGGCTGGTGACTTCATGCACCAGGTGGCGGTCGATGTAGAGCGCGGCGGTGCCGTCGTCTTCGGTGTAGACGACGTGGTCGTCCCAGAGCTTGTCGTAGAGGGTGCGTGCGGTCATGGTGCGGGGCGGGTTTCAGCGGCCTTGATTGTCGGCGAGTTCAGCGCGCTCACTGTTCAAACGAAGTTCGTCGAAGGAGCACAGCCTGCCAGCGATGGCGCTGGCCGCCACCGTGGCCGGGCTGGCCAGCCACACCTGCCCGGGCCCCGAGCGCCCGGGGAAGTTGCGGTTGATGGCGCTCACCGTCACTTGGCCGGCATGCTCAGACGAACCCGGCCCGCAGTTGGCGCAAGCGCCGCAGGCCGGTTGCAGCATCTCGGCGCCCACGGATTCGAAGGCCGGCAAGTAGCCACGCGCCGCGCAATAGTCACGCACTGCCTGCGTGCCGTATTGCAGGTAGAGCTTGACGCCGGGTGCGGCGCGCAGGCCGCGTGCCGCCGCCCAGGCCAGCACGGCGTGGTACTGGTCGAAGTCGTCTTGCTTGCCCGCCGTGCACGAGCCGCCGTAAGCGATGTCGATGCGGGCGCGCTCGGTCAGCGTGTGCAGGGCGACACCATGGCCGGGGTCGCCGGGGCGAGCGACCATGGGCGAGAGCACGCGGGCGTCGACATGCAACGTGTCGAAATATGGCGCACCGGCGTCGCTGCACATCCAGGGTTCTAGCCGGAAGTCCACACCACGGCGCTCGCGCAGGAAGGCCAGCGTCTTCTCATCTGGCGCCACGATGCCGGTGAAGCCACCGAGTTCGGCCGTCATGTTGGTCAAGGTCGCGCGCTCGTCGATGCTCATATCGCGCACGGCCGTGCCGACGAACTCAAAGACGCGGCCGACACCAGCGCCGGCGCGAATGGCGGGCAAGGCCAGCAGATGCAAGACGACATCCTTGGCGCTAACGCCGAGCGGCAGCGGGCCTTGAATGTCCACGCGCAGCACCTCGGGCAGGGTGATGCGAACGGCGCCACTCACGAACGCGTTAGCCATGTCGGTGGTGCCGACACCGAAGGCCACGCAGCCCAAGGCGCCCGCGTGCGGCGTGTGCGAATCGGTGCCCACCACCAGCTGCCCCGGCAGCGCATAGCGCTCGGTCATCAGCGCATGCGAGATGCCTTCACTGCCCTGGTTGCCGGCGTCGCCAGCTTCCAGCGCTTGCAGGTAGCCGTGGTCTTTCAAACCATGCCGTTGCACGAAGACACGGTGCGCGGTTGAAAGCCGGCGCACACCGCCGACCAGGTCTTGCGCCAGATGCACCGGGCTGCGGTGCACATACGACAAGTGGTCTTCAAAGCTCAGGATCGAGGCCGTGTCACGCAGCGCGTAGCCGCTGCCCAGCGCGTCGTCGAGCAAGTGCGCGCACATGCCGGTGTAGTACTCGTGGATGAAGCGCCAGTCGGCGCGCACGAAGCCGCCGACGCCGGGTGTGAGCTGCGCTGGCGTGACATTGGTGGCCAGGGTGTGGCGGTTGACGATCTTCTGGAACAAGGTGCGTGGTGCGGCGGTTGCCGGTGGCAATCTGTCCATCACGCGCATGGCTTGTCCGAAGCGCAGCAAGCCGCCTGCGCGCAGCACGGCGGCGGCCAACGCATCGCGGCCGGCGAGCAGGTCTTCGAGATCAATGGCCTCACCCGCCTTGATGCGCGCCGCCAGACTGAGGTCGGTGGACGTGAACAGCCCCACGTTGTCAGCGTTCTGGCGGTAGATGCGCTCGAAGCTCTCGGCGATGACCAGGCGCACACCGGCCGCGCGCTCGGCCACCACGCTGTGTTCGCGCGACGAGCCTTTGCCGTAGCGTTTGCCCGCCACCACCACCTCAAAGCCGCCCTCGCGCACAGCGTCGCGTGTGATGGGTTTGACGCCGCCGACGCTGAAGCCGGTGTAGAGATAACGCCCAAGTTGAGCGTCAAAGTGCACCATCACCGGCAGCGGCGTGATCTCGTCGGTGGAGATGTCGTCACGTAGTGGTGTGGCCTGCGCCGCCGCCAGCTCGGCGCCTTGCAGCTGCGCCGAAATCGCCGCTGCGTCGGCACTGAGCCACAGCACACGCGGCTTGAAGCGCAGCAGGCTCACTGCAGCTCGATGCCGGCCTTCTTCACCAGCTTGGCGTACTTGGCCAACTCGCTCTTGAAGTAGCCCTGGGCGAACTCGCTGGAACTGATGTCGATGACGTTGCCCTGCTTGGCCATGGCTTCTTTGACCAACGGGTCGGCGAAAGCCGCCACCAGCGCGGTGTGCACACGCTTGACGTCGGCGGCGGTCATGCCCTTGGGCCCGAGCACGCCGAACCAGGCGTCGACGAGGTAGCCCGGCAGACCCTGCTCAGCAAAGGTGGGGATCTCCGGCGCCGCCGGCGTGCGCGCCGCGCTGCTCACGCCGATGGCACGCAGCGCGCCGCTCTTCAAGTGCTGCTGCACGCTGGGCAGTGCCGCGGTGGCCCATTCAACCTGGCCGCCGATCAAGTCGGCCAACATCGGGCCCACGCCTTTGTAGGGCACGTGCAAAGCCTGGGCGCCGATCTCGTCGACGTACATCTCGGCCGCCAGGTGCAAGATGGTGCCGTTGCCGCCCGAGGCGTAGCTCATCTGCCCGGGTTTGGACTTCATCAAGGCGGCAAATTCCCGGGCGTTTTGCGCCGGCACCTTGTTTGGATTAACGACCAACACGAGTGGTGTCGAGCCGATCACCGCAATCGGCGTGAAGTCCCCCGGCATCTCGAACGGCAGCTTCTTGTAGACGCTGGGGAGAATCACGACATTGTTCGAGACCACGCTGAGCGTGAAGCCGTCGGCCGGCGCACGCGCCATGGCCTGCAAGCCGACGATGCCACCGGCACCGGCCTGGTTTTCCACCACCACCGGGTGGCCCAGCGCCTTGGCCAGCGCGGCTTGCGCCGTGCGCGTGATGGTGTCCACGCCCGAGCCGGTGGCGTTGGGCAGGATGAACTTCACGACCTTGTCGCTTTGCGCCAGGGCGCTGTGACTGAGTGCGAACGCGGCCGCGCCCAGTACCAACGCGCGGCGCAATGTAGGAATGGTGGGTGCAGGGGTCATGGCGTCTCCTATCGTGTGGGGAGCGTGGTCAAGCGACCACAGCGGCCGCATGCAGCGCGGCGATGCGTTCGTCGCTGAGGCCCAGCGCGCGCAGCAGCGATTGTGTGTGCTCGCCGCGCCGAGGCGGGTGCTGGCGCACGGGCAGCCGCTCACCGTCGAAGGTGATCGGGAAGAGCGTCGTCTTCACGCTTTGCCCGGCGCGCTCTCCGTCGGGCAGCGTGATGTCGGCCAGCGCGCCTGTGGCCAGCAGGTGCGGGTCGTCGAGCAAGTCTTCGGGGCGGCGGATGGGCGCGAAGGGCAGGCCCGCCGCTTCCATGATGGCGGCCAGCTCATCCGCACTGCGCGGCGCCAAGCGCTCACGCAAGCTCTTCAGAAGCCATGGCCGCACCTGTACACGTTGGTTGTTAGTCGCCAGCGCCGGGACGGCTTGCAGGTCGGCCAGATGCATGACTTTGCAGAAAGTTAACCACTGCGAGTCGCTCACGGCTGCCAGGAATATCTGCTCACCATCCTTGACCGTGAAGACGTCGTACACCGCCCAGGGGCTGTCGCGCGCGGGAAAGGGCTGCGGGTGCTTGCCCGTCATCGCGAACTGCAGCATGTGCTGGCCCATCAGGAAGACGTTGTTCTCAAAGAGCGCCGACTGCACCTCCATGCCTCGGCCCGTGATGCCGCGCTGGATGAGTGCGCCCAGCACCGCAATGGCGCCGAACAAACCGCCCATGATGTCGTTGACGCTGGTGCCCGCGCGCAGCGGGTCGCCCGGGCGGCCGGTCATATAGGCCAGGCCGCCCATCATCTGCACCACCTCATCCAGCGCCGTGCGGTGTTCATACGGTCCCGGCAAAAAACCTTTGTGGCTGGCGTAGATCAAGCGCGGGTTGGTTTGGCTCAGCGCCGTGTAGTCCAGCCCGTACTTCACCAGCGTGCCGGGCTTGAAGTTCTCCACCACCACGTCGGCGGTGAGGGCGAGCTCACGCGCCAGCGCCGCGCCTTCGCTCTTGTGCAGGTCGATCTCGATGCTCTTCTTGTTGCGGTTGAACATCGGGAAGAAGCCCGTGCCCAGCCCCAGCAGTCGCCGTGTGCCTTCGCCGCCGATGGGCTCGACCTTGATGACCTCGGCGCCCATGTCGGCGAGCAACATGCCGCAGGTCGGGCCCATCACCATGTGGGTGAATTCGACCACCCGCAAGCCCTTGAGTGGCTGCACCGCCGATGGCGCGCTCATGCCACCACCATCGTCTTTGGCAGCCCCGCGCGCCACAGCGTGCCGTGCAGCGTCTCGCCTTCAAGCCACTGCGCCACTTGCGCGCGCAGCGCCAGCAGCTTGGCAATGTCCAGCCCGGTGTCTTGGCCCATGCTGGCGAAGAGGTAGGCCACGTCTTCGGTGCAGACGTTGCCGCTGGCACCCGGCGCATGTGGGCAGCCACCAATGCCGGCCAGACAGGCGTCGAAGCGGCGTATGCCCACTGTCCACGCCGCATAAACGTTAGCCATTCCGAGGCCACGCGTGTCGTGGAAGTGACCGCAGCTGAGTTTGTCGCCGGCCATCGCCCTGCATTGCGTGAAGAGCGCAGCCACCGCCTGCGGGTCGGCATAACCCACGGTGTCGGCCAGGCCGATGCGGTCGACTCCGGCATTCAAGGCCGCGAGCACCAGGCGCTGCACTTGTTCTGGCTCGACGCGGCCCTGGATGGTGCAGCCGAACGCTGTGCTCAAGCCGACTTCGATCAGACAAGGCGAGCGCCGCGCGTCACGCAGCTCGACGATGCTCGCCAGCTCCAGCACCACCTCGTCGGGCGGCTTGCGCAGGTTGGCCAGGCTGTGGGCGAGGCTGGCCGACAGCGGCAGCAGCATGACATCAGCGCCGCTGTCGAGCGCGCGCTCGGCGCCCTTCAAATTGGGCACCAGCACCGAGACCACAAGGCCCGGGAGTGTCTTGGCGAATGCCACCAGCTCGGCGGTGTCGGCCAGTTGCGGCAGCAGGCGCGGCGGCACAAAGGAGCCAACCTCGATCTCGTGCTGGCCCGCCGCATAGGCGGCTGCGATCCACGCCAGCTTGTGCGCCGTGGGCAGCGTGCGGGCAATGCTTTGCAGGCCGTCGCGCAGGCCGACTTCGCGCAGGGTGATGGTGGGTGTGTTCATGGCTGGGACTGTAGCCATGCCCACAGCGCACTGTGTGTCATGGCCGCAGCGGTGGCTGCGAAACCATCATGCATCGGCGTTCGCCAACGCCGCGATCACTTCAGCCGGTGCTTGCACCAGCTCGATCAACACACCTTCACCACACAGGGGAAACGCCTCGTTACCCTTGGGGTGGATGAAGCAGATGTCGTGCCCCGCCGCACCCTTACGGATGCCACCGGGCGCGAAGCGCAGGCCTTGCGCGCTGAGCCATTCGACAGCTCGCGGCAGGTCATCCACCCACAAGCCCACATGGTTGAGCGGCGTGGTGTGCACGGCGGGCTTCTTGTCGGGGTCGATGGGCTGCATGAGGTCGACCTCCACCGCGTGCACGCCTTCGCCCAGCGCGCAGATGTCTTCGTCGACGTTCTCGCGCTCGCTCACAAACGTGCTCTTGACGGTGAGGCCAAGCAGATCGACCCACAGGGCTTTCAACTTGCCTTTGTCGGGCCCACCAATGGCAATTTGCTGGATACCCAGCACCTTGAAGGGCTTGTTCATTGGAAGCTCAATATGGCTTGATCGACGGCCAGACTTTCACCCTTCGTCGCCAGAAGCTCACCCACCACACCGTCTTGCGTGGCGAGCAGGATGTTCTCCATCTTCATCGCTTCAATGACCGCCAGCTTCTCGCCGGCCAGCACCTTTTGCCCCACCGCCACGGCCACATCGACCAAGAGGCCGGGCATGGGCGACAGCAAGAAGCGCGACAGGTCCGGCGGCGCCTTGTGCGGCATCAGCGCCAGCAACTCTGCCGCTCGTGGCAGCAGCACCAATGCCTCGATCTGGGTGCCGTTGTGCGCCACGCGGATGCCGAGCGGGTTCTTCGCGCTGCCGCGCTCGACCTGCGCCGTGAAGGGCTTGCCGTTGCAGGTGCCGTGCATCAGCAGCTCACCGAGCTTGGTGGTGCTTTGGATGGCGAAGTGGCGGCCCTGGACGACGACGTCGGCCTTGCCCGAGGTCTTCTCGAACTCGTCGATACGCACGTCGTGGTGCACGCGCCCACCGTGGCCGTCCAGCACCACCACCACCAAGCCGGGCTCGAAGCTGACCTCGTGCCCTGGCACCTGGCCGCTGATGCCCGCCGCACGCTCGCGCGCTTTGCGCCGCACGAAGGCGGCCAGCGCGACCGGGAACAGCGGGTCGTCGTGCGCCACATCGGCGCTGCTGAAGCCACGGCCGTAGTGCTCCGCGATGAAGCCGGTATTGAAGTCGCCCGAGGCGAACTTCGGGTGCGCCAGCAAGGCCGCCTGGAACGGGATGTTGCTGCTGATGCCGCGGATCACAAAGGCGTTGAGCGCCTCGCGCATCTTCGTGATGGCGTCGGCGCGGTCGCGGCCATGCACGATGAGCTTGGCGATCATCGAGTCGTAATACATCGGGATCTCGCCGCCTTCCGCCACGCCAGTGTCGACGCGCACGCCACCACCTTCGGGCATGGCTGCGGCCGCTTCCATCGTCGCCAGTGGTGGCACATCACGCACAAGCCGACCGGTGGAAGGGAGGAAGTTGCGAAACGGGTCTTCAGCGTTGATGCGGCACTCGATAGCCCAGCCCTTGCGCGGGATCTGCGCCTGCGTGAAGGGCAGCGGCTCGCCGGCAGCCACGCGGATCATCAGCTCCACCATGTCCAGGCCGGTGATGCATTCGGTCACCGGGTGCTCGACCTGCAAGCGCGTATTCATCTCCAGGAAATAGAAGCTCTGGTCGCGCCCCACGACGAACTCCACCGTGCCCGCACTTTGGTAGTTCACCGCGCGCGCCAACTGCACGGCCTGCGCGCCCATGGCCGCGCGTGTGGCTTCGCTGATGAAGGGTGAAGGCGCTTCTTCAATGACCTTCTGGTGGCGGCGCTGGATCGAGCATTCGCGCTCGTACAGGTAGACGATGTGGCCGTGGGCGTCGCCCAGCACTTGAATCTCAATGTGGCGCGGCGACTCGACAAACTTCTCGATGAAGATGCGGTCGTCGCCGAAGCTGTTGATGGCTTCAAAGCGGCAACTCGTGAAGCCGTCAAACGCGTCGGCGTCGTTGAAGGCCACGCGCAGGCCTTTGCCACCGCCACCCGCGCTGGCTTTGATCATCACGGGGTAGCCGATGCCACGGGCAATTTCGACCGCGCGCTCGGGCGATTCGATGGCCTCGTTCCAGCCCGGAATGGTGTTCACCTTGGCCGCCAGCGCCAGCTTCTTCGAGGCGATCTTGTCGCCCATGGCGGCGATGCTCGCGTGCTTGGGGCCGATGAAGATGAGGCCCGCTTCTTCGACACGGCGCGCGAAGGCTTCGTTCTCCGACAAGAAGCCGTAGCCGGGGTGGATGGCCTGCGCGCCGGTTTGCTTAGCGGCGGCGATGATGGTGTCGCCCTGAAGGTAGCTCTCGCGGCTGGGTGCGGGCCCGATGCGCACCGCTTCATCGGCCATGGCGACATGGCGCGCGTCCTTGTCGGCGTCGGAGTACACCGCGACCGTCTTGATGCCCATCTTGCGGGCCGTCTTCATCACGCGGCAAGCAATCTCGCCACGGTTGGCAATCAGGATCTTGGTGAACATTTTGCGATCCTCAATCACAGCGGAATGTTGCCGTGCTTGCGCCACGGGTTCTCGACCTTCTTGTCTTTCAACATCGCCAGCGAGCGGCAAATTCGCTTCCGGGTTTCATGCGGCTGGATCACGTCGTCGATGTAGCCCCGGCTGCCAGCGACAAAGGGGTTGGCGAACTGCGCCTTGTACTCAGCCTCGCGCGCGGCCAGCTTGGCTGGGTCGCCCTTGTCTTCGCGGAAGATGATCTCCACGGCGCCCTTGGCGCCCATCACCGCAATCTCGGCATGCGGCCAGGCGAAATTGACGTCGCCACGCAGGTGCTTGGAGCTCATCACGTCGTACGCACCGCCGTAGGCTTTGCGCGTGATGACCGTCACCTTGGGCACGGTGCATTCGGCAAACGCGTAGAGCAGCTTGGCGCCGTGTTTGATGATGCCGCCGTATTCCTGGCTGGTACCCGGCATGAAGCCGGGCACGTCGACAAATGTGATAACGGGTATGTTGAACGCATCGCAAAAGCGCACGAAGCGCGCGGCCTTGATGCTGCTCTTGATGTCCAGACAGCCCGCCAGCACCAGGGGGTTGTTAGCAACGATGCCCACCGTGCGGCCTTCCATGCGCGCCATGCCGATGACGATGTTCTTGGCGTAGTCGGGTTGCAGCTCGAAGAAGTCGCCATCGTCGACGACCTTGTGGATCAGCTCTTTGATGTCGTAGGGCTTGTTCGGGTTGTCGGGCACCAGTGTGTCGAGCGAATGGTCCAGCCGCTCGGCGGGGTCGCCACTGGCGCGCACGGGCACCCCGGTGCGGTTATTCAGTGGCAGGTAGTTGAAGAAGCGGCGCAGCATCAAAAGCGCTTCAACGTCGTTGTCGAAGGAGAGGTCGGCAACACCGCTCTTGCTGGTGTGCGTGCCTGCACCGCCCAGCTCTTCGGCCGAGACTTCTTCGTGCGTCACCGTCTTCACGACCTCGGGCCCGGTGACGAACATGTAGGCGCTGTCGCGCACCATGAAGATGAAGTCGGTCATGGCCGGTGAGTACACGGCGCCGCCAGCGCACGGGCCCATGATCATGCTGATCTGCGGCACCACGCCCGAGGCCATGACGTTGCGCTGGAAGACTTCGGCGTAGCCACCGAGGGAGGCCACACCTTCCTGGATGCGGGCGCCGCCCGAGTCGTTCAGGCCGATGACCGGCGCGCCGACTTTCATGGCCTGGTCCATCACCTTGCAGATCTTCTCGGCATGGGCCTCGGAGAGCGCGCCGCCGAAGACGGTGAAGTCCTGGCTGAAGACAAAAACGAGGCGGCCGTTGATCATGCCGTAGCCGGTGACGACGCCGTCGCCGGGCACCTTTTGGTCTTGCATGCCGAAGTCGGCGCAGCGGTGTTCGACGAACATGTCCCATTCTTCGAAGCTGCCTTCGTCCAGCAGCAATTCCAGCCGCTCGCGCGCCGTGAGCTTGCCTTTAGCGTGCTGCGCCTTGATGCGCTTTTCGCCGCCACCCAGGCGTGCTGCGGCGCGCTTTTCTTCGAGCTGCTCGATGATGTTGTGCATGTTGATGTGTCTCCTCGTTTTGAAGCTTAGCCGCGCATCAGGCCGAGTAGTTGCCGCGCCGCCACCGACGCCGCCAAGCGCCCGGCCTTGACCTCGCTGGTGATGCTTGCCAGCTGCGCCTGGACGGCAGCATGCTCGTGGAATTGCTGGCGCAAGCCGGCCTGGATGCGTTCCCACATCCAGGCTTCGTCTTGCGCGTGGCGACGCTGCGCCAGTGCGCCGCTGCGGGTGCGCTCATCATGAAAGTTAGTCACCACCTGCCAGAACTCGCCCAGGCCGCTGCCCTTCAAGGCACTGAGCTGGATGACGCTGGTGGTGGCATGGCTGTGCGGGCCCAGCCAGCGCATGGCACCGGTGATCTGGGCGCGCGCGCGCGTGGCTGCGGCTTCGTCGAGATCGGCCTTGTTGATGACCACCAGGTCGGCCAGCTCCATCACCCCCTTTTTAATGGCCTGCAGGTCGTCACCTGCGTTGGGCAGTTGCATCAAGACGAACATGTCGGTCATGCCAGCCACCGCCGTTTCGCTCTGGCCCACACCCACGGTCTCAACGATGACGATGTCGTAACCGGCGGCCTCGCACACCAGCATGGCCTCGCGCGTGCTCTCAGCCACGCCGCCGAGATGGCCCGAGGCGGGGCTGGGGCGGATGAAGGCGCGCTCGTCGACGGATAGCCGCTCCATGCGTGTCTTGTCACCGAGGATCGAGCCGCCGCCCAGGCTCGACGATGGGTCCACCGCCAGCACCGCCACGCGGTGGCCAAGTGCGATGAGGTGTAGGCCCAGCGCTTCGATGAAGGTGCTCTTGCCCACGCCCGGCACGCCGCTGATGCCGATGCGTAGAGCGGCGCCACTGTGGGAAAGCAAGGCGTTGAGCAAGCTATCGACCAGGGCGCGGTGGTCAGCGCGCGTGGATTCAAGTAGGGTGATGGCCTTGGCCATGGCGCGGCGCTGCGCCGGCCCAGGCGCAGAGCGCAACAGGGCGAGCAGCTCGGCTACGCTCGCCGACTCAAAGGATTTCGAAGGCACGGCCATCAGGCAAGCGGTAGCGATAGAAGTCACGCACGTCGATGGTCAGCACCACGCGAACACCCGTCTCGCCGGCCACCCACAAGAGCGAGGCGTCAGCGAGGTCCATGTCGGTGCGCGGCGACTCGGTGTAGCGCTGCATCAGCGGCAGCATGGCCGCCAGGTGCTTTGAGTCGAACGGGAAGACCATGGCGCCGCCCTCGGCGACCCACATCAACATGGCCCAGCGCCTGGGCGCCGAGAGAAAGTGCGCCGCCTCGGTGATGCAAGGCCATGTGGTGTGCAAGCGCAAAGGCTCGCGCCGCGCGCCCAGCAGCGCGTGGTAGTGCGCATGCGCGGGCGAGGCCGGGTCGAACAAGGCCACCAGCGGCCCGGCGTCGAGCAAGGCAGTGATCAAGGCTTGGCTCGCTTCCTCGGCGCAGCTTTGGGCGCCTTTTTGGCCACAGCTCGCGCCTTGGGCGCATCGGGCTGCCAGGTCTGGCCAAGCTTGCGTGCTTCCTGATAGGCCAGCCAGTCGACCATGGCCTCGTCTTGCTTGGCACGCAGCTTGTCTTGCAGCGTGGCGCTTTGGTAGGGCACGCGGGGTGCATCCCGCGCCATCAGGACGGGCGCGCCAGTGCCCAGGCTGAATTGCTCTTGCACTTTCAAGAGCAGGCGGTACGGGTCTTTGCGGCCGAGAGCGCGCTCCACCGCGTCGACGATGAATTGCGACTTGGTGATGCCCTGGCGCTTGGCGGCGCTGTCGAGCTCTTGTTCGAGCGTGGGGTCCATGCGGACAGAAACGGCCATGAGATGCTCCCACTTGTGATGCGGTATTACTGTATCACTTCGAGGGGCCGAGCGCGGCGCGAATCTGCTCCAACACGTCCTTGGCACTCACCGGAATCGGCGTGCCCGGTCCGTAAATGCCTTTGACGCCGGCGCCGTAGAGGAAACCGTAGTCCTGCTGCGGAATGACGCCACCGACGAAGACGATGATGTCGCCGCCGCCTTGTGTTCGTAGCTCGTCGATGATGGCCGGCACCAGCGTCTTGTGGCCGGCGGCCAGTGTGGACACACCCACCGCGTGCACGTCGTTCTCAATCGCCTGGCGCGCGCATTCGGCCGGTGTTTGAAAGAGCGGGCCGATGTCGACGTCAAAGCCGAGATCGGCGAAGGCCGTGGCCACCACCTTGGCGCCGCGGTCGTGGCCATCTTGCCCGAGCTTGGCGATCATCACGCGCGGGCGGCGGCCTTCTGCCTGCGCAAATTCGGTGATCTCGGCCTTGAGTTTTTCCCAGCCTTCGGCTGAGTCATAAGCTGCCGCATACACGCCGGTCACCTTCTGGATGTCGGCACGGTGGCGGCCGAAAACTTGTTCGAGTGCATCGCTGACTTCTCCTACGGTGGCGCGTGCGCGCATGGCGTCGACGCTCAAGGCCAGCAGATTGCCCTGTCCGCTGGCAGCGGCTTGGCTCAGAGCTGCAAGGCTGGCTTGCACCTTGGCGCCGTCGCGTGCGGCGCGCACGGCGGCGAGTCGCGCCACCTGCCCTTCACGCACCTTGACGTTGTCGACATCACGCACCTCCACTTCGTCGTTAGCGGCTGAGCGGTACTTGTTGACGCCGACGATGACATCACGCCCGGCGTCGATGCGCGCCTGCTTTTGCGCCGCACTCGCTTCGATTTTCAGCTTGGCCCAGCCCGAGCCCACAGCGCGCGTCATGCCGCCCTGGGCTTGCACATCTTCGATGATGGCCCAGGCGGCGTCGGCCATCTGCTGCGTCAGCGTCTCCATCATGTAGCTGCCGGCCCAGGGGTCGACCACGCTGGTGATGTGCGTCTCTTCCTGGAGGATCAGCTGCGTATTGCGCGCGATGCGGGCGCTGAACTCGGTCGGCAGCGCCATGGCTTCGTCGAACGAATTGGTGTGCAGGCTTTGCGTGCCGCCGAACACTGCCGCCATGGCCTCCACCGTGGTGCGCACGATGTTGTTGTAGGGGTCTTGCTCGGTCAGGCTCCAGCCCGAGGTCTGGCAATGCGTGCGCAGCATCAGGCTCTTGGCGCTCTTCGCGCCAAAGCCTTTCATGATGCGTGTCCACAAGAGCCGCGCGGCGCGCATCTTGGCGATCTCAAGATAGAAGTTCATGCCGATCGCCCAGAAGAACGACAGGCGTGGCGCGAAGTCGTCGACGTCCAGGCCTTTGGCCATGGCCGTCTGCACGTACTCGCGGCCATCGGCCAGCGTGAAGGCCAGCTCCAGCGCCTGGTTGGCCCCCGCTTCCTGCATGTGATAGCCGGAGATCGAGATCGAGTTGAACTTCGGCATCTCGCGACTGGTGTACTCGATGATGTCCGCGACGATCCGCATCGAAGGCGTGGGCGGATAGATGTACGTGTTCCGGACCATGAACTCTTTGAGGATGTCGTTCTGAATCGTGCCGGAGAGCTTCTCAGGCGAGACGCCCTGCTCTTCCGCCGCGAGAATGTAGAGCGCGAGGATCGGCAAC
>JANOJR010000400.1:0-1951 GCA_031418855.1 Rubrivivax sp.
CTGGCTGGCGCTTGTTGTAGGCCTCCATCAGCGCGGCAACGTCGGCGTCGCTCATGCAGGCGGCGCTGGCCAGGCCCGCGCTCAGGCTTGCAGTCAGGGCGGTGGCCAGGGCCACCAGCAAGTGTCTCGTCTTCATCGTCATGCTCCTCTTGGTTGTTAGGCCATAGTGACGGCGGTGCCGCTCACGGCCACCATCATCATGCCGTTGGCTTCGCCCAGCACTTCGTAGTCGAAGTCGATGCCGACGACGCCGTTGGCGCCCATCTCTTTGGCCGCCGCCATCATGTCTTCCAGCGCGGCGTCGCGCGCGCCGGACAGCGCGCGTTCGTAGCCACCGGCGCGGCCGCCCACCACGTCGCGAACGGACGAGAACAGGTCACGAAAGATGTTCGCGCCGATGATCGCTTCGCCGTTGACGACGCCCAGAAACTTCTGCACGCGCTGGCCTTCCACGCTGTGCGCCACGTCGGGCACCACGGTGGCGAGAAAGAAGCCGGCGTCCGACTTAGAAAACCAACCCATTGCATACCCCTGCGCGTGTGAAAGTCGCGAGGCTACACGCTGGGCGCTACCGACTTCGCCACCGACTGCGTTGCCGACCGCGCCACCCGCCGCTCCCGCCTGTGCCGTGTAAGACTGCGGGCGCTGGCGCGACCTTGCACGTCACGCGACCGGAGCCGCCCATGAAGTACGTCTCGATGCTGCTTTGCCTTCTTGCCCTGCTGGCCGCCTGCGGTGGTGGCGACCCGGCACCCGACGCCCAGGCCGCAGCGGTGCGCGAGCAACCCAGTGCCAAGGCGCAAGCCACCCCTGCACCGCCCGAGTTGCTGCTCAGCACCAGCCTGCTCTTGGACTGGGCGGAGTTGACCTACCCGACACTGTTTCCCGGCCACAAGCCCAACCTCACGCTGGCACCCTACGAATACCGCCATTACCCAGAAACCGGCAATTACGTCGGGGTGGCGGGGGAGGACGTCTACATCCTGGGTCCCGTCAGCAACCAGGAATTGCGCCGCGTCGGTGCGGTGGAAGACTTTCGATGTCGCGTGCTGCCGTCAAGCTGCGTCGCCACCGACTACCCACGTGCCGGGTGGACGGCCAGCCTGAGCACGCTGCAACATGGCGTGTCGGGCACGGTGACCATCGTCGATGAGCGCAGGCTGCGCATCACCGGCTTCAACTACGACGGTGGTGGGCCACGCGTCTACGTCTACGTCGGCGCCAGCAACAACAACAGCAGCTTCACCTCGGGCCTGCCCATCGGCGCGCAACTTCAGAGCCGGCCCTACGTGAATGAAACGATTGAGCTGCAACTACCAAAGGGGCAGACGCTGGACGATCACACCGCCGTGTCGATCTGGTGCGTTGAGTTCCGCGTCAACTTTGGGTCGGGCGTGTTTACAGCACCAAAGACTTGAGGACGAGGCGCAGCAGCCCTCACGTCGCCACCGCAAACACCTCCACCGCCACGGTCTTGCCCTTGAACATCACGGGCCCCAGCGCGTCGAGCTTGAAGCGTTCTCCCAGGTCGGCGCGTGCGGCGCCGTCAATCAAGATGGCGCGGCCGCTGAGCTTGGTGTGCGCTTCCAGGCGCGCGGCCAGGTTCACCGTGTCGCCAATGCAGGTGTAGGTGGCGCGGGCTTGCGTGCCGGTGTAGCCGGCCACCATCTCGCCGGTGGCGATGCCGATGCCGATGCTGATGGGTGGCTTGCCTTCGCTCTGGCGCTCGGCGTTGAAGAGGCCGATGAGCTCGATCATCTCTTGCGCGGCGCGCACCGCCGCCGCGCTGTGGTCGGGCAAGGCCAAGGGTGCGCCGAAGATGGCCATCAGCCCATCCCCCACCATCTGGTTCACCACGCCGCCGTGGCCGGTGATGGCCTCGAACATCAGCGTGTAGTACGTGTTCAGCAGCTCGATGGTTTCGTCGGGCGACTGGCGCTCGGCCAGCGTG
>JANOJR010000401.1:0-1530 GCA_031418855.1 Rubrivivax sp.
CATCACGCCCGCGCTGGTGGACTGCGTGAAGATGGGCACGACGGTGGCCACGAACGCGCTGCTGGAGCGCAAAGGCGAGCGCACGCTGCTCGTCACCACGCGCGGCTTTCGCGACGCGCTGCGCATCGCTTACCAAAACCGCCCGCGCCTGTTTGAGCGCCACATCGTGCTGCCCGAGCTTTTGTACGAGCGCGTGGTGGAAGCGCAAGAGCGCGTCACCGCCCAGGGCGAGGTCTTGACAGCGCTCGACCTGGCGGCACTTCGCGTCAACCTGCAAGCCGCACGCAGCGCCGGCCTGGCCAGCTGCGCCATCGTCTTCATGCACGGCTGGCGCTTCACGCAGCATGAGCAGGCGGCAGCCGCGCTGGCACGCGAACTCGGCTTCACGCAGGTCAGCGTCTCGCACGAAGTCAGCCCGATGATGAAGCTGGTCTCGCGCGGCGACACCACCGTCGTCGACGCCTATCTGTCACCTATTCTTAGGCGTTATGTCGAACGCGTCGGTGCGCAAATGCCCGGCGTGCGCCTCTTCTTCATGCAAAGCAGCGGCGGCCTCACCGAGGCGCATCACTTCCAGGGCAAGGACGCCATCCTCTCGGGCCCGGCAGGCGGCATCGTGGGCATGGTGCGCACGGCGGTGGCCGCCGGCCACCACAAGCTCATCGGCTTCGACATGGGCGGCACCAGCACCGACGTGAGCCACTACGCCGGCGCCTTCGAGCGCGCGTTTGAGACGCAGGTCGCCGGCGTGCGCATGCGCGCGCCGATGATGAGCATCCACACGGTGGCCGCAGGCGGCGGCTCGCTGCTGCAATTCGACGGCGCGCGCCTGCGTGTCGGGCCCGAAAGTGCGGGTGCCAACCCCGGCCCGGCGAGCTACCGCCGCGGCGGGCCGCTGGCCACGACCGACGCCAACGTCATGCTGGGCAAGATTCAACCGGCTTACTTTCCCAAAGTCTTCGGCCCCGGGGCGAATGAAGCGCTGGACCGCGAGGCCGTCGTGACGCTCTTCACCACGATGGCTAACGAGGTAAGCACGCGCACTGGCCGTAGCACCAGCGCTGAGCAACTTGCCGCCGGCTTCGTGAGGATCGCGGTGCAGAACATGGCCAACGCCATCAAGCGCATCTCGGTCGCGCGGGGATATGACGTCACGCAATACACGCTGCAATGTTTTGGCGGTGCCGGTGGCCAACACGCTTGCCTGGTGGCGGACGCGCTGGGCATGACGCGTGTCTTCGTGCACCCGTTGGCGGGCGTGCTCTCGGCCTACGGCATGGGCCTGGCCGACCAGATCGCCATGCGTGAAGCGTCCATCGAGCTGCCGCTCGACGCCGCTGGCCTTGCCGCCGCCGTGACTCGGCTGGCCGTGTTGGGTGAAGCCGCGCGCGCCGAGGTCGCCGCGCAGGGTGTGGCCGCTGCCGCCATCAGCTTGCGCCAGCACATCCACGTGCGCTACGAAGGCACCGACACCGCGCTGGTGGTGCCGCTGGGCGACATGCCGCAGATCCAGCGCGAGTTCGAAGCCGG
>JANOJR010000402.1:0-6036 GCA_031418855.1 Rubrivivax sp.
CGACGCGGCGCAGGCCTTAGCCATGGGCCTCGTGCACGAAGCACCGGAGGCCGACGCGCTTGAGGTCACGCTCGCCCGTGTGCTCGCCGACATCCTCGCCTGCGCGCCCGGCGCCATCGCCGCCACCAAAGCGCTGATGGCTAAAGCGCGCTTCCAGACTCCCGCGTCCTTGGTGCAAGAAGCTGCCGCAACCTTCTCCGCCGCAGCGCTTGGCCTTGAGGGCACGGAAGGCACCACGGCCTTCCTGCAAAAACGCAAACCGAGCTGGGCGCCGCAGTGAGCTTGCACAAAATTCTCATCGCCAATCGAGGTGAGATTGCCTGCCGCGTGATGCGCACCGCGCGCGCGCTGGGCTACCGCACGGTGGCCGCGTACAGCGACGCCGACGCCACAGCGCCGCATGTGGGGCTGGCCGATGAGGCGGTGCACATCGGCCCTTCACCGGCCGCCGCGTCCTACCTGAACATCGCCGCCGTGCTGGCCGCTGCCAAAGCCACCGGTGCCGACGCCATCCACCCCGGCTACGGCTTTCTGTCGGAGCGCGCCGAATTCGCCCAGGCCTGCGTCGACGCCGGGCTCGTGTTCATCGGCCCACCGGCCAGCGCCATCACCGCCATGGGCGACAAGGCACAGGCCAAGCGCCGCATGCTCGCAGCTGGCGTGCCCTGCGTGCCGGGCTACCTGGGTGACGACCAGAGCGACACATCGCTAACGTCACAAGCACGCGCACTGGGGTTGCCACTGCTGGTGAAGGCCGTGGCCGGCGGTGGTGGCCGTGGCATGCGGCTGGTGCGCGAGATGGCCGAGCTGCCCGAGGCGCTGGCCGGTGCACGGCGCGAAGCGACCAGCAGCTTTGGCGACGGCACGCTGATGCTCGAGCGCTTGATCGAACAAGGCCGCCACATCGAAGTGCAAGTCTTTGCCGACAGCCACGGCCACGCCGTGCACCTGGGCGAGCGCGACTGCACGGCGCAGCGGCGGCGGCAGAAGGTGATTGAAGAAGCGCCCTCGCCCATCGTCGGCGCGGCCATGCGCGAGACCATGGGCCGTGACGCCGTGGCGGCGGCGCTGGCGGTGGGCTACGTCGGCGCGGGCACGGTGGAGTTCATCGTCGACGCCGCTGGCGCACATTATTTTTTGGAGATGAACACGCGCTTGCAGGTCGAGCACACGGTGACGGAATGCATCACCAGCCTTGACCTCGTGGCGTGGCAGCTGCGTGTGGCTGAAGGTGAAGCGCTGCCGCTAGCGCAAGCCGACATTGTCTTCACCGGCCACGCCATCCAGGCGCGCCTCTACGCCGAAGACCCCTACGACGGCTTTAAGCCGCAGACCGGGCGCGTGCTGCACTGGCGCCCCGAAGCCGCGCTGCATGCCGGCGTGCGCATTGACCACGGCATCCGTGAAGGTAGCGAGGTCACGCCGTATTACGACGCGATGGTGGCCAAGATCATCGTGCACGGGCGCGACCGCGCGGACGCCACGCGCCGCCTGGCCGCCGCGCTGGAAGATGCGCCGCTGATGGGCCTGGTCAACAACGGCCGCTACCTGCGTGACCTGGTGCAGCACCCGCGTTTTGCAGCGGCCACCATGCACACCACGTTGCTAGACGAATGGGCGGCGGCGCATGAAGGCCCGTCGCAGGCACCGCAGCCCGACGTGCTGAGCTGGAAGCTCGCCGCCGCTCTTTTGGCCGGGCCTGTTGCGGCGCGGCCGGCGAGTGTCGCCAGCTTCGATCTCACTCTGAGCTGCAACGGGCTAACGCGCATGCTACGTGCACCCGATAGCCAGCTGCAGATCGAAACTCGTGACGCCCACGACGCTGACTTTGCTCACGATACCCACGAGCTGCGCTTCACCGTCGACGGCATTCGCCGCCGCGCGCTGGCCGTGCTGGACGGCCGCACGGTGCACATCGCGCGTGAGGGCGCGGTCTTCAGCTTCCACGAGCCCTCACCCCTGCCCCGCCGCGACAGCCACGCCGACCCCTCGCGTGCACGCTCGCCGGTGGCCGGTGTCGTGGCGCAGGTGTCGGTCAGCGTCGGCCAAAGCGTGGCGCTCGGCCAGCCGCTGGTCTGCGTCGAAGCCATGAAGATGGAAATGTGGGTTCACGCTGCGACCGCAGGCACGGTGCGCGCCGTGCACGTGACGCAAGGCCAGTCGGTCGCCACCGGCGCTGTCATCGTTGAATTGGAGTTAGCACCATGAGTGAGCCTGCCATCATCACCTGCGCCCTGACCGGCGTGCTGACCAACCCCAAGCAGCACCCGGTGCCGGTGACACCGGCGCACATGGCCGCCGAAGCGCGCGACGCCTTCAATGCCGGCGCCAGCATCATGCATGTGCACCTGCGCTCGCAGGAAGAAGGCTTTGGCCACATGCCGAGCTGGGACCCGGATGTCGCAGAAGCCGTCGTGGGCGCCATCCGCGAGGCCTGCCCCGGCGTCATCATCAACCTCACCACCGGCGTGGTGGGCCGGGATGTCTCGGGCCCGCTGGCATGCTTGAAGCGCATCAAGCCCGAGATCGCCGCGTGCAACGCCGGCAGCCTGAACTACCTGAAGATCAAGGACGACGGCCAGTGGGCCTGGCCGCCGATGGTCTTCGACAACCCGGTGTCCAAAGTGCAGCAGTACCTGGACGTGATGCGTGAGACGAACACGCACCCCGAGTTCGAGTGTTTTGATGTCGGCATCGTGCGCTGCGTGGGCATGTACCTCAAGGCCGGCATGTATACGGGCGTGCCGGAATACAACCTCGTGATGGGTGTCGCCAGCGGCATGCCCTGCGACGGCGACTTGCTGCGCTTGTTGCCACGCCTGATGGTCGACGGTGCGGTGTGGCAAAGCACGCTGATCGGCCGGCGCGAGATCTGGCCGGTGCACCAGCTCACGGCCGAAATGGGCGGCATGTTGCGCACGGGGCTGGAAGACACCTTCTATCTGCCCGACGGCGAGCGCGCTGGCGGCAATGGCGTCTTGATTCAAGCACTGGTGGCCTGCGCGCGGCGCGCCGGGCGCGAGGTGGCCACGCCCACCCAAGCCAGGGCCCGCTTGGGTCTGGCCAGCGCAACGGCCTGACCCAAGCACAGCTTTCGCCAAGCGGGCTCGCCCTGCGGGCGAACTTGCCAGCCCTCCACCGCAGCAGTTGTCGAGAACGCCGCAGTGTTTTTGGGAAATTCTGCGTTAGGCGATCAAGTCGCCGTCTCAAGCGGCCGATAGCAGCTCAGGTCTGGGTCTTCCATGGGTGCTGGCATCAGGGAGCCAGACGTCCCACCACGAAAGGACGACCATGCCCGCAACGCTGTACTACACCCAAGGCTCTGGCAACAGCTTCAAGCCAGCGCTGGTGATGCGCCAGACCGACCGCCAATGCGCCATGAAGCGCATCGACGTCTTGGCTGGCGAGTCGCGCCAAGTGCCATTTCTCGCGCTCAACCCGCGCGGCCAGGTGCCCTACCTGGTCTTGGCCGACGGGCGCGGCATCGGCGAGTCGAACGCCATCGCATGGTGGCTGGCTGAGGGCACACATCTGATGCCGGCCGACGCGACCTCACGCGCCCAGGCGCTGCAATGGATGATCTTCGAGCAGACCTCGCTCGAGCCCAACATCTCGCCCGCGCGCTTCTTCACGCACATCGTGCCCAGTGCACGTGAGGCCCATGCCGCCGACATCCCGCGCTGGCTGGAGAACGGCCACCGCGGGCTGCAAGTGCTTGACGACTACCTGCGCGGCCGTGAGTTCGTGACTGACCATGGCTACAGCGTGGCCGACATCGCCGTCTACGGCTACACGCACCTGGCCCGCGACGGCGGCTTCGAGCTCGAACGCTACGGCGCCGTGATGGCCTGGATGAGCCGTGTGCAAGGCACACGCGACTACGCCGACGTCGCCGCCTTGTTGCCGGCCTGATCTGCCAGCGGTTTTCACGCGACTTCACCGAGTCACCATGTCCGCTCGCCCAGAGTTTCAACTTCAGCCGCCTGACCCCCTGCAGAGCAGGTGTCAACACTATGCGGCGCTGGATCACATCAGCCTGCCGGTGTGGATCTTTGACATCGACGCCCGACGTGTGCACTGGGCCAATGAAGCCGCCCTGGAGGTCTGGAACGCGGCAACGTTGCAGGCACTCTGCGCGCGCGACATGGGGCAGGACATGTCGCCATCCGTGGCCAGCCGGCTGAGCCAGTACCAGAGCGACTTTGCCGCGCACAACGCCGTCTTCAATGAGCAGTGGACGCTCTACCCGGCGGGCGTGCCGGTCTCGCTGGAGGTGCGCTTCAGCGGCCACCGGCTTGAAGACGGCCGCATGGCAATGCTGTGCGAAGGCCAGCGCGCGCGTGCCGAAACCCCGGAAGCCTTGCGCTCGGTGGAAGCGCTGCTGCACACGGCGGCGATGATCTCTTTGTACGACGCCGATGGCCGCCCGCTCTATCGCAACCCGGCGGCCCGCGCCTCAGTGCGCCGATTCGACGAAACGCTGGAACACCACCTGGGCGATGCGGCCGTCTATGCCCGCTTGCGCGACGCTCTGGCGGCGCAGGGTTCCGCCACCGTGACGCTGCCGGTCAACACGGCGCTGGGCGAGCGTTGGCACGAGATCTCGGCGCGGCGTTGCCGCGACGCCGTCACCGGCGGCGATGCCTGGCTCGTGAGTGAGCTCGACGTGAGCGCACTCAAACGCACCGAAGCGCACGCCAAATTTCTGGCCACCCATGACGCGCTGACCGGCCTGCCCAACCGCAGCCACATCGTGAGCCGCTATGCCGCAGCCCTGGACGACGTGCGCAGCGCTGGCCAGCACGCTGCGCTCATCTTCATGGACCTGGACCACTTCAAGCATGTCAACGACACGCTGGGCCATGCTGCGGGCGACGAGCTTTTGGTGGGCATTGCCAAGCGCCTGCTCGGCGCCGTGCGCAGCACCGACCTGGTGGCGCGTTTTGGCGGCGACGAGTTCCTGATCCTGGTGCGCGGCGCCGACATCCACGCTGAAGTCGACCGCGTGCACCGGCGCATTGCCGCCACCGTGAGCCAGCCCATTTCCATTCGCGGCAGCGAGCTGCGGGTGACGCCCAGCATCGGTGTCAGCCTGTTCCCGCGCGATGGCGAAGACTTGCCGACCTTGCTGCGCCACGCTGACCTGGCGATGTACAGCGCCAAAGCCAAGGGCCGCAATGGCCTGGCCTACTACGACGAAAGCATCGGCGTGGCAGCGCACGCGCGCATGACGCTGGAAGCTGAATTGCGGCTGGCGCTGGAACGCAGCGAATTCGAGGTCCACTACCAGCCGCGTGTGTGTGCGGCGAGCAACCGCATCGTCGGTGCCGAGGCGCTGGTGCGTTGGCGTCACCCCGTGCGCGGCATGGTGCCGCCCAACGACTTCATCACGGTATGTGAAGAGTCGGGCCTGATCGACGAGCTGGGCTTGTGGGTCTTCAGCCAGGCGGCCCGGCAGCAGGCGGCATGGGCGCGTGCAGGTTATGACCTGGTGGTGTCGGTCAACCTGTCGGCGCGCCAGTTCGGTGACGGCGAGCTCGTGGCCAAGTTCACGGCGGCCATGCGTGCCGCCAGTGCCAACCCGGCGCGCATGGAGCTCGAAGTCACGGAGTCGATGCTGCTGAGCAACTGCGACGAGCCCATACGCGTATTGCGCGCCTTTGAAGCGCTGGGCATGTCGATTTCACTCGACGACTTCGGCACTGGTTATTCCAACCTGGCCTATCTGCAGCGCTTTCCGATCCATACGCTGAAGATCGACAAGACCTTCATTCAGGGCATCACCTCCGACAAGCCGCTGGCCGAGCTGATCGTGGCCATGTGCCGGCTCATGAAACTCAGCATCGTGGCCGAAGGCGTGGAGACGCTGGCGCAGCAGCAGTGGGTGGTCGAGCACAAGATCGAGCAGTACCAGGGCTACCTCTTCTCGCGCCCGCTGGCGGTGGCCGCATTCGATCAGCTGCTGGCGCGCACTGTCGAGACAGCTTCCAGCGCCGTGGCAAACACCCCCGCCGCCACGGCCACGGCCGCAGCGCT
>JANOJR010000403.1:0-18421 GCA_031418855.1 Rubrivivax sp.
TCACCGACCTTCACGCCTTTGCCCAGGCCACCGGCCACGCCGGTGAAGATGACGGCGTTGGCAACGAAGTGATGACACAGCAGCGTGGCTGTGCTGGCAGCCGCCACCTTGCCGATGCCGCTGAGCACCAGCACGACCTGGCGCTGCGAAAGTCGGCCACGGTGAAAGTCGCGCCCGGCCACACGATGCACGGTCGGCCCTTGCAACAGCGGCATCAGCGCCGAGATCTCGTCAGGCATGGCAGACACGATGGCCAGGGTCACGTCGCGCAGCTCCTTGGGGCCCATGGCTCACCGCACAATGCGGCTCCCTTGCCAGGCCCCGCTCGATGATCGCATCCACCGTCCGTGTTCTGTCCGTCATCCCGCCGATGACGCAGCTCAACACCCCCTACCCGTCCACCGCCTACCTCACCGGTTTTCTGCGCTCGCGCGGCGTGCACGCGGTGCAGGAAGACCTGGCGCTGGCCTTGATCTTGAAGCTGCTGTCGCGCGACGGGCTGCGTGGCTTGCACGAGCACATCGTGGGCGCCAAGGGCATCAAGCTCACGCCCGCCATCCAAGCCTTCACCAATCAGTTTGAGCGTTATCACACCACCATCGCCGCGGCCATCGCCTACCTGCAAGGCCGCGACGCCACGCTGGCGCACCGCATCTGCAGCCGCAGCTTCCTGCCCGAAGGCCCGCGCTTTGATGCGCTGGAGAACTATGTCGACGACGGCAGCGGCGACCCCATGGCCTGGGCCTTCGGCTCGCTGGGGGTGAACGACCGCGCGCGCCACCTCGCTACGCTGTACCTGAACGACCTGGCCGACGTGCTGCGCGACGCCGTCGACGCCGGCTTCGAGTTCGTGCGTTACGGCGAGCGACTGGCGCAAAGCCAAGCGAGCTACGAGCCACTGGCCACCGCACTGGCCGCACCGCGCAATCTCATCGACGAAGCGCTGCACAAGCTAACGCTTGAAGCACTTGCACGTCACGAGCCCACCGTCGTGTTGCTGTCGGTGCCCTTCCCCGGCGCGGTGTACGCCGCCCTGCGCATCGCGCAGAGCATCAAGGCAAACGCGCCGCACACCACCACCGTGCTGGGCGGCGGCTTCGTCAATACCGAGCTGCGTGAACTCGCCGAGCCGCGCCTCTTCGACGTGATCGACTACGTGACGCTGGACGCCGGCGAGCGCCCGCTGCTGGCACTGCTGGAGCACCTCTCAGGCAAGCGCTCGGCCAGCCGCCTGGTGCGCACCTTCCATCGCCCGGCCGGCACGCACGAGGTGCGCTACGTCAACCTGGCCGAGCCCGACGTGCCTTTCGCCGAGGTCGGTACCCCCACCTGGGACGGCCTGCCGCTGGGCAGCTACCTGTCGCTCCTGGACATGCTCAATCCCATGCACCGGCTGTGGAGCGACGGGCGCTGGAACAAGCTCACCGTGGCGCATGGTTGTTATTGGAAGAAGTGCAGCTTCTGTGACGTGAGCCTGGACTACATCTCGCGCTACGAGACGACTACCGCTGCGGCACTGGTCGACCGCATCGAAGCCATCGTCAACGAGACCGGCCAGAGCGGTTTTCACTTCGTCGACGAAGCCGCGCCCCCCAAGGCGCTGAAGACCCTGGCCGCTGAGCTCATGCAGCGCCAGCTCGCCATCTCGTGGTGGGGCAACATCCGCTTCGAAAAATCCTTCACCCCTGAGCTGTGTTTGCAGCTCGCCGACAGCGGCTGCATCGCCATCTCGGGCGGGCTGGAGGTCGCCTCCGACCGTTTGCTAACACTCATGAAGAAGGGCGTCTCGGTCGACCAGGTGGCGCGTGTGACGAAAGGTTTCGCCGACGCCGGCATCCTGGTGCACGCCTACCTGATGTACGGCTTCCCGACGCAGACCGTGCAAGACACGGTGGACGCGCTAGAGCTTGTGCGCCAGCTCTTCGCCGCGGGCTGCATCCAGTCGGGCTTCTTTCACCGCTTCGCGTGCACCGTGCATTCGCCCGTGGGTCAGCACCCCGAAGAGTACGGCGTGAGCTTGCTGCCGCTGCCGCCGGGCGGCTTTGCGAAGAACGACATCGGCTTTCATGACCCCACGGGGGTGGACCATGACGTGCTGGGTGTGGCGCTGAAGAAGGCCATCTACAACTACATGCACGGCATCGGGCTGGAAGATGATGTGCGGCAATGGTTCAAGGGCACGGTGCCGCGCACGAAGATCGCCAAGAACCGCATCGCGCGGGCCTTGGCGGTGCAGCTTGAAACGCTCAGAAGTCCAGTCGCAGACCGACTTTGAGCGCGCGCCCGGGTAGCGGTGACAAGCTGCGGATGCTCTGCACCGATGACGCGCTGTAGCCCAGCTTATTGCTCAGGTTGTCGAGCTTGGCGAAGACCAGCGCATCCGTCGCGCCCCACACGAAGCGCTGCGCCATGGACAGGTTGACGATGGTGTGAGCCGGCGTGGCCAGGTCGGTATCAGGCACCCTACCCTGGCGCGCCGCATGCTCAACTTCAGCCCGCGCGCTGAAGTCGCCTCGGCGGGCGTCCAGCCCCAGGCGCAAGCGCCACGGCGCAAGGCGCGGCAAGGCCTGGTTCGTGCTCATATTGGTGCCCCGGGTGAGGTCGAGCTTGGCCGTGCCAAACCATGCCCATGGCCCCTGCATCAGCCGGGTGCGTGCGTCGACTTCCAGGCCGTGCATGCGCGCGCGCACGGCGTTGAATTGGTACAGCGGCACGCCCTCAACACCTAGCCCCACCGGCGCGCCGGCCTCGTCGACAGACACACCGGTGGCGTCAAGCGAGATGAAGCGTGCGAAGCGTGTGCTGAAGGCACCCACCCGCAGCTGCGACGTGGCGCTCTGCCAGTGAAGCGCCACGTCGACGTTGGCGCCACGCTCCTTGGCCAAGCCCGGGTCGCCGCGCTCATAGGCTGCGGTGGCGGCGTGCACACCGTTGGCGTAGAGCTCGAAATACGTCGGCGCGCGCTCGCTGCGACTGACCGTGGCCGCAAGCGACCAGTTCGCACCCAGCGGCACCTGTTGCGACACCGAGGCACTGCGCATCGAAAAGCGGCGCTGCGTGGCAGCGCCAAAGCGGGCGGCAAGTGGTTCAGCGTCGCCGCTGGAACCCACACGAACGTGTTCGACACGCAAGCCCGCCGTCAACACGCCGAGCTGCCAGCGCAGCTCTTCCAACGCAAAGAGCGCGGCCTTGTGCGTCGTGGTGCTGGGCACAAAGGCTTCGTCGCCCAAGGCGGAAAAATCGAAGCGCTCTTGTTGCCACCCGACCACGCCGCGCCAGGGGCCCAGAGGCCGGTGTTCGGCCTGCAGCCGCCACTCGTGACCGCGGCTGGCGAAGACGGTGCCCACCGTGCCGTCACCCGCGACTTCACGATGTTCGTAGTCGGTCAGGTTGGCGTTCAGGCGCAAGCTGCGCAGCGGGCCCTCAAGGCTCTTGACTTCACCGGCCAGGCCGAGGCGAGTGCGCTTCATCTTGATGGTGATGTCGGGCTCGACCACCACGCCGTAGTCGCTGTCGTAGGTATCGAGTGAAAGCCCCACAAAGCCACGGTCGAAAAACAGAGACGCTCCCAACGCACCACCGCGCGTGCGGCTTGCGGAGTTGGCCACCGTGGAGGCAACTGGCAGCGCTTCACCTTCAGCCTGCGGCACAAAACGCGGCACGCGCAGGTCTGCGGTTTCGCGGCTGAAGACGTCGACATGCACTGCTGCGGCAGCGTTACCCGCGTCCAGCACCAAGGCGCCGCCGCGTTCGCGCGCCGCCCCACCCAGGCGCAGCTCGGCCGAGCCTGTCAGGCCCTTCAGCGGTGCGCGCGGGATGCGGTTGTCCAGCGCCTGCACCACACCACCGATGGCACTGCCACCGTACAAGAGCGCGGCCGGGCCGCGCAGCACCTCGATGCGCTGCACGATCAAGGGGTCGATCGGTACGGCATGGTCGAAACTCAGCGAGGAGGCATCCAGCGATGCCCCTTCATTGCTCAGCACGCGCACACGGTCGCCGTCAAGCCCGCGGATCACGGGCCGGTTGGCGTTGGGGCCGAAGTAGCTGGACGAGACGCCTGGCAGGCCATCGAGCGTGTCGCCCAGCGTACTGCCGCGACGCAGCACCAGCTCGTCGCCACTCAGCACGCTGGTGGGTGCCGCCAGACGCTCACGGCCGAGCGGGTTGCCGGTGATCAATACGCTGCTGGACAGAGGCGCGCTTGGGGCTTGCGTGGTCTGTGCAGTGCTGGTCCCTGGCAGGCCGAAGGCGAGGGGCCAGGCGAAGGCTACGGCCAGAGTTTGAAGCGTCGGTTTGAAGTGCGAAAACATGGTGGGTGATGTCCAAAATTGGCGCGACGGCGCAGGGCCAGAGTGGCCGAGCGCACGATCGACGAGAGCATGGGTGCGCTGCGCGCCCAGCGGGCGCCATCAGCACAAAGCGGTGATTGCGTGGCGGCGCATCGAGCCCGGCGTGGCGCCAGGCCGTGCGCGTCAAGCCAACGCGGGTGGGCCTCGGGCGAGGTAGCCCGCCGCTTGCCTGGCATGGAACCAGGCCAGGTGCACCGCCTGGCGCGGCGGCTCAACGGGCAGTGTCTGCACGGTATCCAACGCCGGTATCAGCGCATCGGCATGCACGAGTTGGTCGACGAGCCGGCACTCGTCGCTGCCGTCGGAGTGCCCGTCAAAGAGCGCACGCCACTCAGACCGATCCGCGCGATCAAGCGCCGCCCGGTCAACGTCGGGGCCTTGGGCAGAGCCCCGAGCAGGATGGGCGTAGCCATGCAACAAGCCCACCACCTGCATCAACGCGCACAAGCCCCACAACACCGCGACCGACGCTGCCAGACGCCACCGCGTGCATGGTCTGGCGGTCAACAAGAGGCGCGAGGCGGGCCGCGACATCAGCCCACCCTCACAACGCTAGACCTCTGGCCAGCAGGGTGGCGACCACGATGAACACGCCCAACACCAGGTTCACACCCACCCACTGCCGAATGGCCGACATGGCCCTGCCCGCCGCAGGCCAGGAGGCCGCAGCCACCTCCACGCTCAGCCTCTTGTAGAGCACAAAGCGGATGTGGCCGAAGATGGCCACCATCAACACGCCCAGCACGGCCATCAACCACCAGTGAAGCGGCATCTGGAAGCTGCCACCCGATTGCACCGCCTGTTTGGCCACGCGGCCGATCATCCACAAGCCGGTGGCGAGCGCCGTGAGTGAGGCCACCAGCACAGCCGCGAAGAAGCGGCTAAGCACGGCATGCATTAGCTTCAATCGCACGGGCGGCTCAAGCGCGGCCACCGCCGGGCGCAGGAAGAAGTGGGCGAAGATCATGCCGCCCACCCAAACGATGATGGACAGCAGGTGCAGGGTTTTCAGGGTGGCGTAGAGCATGGAGCGATTGTGTGCGCAAGGCAGAATGCCCGATAAGGCCTTTCGCCCAGCCTGCCCTTCGTCCAAGCCACCAGGATTCGCCATGAGCAACCGCCGCACTTTCATCCAGCAGACCACTGCGGCCAGCGCCGTCTTGGCCTTCCCACTGGTGGGCGGGGCGCAGCCCAAGGCCGTGAAGGTGGGCATCCTGCACCCCGTCACTGGCGCGTTAGCCTATTCCGGCGCGCAGTGCCGTGAAGGCGCCTTGCTGGCTATTGAGGACATCAACAAGGCCGGCATCAAATCGATGGGCGGCGCCAAGCTCGACGTCATGTTGGGCGACGCGCAAAGCACACCGCAGGCCGGTGCGGCCGAGATCGAAAAGATGAACGAAGCCGGCTGCTCGGCGGTGGTGGGTGCCTTTGCTTCGGCGATCTGCTTAGCCACCACGCAGGCGGCGGCCAAGTACAACCTGCCGCATGTGGTGGACATCGGCGTGGCCGACCAGATCGTGCAGCGCGGGCTGAAAAACACCTTCCGCTTCGGCCCTGGCTACGCGGTGTGTGCGCAGGTGGCCGTGAGCAATCTGCATGTGCTCAACAGCATCGCCGGCAAGCCCGCACGCACGGTGATGATCATTCACGAAGAAAGCCTTTTCGGCACCGGCACGGCCAACCTGCTAACGCGCGAATTACCGGGCTTCGGCTTCGAGGTGAAGGAAGTCATCAAACACGCCAACCCGACGCGCGACTTCAACAACATCGTGCTGCGCATGAAGGCGCTGAGTCCCGACATCGTGATCCCCGCCAACTACTTCAACGAGTACGCACTCTTGGTGCGCACGATGCAACAGCAGAAGCTCATGCCCAAAGCCATCTACTCAGTGCTGGGCGGCGCGGCCTCGAGCTACAAGTTCCTGAAAGAGTTCCCTGACGCCGCCAACGGCATCATCGACTGCAACCACTGGTTCAACCCCAAGGACAAGCGTGCGCTGGAATTGCGCAAGCGCGTGGAAGCCAAGGGCCTCTTTTTCACCTACGAAGTCTTCAACACCTACACCGCCGTGCGCTTGCTGGCCGACGCCATCGAGCGCGCCAAGAGCGCTGATCGCGCGGCCATCATCGAGGCACTTGCCAAGAGCACGTTCAGCGACCACTTCATGCCCTACGGCGCGACGAAGTTCGAGAACGGCCAGAACCTGGGCGCGCAGCCGCTGATGACGCAGGTCATCAAGGGCGACATCAAGGTCATCGTGCCGCGTGACTATCGCGAGGCCGACCCGGTGTTCCCGCTGCGGGCTTGAGCCGCGTTCACGGCGCGCAGTGCTCGACGCCAGCATCCTCTTCCCGTCGCTGCTCGGTGGCCTGACCACCGGCGCCGTCTACGCGCTCATCGCGCTGGGCCTCACGCTGATTTACGGCGTGCTGCACATCATCAACTTCGCGCATGGCGCGGCGCTGATGGTGGCGCTGTACGCCGTCTATCTTCTCAAGGCGCACTTGGGTATCGACCCCTACCTGGCGCTGCCCATCGTGGTGCCGGGCATGTTCGCGCTGGGTTATGCCTTGCAGCGTGGTGTCATCAACCGCGCCAGCCATGGCAAGGACGAAAACATTCTGCTCGTGACGCTGGGCATCTCCATCGTGCTGGAGAACCTGGCGCTGATGCTATTCAAGAGCGACACGCGCAGCATCGAGACGGCCTACACGCTAACCACCATCCAGATCGGGCCCGCGTTCATCGCGGTGCCGAAGCTGGTGGCCTTTGCCGGAGCGCTGGTGGCGTCGGCGCTGTTGCTGTTGATCGTCACACGCACGGATCTCGGCCGCGCCATTCGCGCGGTGGCCAAAGAAAAGCACGGCGCCAAGTTGATGGGCATTGACGTCGACCATGTCTACGCCATGAGCTTTGGCATTGGGCTGGCCTGCCTCGGCGCGGCGGCATGTTTCCTGCTGCCGGCCTACTACGTCAACCCGCAGGTGGGCTCGGGCTTCGTGCTGGTGGCCTTCACCATCGTCGTGCTTGGGGGCATGGGCAGTTTTGCGGGGGCGCTGGTGGGTGGCTTGTTGATCGGTGTGGTGGAGTCGCTGGGTGGTTTGGTACTGGGCGAGTCGCTGGGGCAGATCGGCATCTTTGTGATCTTCATTGGGGTGCTGCTGTTTCGGCCGCAGGGGTTGTTCGGGGCGTCGGCGTGATGTCGCTTGTCGGTGGGTGGCGCTCGCAGCCGCAAGGCGGGCCCCCAACTCCGTTCGGGGAATGCTTACTCACTACGTTGGGGGCCCGCCTTGCGGCTGAGGCCTGTGGCGCGGCCGCCGTGCGCGAACGCCCGCGCGCCGCGATCCGTGACGGCAAAGCCGCCAAGGGGGTGGCCGGCGCAGTGAGTAAGCATTCCCCGAACGGAGCCGGCCACCCCCTTGGCGGCGTTGCAAGCCACGGACCATGAAAGACGTACGCAGCATCGCGCTCTTCGCAGCCGTCGTCATCGCCTTGACGCTGTCGACGAATTCCGGCGTCTGGCTAACGTTCATCATGATGGCTCTGTACGCCACGCTGCTGGCCCAGGCGTGGAACCTGCTGGGCGGCTATGGCGGGCAGTTCTCCTTCGGCCACGCGCTCTTCTTCGGCACCGGGGCCTACGTGCAATGTGTGGCGCAGTTGAACTTTGGCATCAACGCCTGGGCTGCGATGGTGCTGGCGGTGATGGCGGCGGCGGGCATCGGTGCGATGGTCGGCGCACTGACGTTTCGCTACGGTTTGAAGGGCTCGTACTTCGCGCTGGTGACGCTGGCGTTTGCCGAGGTCTTTCGCATCCTCGCTGTGTCGCTCGGGTTCACCGGCGGCGGTGTGGGCTTGATGTTGCCGCTGCAAGAGTCGTTCACGAACATGCAGTTCGCCAGCCGGCGGGGCTACATCGGCGTGGTGCTGGGCATGGTGGTGGCGGCCTTGCTGACGACGGCCTGGCTGCGCCACTCGCGCTTTGGTGCGCAGCTGCAAGCCGTGCGCGACAACGAAGACGCGGCGCGCGCCATCGGCGTCGACCCATTTCGCGTGAAGCTCGCGGCCACCGTGCTCTCGGGTGCCTTCATGGGGGCGGGCGGCGCGTTTTACGTGCAGGTGTTTCAGTACATCGACCCGGGTATCGCTTTTGGCCCGTCCACATCGGTCGAAGCTTTGGTGGGCGCCATCATCGGCGGCATGGGCACGCTGTGGGGGCCCGCCCTGGGCGCGCTGGTGCTGCACCTGCTGGCCGAAGTCACGCGCAACCTCTTCGGCCAACTGCCCGGGCTGAACATGGTGATCTACGGCGTGGTGCTCGTGCTCATCGTGATGTTCTTGCCGCGCGGATTGGCGGGCTTAGGGCAGACCGTTCGCGATGTGTGGAAGGCGCGGCGTGATGGCTGAGCCACTGCCATCGCTGCTTTCACTACGCGGGGTCTCGATCGCCTTCGGTGGGCTGCGCGCCGTACAGGACGTGAGCTTCGATGTCGCGCCCGGCACGCTCACCGCGCTCATCGGCCCCAACGGTGCGGGCAAGACCACGCTCTTCGCGCTGATGTCGGGCTTCTTGCGGCCCAGCGCTGGCAGCGTGCACTTTGCGGGCTGCGACATCACCGGCCAGGCGCCGCACCTCAATGCACGCGCCGGCCTCACACGCACGTTTCAAATCGTGCAGCCGTTCGCGGCACAGACCGTGCGCGAGAACATCGCCGTGGGTGCGCATCTGCATGAACGCAAGCGCAGCGTGGCGCTGGCGCGGGCCGAAGACGTGGCGCAGTTGGTGGGCCTGGCCGCACAGCTCGACAAGCCCGCCGGCGAGCTGACGGTGGCCGGGCGCAAACGCCTGGAACTGGCGCGCGCACTCGCCACGCGGCCGCGCCTTTTGTTGCTCGACGAAGTGCTGGCGGGGCTGAACCCACAAGAAGTGGGTGACATGCTGCCGGTGATCCGCAGCCTGGTCGACGGTGGTGTGACGGTGCTCATGATCGAGCACGTGATGCAGGCGGTGATGAGCCTGGCACAGCACGTCTGGGTATTGGCGCAAGGGCAGTTGATTGCTGCAGACACACCAGCGCAGGTGACGACTAACACGCGTGTGGTGGAGGCTTACCTCGGCCACGGCACGGCCGCCAGGCTGCGCGCCTTGCCGCTCCCCCCTGCAAGGGGGGAGGCTGGGAGGGGGGTGGATGTTTCCGTGGCTGGGCAGCATTCAACCCCCACCCCAGCCCTCCCCATGCAAGGGGGAGGGAGCAAGACATGACGGCACTGCTGCAGCTGCGCGGCCTGCGCGGCGGCTACGGCCGCGTGGAGGTGCTGCGTGGGGTCGACCTCGACGTCCAGCCCGGCGAAATCGTCGCCCTGCTCGGCAGCAACGGCGCCGGCAAGTCCACGCTCAACAACATCGTTAGCGGCATCATCCCGGCCAGCGCTGGCACCGTGATCTTCGACGGCCAGGACATCGCCAACCACCACTACCGCGACATCGTCAAGGCTGGCCTGATCCAGGTGCCCGAAGGCCGCAAGGTCTTCCCCAACCTCAGCGTGCTGGAGAACCTGGAGCTCGGCTCCTTCACCCGCGCACGCGCACGCCGCGCCAGCAACCTTTCGCGCGTGTTCGCCATCTTCCCGCGCCTGAAGGAGCGGCTGAGGCAGAGGGCCGGCACCATGAGTGGGGGCGAGCAGCAGATGCTGGCTATCGGCCGCGGCTTGATGGCCGAGCCGCGCTTGTTGATCCTGGACGAGCCCTCGCTGGGCTTGAGCCCCCTGCTCGTGGAAGAGATGTTCACGCTGATCAAACGCCTGCACGGCGAGGGCCTGGCCGTGCTGCTGGTGGAGCAAAACGTCGGCCAGTCGCTGGACATCGCCCAGCGCGCCTTTGTGCTGGAAAACGGCGGCATGCGCTTCAACGGCACGCCGGCCGAGCTGCTGGCCAGCGACGAGATTCGCCGCGCTTACCTCGGGGTTTGAATTCGCGTGTCGGCACGCTTGGTTAGACTTTGTCCGTACAACTTGCCGGAGCCCGCCGCCCCATGGAAAAGCCCGAGTTCGACCTACTGATCAAGAACGTGCGCGTGGTGCGCCCCCACGGCAACGTGGCGCACGGCGCCGACATCGCCATCAGCGCCGGCAAGATCGCCAAGGTGGCCCCGGCGATTGCCGCCACCCGCGCCAAAGAAGTCTTCGACGGCCGCGGTCGCCTGGCCTTCCCGGGTGTGGTCGACGCGCACATGCACTCGGGCATTTACTCGCCATTGGCGCAAGACGCAGTCAGCGAATCCAAGGCCGCTGCCATGGGCGGCGTGACCTCGTCGCTGAACTACTTTCGCACCGGCCAGTACTACTTGAACAAAGGCGGGCCGTACAGGAAGTTCTTCCCCGAAGTCCTGAAGATCAGCAAGGACCGCTTCCACGTCGACTACGGCTTCCATCTCGCGCCGATGAACACCGAGCACATCAACGAGATCCCGATGCTCATCGAAAAACACGGCGTGGCCAGCTTCAAGATCTTCATGTTCTACGGCAGCCACGGCCTGCACGGCGCGAGCAATTCGCAGCGCGACTTCTTGATGATTGGCGAAGACGAGCGCTATGACGTCGCGCACTTCGAATTCGTCATGCGAGGCATTCAAAAAGCGCGCGAGATGTTCCCCGAGCGCGCCGCGCAAATCTCGCTGTCGCTGCACTGCGAGACGGCCGAGATCATGACGGCCTACACCAAGCTCGTTGAAAAAGACAAGTCGATGAAGGGCTTGCCGGCCTACCACACCAGCCGCCCGCCACACAGCGAAGGCCTGGCCATCTTCATCGCCAGCTACCTTGCCAACGAAACCGCGCTGCCCAACATCAACCTCCTGCACCTGAGCTCAAAAAAGGCGGTGCAGGCGGCCATGCTGATGGCCGACGCCTTCCCGCATATCAACTTCCGCCGCGAGGTGACCATCGGCCACTTGATGCTCGACATCACCAGCAAGGCCGCCGAGCTGGCCAAGGTGAACCCGCCGATCCGCCCGCGCGAGGACGTGGAATTCATGTGGGAAGCGCTGCTTGCCGGCGAGCTTGACTGGGTATGCAGCGACCACGCCTGTTGCCGCCAAGAAATGAAGATCCCCAAGCGCTACTTCGGCAACATCTGGATGGCCAAGAGCGGCTTTGGCGGCACCGAGTATCTGCTCCCTTCGCTTGTTAGCGAAGGCAGCCGCCGTGGCATGAGCTACAACCACATGGCGCGCGTGACGAGCTGGAACCCGGCGCAGCGCTATGGGCTGAACAAGAAGGGCGATATCGACATCGGCTTTGACGCCGACATCGCCATCGTCGACCCGGCGCACACGTGGACCATCGCCGCCAAGGATTCACCCTCAACGCAAGGCTACACACCTTTTGAAGGCATCGAACTTTCCGCGCGTGTGGACACCACGTTCTTGCGCGGCATGAAGATCTATGAGGGCGGGCATGTGCTGGGCAAGGCGCGCGGACAGTATTTGCACAGGCCCACGGCCTAGCGTGGTGCGCTCGAAGTCCCAGCAACTATCCGTGCGGGGCAATGTCTGCTCCACCTTCGGACGAACTCACGCGGACGGTCATTTGCGGGTACTGGCGTGCGGCTGGTTTGGAGCAGGTCAGTTGATGACCCTGACGTGGCCGGGATCTACGGCGTGTTCGATCTCGACCTGGAGCACTGCCCGAACTGCGGCGGCGGGCTCAAGATCATCGCGGCGATCCTGGAAGCTCCGGTGATCGAGAAAATCCTCACGCACCTGGGGTTGCAGGCGCGAGCAACGCCACGCGCGCCAGCCTGCGGCCAGGCGCTTCGAGTCACTTGATTCCGCCCAACCGTGACCGTTCAGGCGACCCGACGCGCAGGGCCGCTGGAGTCGGCTTCGTCCGCGAGTTTGCGGGACCAATGGAAGCGGCCAAGTGACAAGGGGTAACCCCAAGACGGCGCCCGAGAACGACGATTTTGGGCGGGGCTGTCAAAGCTCAACAGTTCTCAGCCACCTTCAAAGACCGATTCACACGCGTTGGGTGCCGTGTTCGGGGTGCCATGGGGAAGAAAAAAGGGCGTTTGAAAGTCCTATCCTCGCCTGGGCTCAGGCTTCTCCCCTGGAGGCTGGCATTGCTATCCTCGCAGTCATGTCAAACGAGGCCGAGCAACTGCAAGCCGTCATCGAAGCACTCGAGGCACAACGCCAGACCTTGGGCGATGCGGTTGTCGACGTCGGCCTGGATGCGCTGCGCGCAAGGCTGGCCGCTGCGGTCGCGGCTTCAGCCGGAGTGACACAACAGTTGAAGCAGGTTGGAGTCCTCTTCCTCGACGTGGTCGGGTCCACGACCCTGAGCCAACATCTGGACCCCGAAGACATCAGCGACGTGATGGACAACGCGCTGCAGCGGGCCACACAGATCGTGGACGCACACCAGGGCAAGGTGCTGCAGTACGCGGGCGATAACGTCCTCGCCGTGTTCGGCGCCGATCGGTCGCGTGAAGACGACACCGAGCGCGCCGTGCACTGCGGGCTGGCACTGCTGGGTCTTGGCCGGGCGCTGGGCGCGGAAGTGCAACGTGCCTGTGGTCACACAGGCCTGGACGTACGTGTCGGCGTCCACACTGGCGGCGTTCTGTTGGGGGGCGGCGTCGATTGCGAAAACACGATCCGCGGCATCACTGTGAACATCGCCGCACGGATGGAGCAAACGGCCCCCCCGGGAGCGCTGCGCATCAGCCGCGACGCCCATACGCAGGTGCGCGGCCTCTTCGAGGTCGAGCCCCAGGAACCCCTGCTCGTGAAGGGCATCGAAGAGCCCCTGGTGAGCTACTTGGTGCGGCGCGCGAAGCCGCGGCCATTTCGCAGCGTGACGCGCGGCATCGAGGGTGTTGATACACGAATGATCGGGCGTGAGGCAGAGTTCGAACAGTTGCAGGACGCATTCAGGCGCCTGTTCGTGCAACGGACCCTGACCTCGGTTACCGTGATCGCCGAAGCCGGTCTGGGCAAAAGCCGTCTCCTGCTCGAGTTCGAATCCTGGGCCAAGGCCCAGTCCGAACGAGTCGTGGTCTTCGACGGACGAGCAACTCCGCACACCCAGGGCCAGCCTTTCGGCTTGCTGCGCGACATCCTGGCCCGACGGTTTCGGATCGCGGACGACGATAGCGTGGCTGACGCTCGCCGCAAGCTCGAGCAGGGAATCGTGCCGCTGTTCGCGCCTGACGACGGCGCGGATCTATCGCAAGCGCATGCGCACCTGCTGGGCCACTTGATTGGCGTCGATCATCACGAGAGCCGCCATGTCCGAGGCATCCTCGATGACCCCAGACAGATACGCAACCGCGCATTTCACGCGGCGGCGCAGATGTTCCGCAGGGCTTCGGCTGCAGAAGGCGCACCCGTCGTGCTGCAACTCGAAGACCTGCAGTGGGCCGACTCCGAGAGCCTGGGTTTCCTGGACTACCTCGTCGAGGTCAACCGCAACGTCGCGCTCCTGATCGTCGGACTCGGCCGCCCCTCGCTTGTCGAGCGTCGCCCGGACTGGCCCGGCACGGGCAACGGCCACATGCGCATCGATCTCGCTCCGCTCGACGGAACCGGCAGCCGCCTTCTCGTCGATGAGCTGCTGCACAAGCTGGATCGCATCCCCGCCGCTTTGCGTGAGCTCATCGTCGGCGGCGCCGAAGGCAACCCCTACTACATGGAGGAACTGGTCAAGATGCTGATCGACAAGGGGGCCATCGAGGCCGGGACCGCCAGTTGGACGCTGCATGCCGACACGCTGCAGGCCACGCATGTCCCCGCGACCCTCACTGGCGTCCTGCAGGCGCGCCTGGACGGCCTGCCTGTGGCCGAGCGCCTGGCCTTGCAGGCGGCCAGCGTGATTGGCCAAGTCTTCTGGGGTCAGGCACTGGCCATTCTGGACACGCGTGCGTACGAAGTGCTGCCCATGCTCGTTCGGCGCGGGCTGGTGCTTCCACGCGCCCAGGCGGCATCAGACGGGCTGAGCGAGTACACCTTCGGGCACGCGCTGCTGCACCAGGTCACCTACAACACCGTGCTTAAACGCACGCGGCGCGAGCTGCATGGAAAGCTGGCGCACTGGCTGTCCAGACTCGCCGGCGTACGTGCGATCGACTTCCTCGCGCTGACCGCCGAACACTACGAGCACGCCGCTGACAACGGCAACGCCGTCGAGTACCACGCGCGTGCAGCCGAGCACGCCAGCAACCGCAATGCGCACGACAGCGTGCTGGCGCAGGTGCGCAAGGCCTTGACATTGCTGCCGAGCATGGACGAGACCACAGGGCTGGCCATACGCTGGCGTCTGCTCAAGGTTCGCGAGGCCACCCTCGAACTGCGAGGGCTGCGCCAACAACAGCGCGACGATTTGGGTGCACTCGAGGAGCTCTCCGAGAGACTCGCGGATGACCGGCTACGCGCCTACGCTGCCTATCGGCAAAGTGTCCTGGGGATGCGCACCGCCGACTGGCCCGCCTGTGAGGCCAAAGCAAGGCGCGGAGCGCCGCTGGCCGAGCGAGTCGACGACCGTGACTTGCAGTTGCGCTGTCAACGACTGGTTGCCCTCGCGCTGGCCTTGCAGGGGCAATGGCCCGCGGGCCAGGCCCTGGCGCAGAAAGCGCTGCTGCAGGCCAGCGCGCTGGACCTGCTGGACGTGCAGTCGCAGTGTCTGAACACGCTGGGTTTCATCGCCGGCAGTCTTCAGAGAGACCCCGCGGCCGCGCTGGATCTGGCGCAGCAGACGCTGGCGATCGATCGCCAGATCGGCAATCGACGTGGCGAGGCCATCTCCCTCGGCAGCGTGGGCGAAGCCTGGTTGAAGATGGGCGCCTTCGCACAGGCCCGGTCTTGTCTGGAGGAAGCGCTGCGGATGCTGCGTGCGATCGGCGACCGAGTGGTCGAGAGCGACGTGCTGCGCGACCTGTCGCATCTGGCACTCTGGCAGGGCGAGGATGCCAGGGCCATGAGCTTGGCTCGTCTGGCGCGTGATACAGCCCATTCGGCCGAGGCCACAGACGCCGAGGCACAAGCCTTGGTGCGGCTGGGCATGGCCGAGCTCGCACTGGGACGATTTGAAACGGCAGCGGAGGCTTTCGAACAGGCCCGCGCGCTGGCCATGGCCATCTCCCACCGCTGCCAGCACGACGCCACGGCTGGTCTGGCGCGCGTCGCGCTGGCGCAGGGCGCGATGGGTACGGCGCTGCAGCATGTGCAGAGCCTGATGGCAACGGCGGCAATGAGTGGAAGCCTGGACGACGCCGAGGATCCCAGGATGCTAGAGCTAACCTGCTTCCAAGTGCTGGCAGCCAGCTTGGACCTACGCGCCAGCCTTTGGCTCGAGCGCGCCCACGAAGCTGTGCAGGCCACAGCCCGGAAGATTTCGGACGTGGTCTTGCGGAACTCTTTCCTGACCAACGTGCCCCACCACCGGGAGATCTTGGCCGCGTCGGCCTCTGCAAGGTAGCCACGCGGGCTGGGCCGTGTGCTGACTGAACCGCCCGTCCGCCGACCGCATCTGCCTGAAGCAGCAGGAGTCCGACAGCCAGAACAGTGGCGGAGATCTGCCGCAATGGCGGGCTTTCTGACACATCTGGGATTGCAGGCGCTGGCACCCCCCTCCCCGCGCGCCTGCCCGTGACCAGGCGCTTCAAGCGGCCTGACACTGCCCAACGGTGACCGTTCAGGCTACCCGGCAACCAGGGCCGCTGGAGTCGCCTGCGTCCGAAGGTTTGCGGGGCCGATTGGGAGGCGGTCTGATGATAAGGGATAACCCGCAGACGGCGCCCGAGAAGAACGATTTCTGTATGGGCTGTAATCGATCAAGAGGTCTGTGCCAGCTCCAAACCCCGACTCAAGCGCGTCGGGTGCCGTATTCCGGGTGCCATGGGGAAGGAAAATCGGACGTTTGAAAGCACTATCCTCCCAGGTCGTGATGGCCAGAACGATTGGACCTTCGAGCGTTTGCCGGCCACCTTCCCCCGCCTGGCCGAACGCCTGGGCCACCAGGGCGCGCTGCTGTCGGGCGGCGATCAGCAGATGATGTCGATCGGTCGTGCGCTGATGACGCACCCGGCGCTGATCATCCTGGACGAGGCCACCGAAGGCCTGGCGCCGCTGACCGTGGCCGAGATCTGGCGCGTGATCGGCGAGATCCGCCGCGCCTGCATCGCCACGCTGATCGTCGACCGCGACGACCGCCTGGTTCTGGCGCGCAGCGACAAGGCGCTGGTTGGTGCTGCAGAAGGGCCAGACGGTGCTGGACGGGCCTGCCGAGCAAGTGGCCGCAGACCTGGCCCTGGCCAGCTTCCAGGGGGTGTGAGGCAGACCGGCGGGCGGTGGCCGGCACGCCCCGCACAGCATCCCCAAGGCTGCGTTGCGGTCAGCCGGCAACCCCTCTATGCTGCTCGCGATGCCCGCCGCCCATCCTGATGCTGCTCGCCGTGCCCGCTGGTCCATCCTGGCCTTGCTGTTCGTTTGCCGGGCCTGCCTGGGCCTGCAGTTCCAGGCCATGGGCTCCACCGCCGACCAGCTGGTGGCGCAGTTCGGCTTCGGCTACACCGAGATCGGGACCCTGATCGGGCTGTTCATGCTGCCCGGTTTGCTGCTGTCGGTGCCTGCCGGTTGGGCCGGTCGGCATGCCAGTGACCGCCAGCTGGTGGGCACCGGCCTGCTGCTGATGGCCCTCGGCGGTGGCGTGTCCGCACTGGCGCAGGGTTTCGGGCTGCTGGGTCTGGGGCGACTGGTCGCCGGCGCGGGCTTCGTGTTCGCCACGCTCTACTTCACCAAGATGGTGGTCGACTGGTTTGGCGGTCTGGAACTGGCCACGGCGCTGGGCATCCTGGTGATGAGTTGGCCCTTCGGCATCGCGGCCGGACAGGTCGGCCATGCCTGGCTGGCGCAGGCCGTTGGCTGGCGTGCGCCGTTCATCGTGGCGTCGCTGTGCTGCGCGGCCGGGGCCGCGGCCATGCTGCTGGCCTACCGTGCGCCACCGGCTGTGGCAACCGTGCCGGGGCCCGCCGCCACCGGCCTGCCGCGTGACGAACTGCTGCTGACCTTGCTGGCGGCCGTTGTGTGGGGCTTGTTCAACGCCGGCTATGTCGTCTACCTGAGCTTCGCACCCAAGGTGCTGGTGGCCGGCGGCCATGCACCGACGCAGGCGGCGTCGGTGGTCAGCATCGCCAGTTGGGTGATGATCATCTCGGTCACTGCAGCAGGCCGCATCGCCGACCGCAGCGGCCGCCATGCCACCGTGCTGTGCGTGTGCCTGGCGCTGGGCACCGGGTCGCTGCTGCTGCTGCCGCACACCGGCTGGGCCGTGGCGCTGAGCCTGATCTTCGGCCTGTTCGGCGCCGCGCCGGCCGGCATCGTCATGGCACTGACAGCCCAGTCGATGGCACCCCAACGCCGCGCCTTCGGCATGGGCGTGTTCCTGAGCGTGTACTTCGTGATCATGTCGGCCGCCACACCGCTGGCCGGCTGGCTGGTCGACCACTCGGGACGTGCGTTCACCGCCATCCAGTTCGCCGCCGGGCTGTTCATGGCGACGGCCCTGGGCTTCATGGCCTTCGCACCGCTGAAGCGCAGGCTGGCGCGTGCGGCCTGAGCAGCCCTGCGGGGCCAGGCGCGCCGGGTGGCATGCCGCCATCGCCGGTGTGCACGGCCGGCCAGTGCCGCGCCCTGTCCCGACCGGCAGAGCGGCGGGGTGGATGTCTGCAGTGGGTCGCCAAGAGCCATTCGACTTGCGACCCGGAAGCCGGCACCCAGGAGTACCGAACGGCGCGCTAGCGATCCGCCTCGGTGGTGCGGCCACAGCCCCTGGGGGAGGTGTTCGATGTCACCGCGGCCGTCCGCTCACTCGATAAGTACCAAGCAGAGTGGCGCACCACACTAGTGTCGTGAGTTAGAAGTTCGCAAATAAAATCTCTCGACACTTGCGAGGATGTCTTCAGCGGTCTTGGCCCAGACAAAGGGCTTGGGATCTTTGTTGTTGACTCGCAGGTAGTGCTTGATTGCCTCTTCGAGCTGCCTTGTCGAGCGATGCGTGCCGCGCCGAATGT
>JANOJR010000404.1:0-4598 GCA_031418855.1 Rubrivivax sp.
AGCACGGTGCCGCGCGCGATGGCCCAGCGGCTGCGCACCCAATCGGCGGCACTGGGCAGCACCTGGCGCAAGCCATAGCGCCCCTGCAGGATGGCCGCACCCTTGGCGGCCTCGGCACCGGCCAGCACCTCGCCCAGGCCGAAGAGGCCGATCGCCACGGGCAGAAAGTCGATGCCGTCCATCATCTCGGGCACTCCGAAGGCGAAGCGCGCGTCGCCCGAAATGATGTCGAAGCCGACCATCGCCAGCATCAGCCCGAAGACCATGCTGATGTAGCCCTTGAGCGGCTGGTCGCCGGCAACCAGGGTCACCGTCGTCAGGCCGAGCAACATGAGCGCGAAGGTCTCGGGTGGCCCGAAAGCCAGCGACCAGCGCGCCAGCAGCGGCGACACCAGCATCAGCAGCACGACGCCGATGGTGCCGGCGATGAAGGAGCCGATGGCCGCGATGCCCAGCGCCGGGCCCGCGCGCCCTTGCAGCGCCATTTGGTGGCCGTCGAGACAGGTTACGACCGAGGCCGACTCGCCGGGCGTGTTGATCAGCACCGAGGTGATGGTGCCGCCGTACATCGTGCCGGCGTAAAGCGCGGCCAGCATGATGATCCCGGACGTGGGTTCCATGCCGAAGGTCAGCGGCAGCAGCAGCGCCACGCCCGAGGGCGGGCCGACCCCGGGCAGCGCGCCGATGAGGATGCCCAGCACCACGCCGCAGGCCGCCATCAGCAGGTTGAAGGGCGTCAGCGCGACCGAGAAGCCGAGCGCCAGGTTGGCCATGAAGTCCATCGTCGTCGCCCTCTAGAAACCCAGCACACCGACGGGCATCGGCACCTTGAGCCAGAAGGCAAAGATGAGGTAGTTGGATGCTGCCACGGCCAGCGCCACGCTCAGCGTGGTGGGCCAGGGTGTGCGGTCGAGCAGGCGCATCAGCGCGAGCAAAAACAGCACCGTGCCCAGCACCATGCCGACGACTTGCAGCAGGGCCACCAACGCGGTGGTCAGGCCCAACACGACAGCCAGACGCCGCAGGCCGTCGCCGGTGGGCAACCAGGCCGCTCCAGCATCGGCCGCACGCAGCGCGCCCAGCAGCAGCGCGCCGGCCAGCAGCGCCATCACCAGGCCCAGCCAGAACGGCAGGAAGCCCGGGCCAGGGCCGTTGGCGCCCCAGTAGTTGTGATGCTTGAGCGCACCGACGCTGAAGCTCACGCCCAGCGCCAGCAAGGCAGCGCCGGCAATACGGTCGGCACGGCGCACCGGCGGGTCCGCAGGCTTACTTCTTCAGCCCGCCGAGCGCTTCCAGCGCGCTGGCGTAGCTGCTGGTGATGCTGTCGAGGTACTTGTTGGCTTCCTCGCCGGTCCAGGCCGTGGGTGTGAGCAGGTTGCGCTTGATGTACTCGTCCTGCCACTTCTTGGTTTGCGTGACCTTGCGCAAAGCGTCCTGCCACCAGGCCACGGCTTCGGGCGCCATGTTGGCGGGGCCGACGACGCCGCGCATCTGCTCCCAGTAGAAGGGGTGGCCCTTCTCGGCGAAGGTCGGCACGTCGGGCGCGTCGGCCAGTCGCTTATGCGCTGCCACGGCCAGGTTTTTCGCCTTGCCGGCCTCGATCTGCGCCTGGATCTCGTTCGGGTTCATGACACCGGCGTCGATGTGGCCGCCCATCAGCGCGGCCGTGACCTCGCCGCCCGAGTTGAAGGGCACGTACTTGACCTTGATCTTGGCCGCCTGCTCCATCAGGTGGGCGAAGATGTGGTCCTCGTTGTGGATGCCGGTGCCGCCCACCGTCAGCACGCCCGGCTTGGCGCGCCCTGCAGCGACGAAGTCTTCGATCGTCTTGTACGGCGACTCACTGCGTACCGACAGCATCAACTCGTCGATGGCCACGATCATGAGCATCGTCATGGCGTCGCGGTGGTTGCCCGACAGGCGCCCCTGCAACTTGCCCGAGACCACCATCGGTGTCGCGCCGGCCACGACATGCGAGTCGCCCTTCTTTGTGATGAGGTAGCTGTAGCCCACCGTGCCGCTGCCGCCGGCCTTGTTGTTGACGTTAAGCGCCACGGGCGACCATTTGTGCTCGTCCATGATGCCGGTGATCATGCGCATCAGGTTGTCGGTGCCGCCGCCTGGGGCGAAAGGCACCACGACCTCGATGTTCTTGGCCGGGTACTTGGCTTGCGCCAAGGCGGCGCTTGGGACGGCGGCACACAGCACCAGGGCGGCGGCTGACGTGAGCAGAGAACGCAGCATCTTCATCTTGAATTCCTTCCGCTGAGCGCGCCCTCGGGGCGAGGTGCGATGCGCCGGCAGCGCCGACTGACGCGGTTCACTCTAGCAGTCGGCGACGTGCTGCATGCTTGGTGTTGGCCCTAGCCGCAGGGGGACGGAAGCGGCTGCTACGATCGATCACGAACCCCTGTTGCAAAGGCCTCCCGTGGAAGACAGCGCCCCCGTCAGCGACCATGTGCTCGTCACGCGCGACGGCCCGATCGTCACGCTGACCTTCAACCGCCCGCAGGCGCGCAACGCCATGACCTGGGACATGTACCAGCGCCTGAACGACACCTGCGAAGAGGTCGACGCCGACGACTCGGTGCGTGTGCTGGTGCTCAAAGGCGCGGGCGGCAAGGCCTTCGTGGCCGGCACCGACATCAGCCAGTTCAGCAGTTTCGAGGGCGGCGAAGACGGCCTGCGCTACGAGCGCGAGGGCGAGCAGCGCACGGGCCGTATCGCGCGCGTGAGCAAGCCGGTGATCGCGATGATCCAGGGCTTCGCCGTGGGGGGCGGCCTGGGCATCGCCGCCGGCGCCGACCTGCGCGTGGCCACGCCGGACGCACAGTTCGGCGCACCGATCGCGCGCACGCTGGGCAACTGCCTGTCGATGCAGGCCTACGCGCGCTACCTCGATCTGTTCGGCCCGTCGCGCCTGAAGGAGATGATCTTCACTGCGCGGCTGCTCTCCGCCGCCGAGGCGCTGGCGGCGGGCTTCGTGCACGAGATCGTGGCCGCCGACGCGATTGAGGCGCGCGTGCAGGTGCTGGCGCAGATGCTGGCCTCGCACGCGCCCATCACGCTGCGTGTGACCAAAGAGGCGGTGCGCCGCATCCAGGCCGCACGCGCCGTGCCCGACGGCGACGACCTCATCGCCGCCACTTACGGCAGTGCCGATTTCCGCGAAGGCGTGCGCGCCTTTGTCGACAAGCGCCCACCACGCTGGACCGGAAAGTAGCCCCCACGATGTTGGCCTCTGAAGCCCTTTCACACATCCACGTGCTCGACCTCACGCGCGTGCGTGCCGGCCCCACCGCCGTGCGCCAACTCGCCGACTGGGGCGCGCAGGTGATCAAGATCGAGATGCCGCCCGGTCTGGACGAAGGCGAAGGCATCGGCGGCCCGCGCGAGGACAGCGACTTCCAGAACGTGCACCGGAACAAGCGCGGCATGACGTTGAATCTAAAGTCCGCTGAAGGTGTGGCGATTCTGAAGAAGCTGGTCGAGCGCGCCGACGTGCTGGTCGAGAACTACCGCCCCGATGTCAAAGATCGGCTTGGCATCGACTACGAGACGATGGCAGCGATCAACCCGCGGCTGGTCTACGCCAGCATCTCGGGCCATGGCCAGGACGGTCCCTACCGTCTGCGCCCGGGCTTCGACCAGATCGCGCAGGGCGCGGGCGGGCTGATGTCGATCACCGGCGCACCTGGGCAAGGGCCGATGCGCGTGGGTATCCCCATCGCCGACCTCTGCGCCGGCATCTTTTGCGCCTACGGCATCACCGTGGCGCTGCTCGAGCGCGAGAAGTCAGGCCGTGGCCAGTGGGTGGCGTCGTCGCTGTTGCAGGCCGAGCTCTTCATGCTCGACTTCCAGGCCGCGCGCTGGCTGATGAAGGGCGAGGTCGCCAAACAGGCCGGCAACAACCACCCGACCGCCATTCCCACCGGCGTCTTCAAAACACGTGATGGGCACATGAACCTGGCCGTGGCGGGGGGCAAGATCTGGCAGCGCTATTGCGCCGCCATCGGCGCGCCCGAGCTGGCCACGCACGAGGACTACGCCACCGGGGCATTGCGCTCCCTCAACCGAGACACGCTGCAAATCGAGTTGGATCAGCGCATGAGCGCGCGCACCACGGCCGAGTGGATCGACTTGCTGAACGAGGCCGGCGTGCCCAGTGGGCCGATCTACACCATTGACCAGGCCTTCGCCGACCCGCAGGCGCAGCATCTGGGCATCGTGCAGAAGGTCGGCCAAACGGCGTATCTGGGCCAGCCCGTGACGCTTAGCCGCACCCCCAGCCAGGTCGTGAGCCATCCACCGGGCTTAAGCGAGCACACGGCGCAGGTGCTGGGCGAGCTGGGTTACACGGCGGCGGCGATCCAACAACTTCAGCATCAGGGAATCATCTAGAAAGCACGCCATGCCCAGTGAAAAAATGCTCTTCTCCAAGGCCGACGGCGTCGGCTCGATGGTCTTCAACAACCCCGAGCGCCACAACGCCATCTCGCTGGAGATGTGGGAGGCGGCGCTGGAGATCATGGCCGACTTCGCCGCCGACCCCACGGTGCGAGTGATGGTGCTCAGCGGCGCGGGCGGCAAGGCCTTTG
>JANOJR010000405.1:0-6544 GCA_031418855.1 Rubrivivax sp.
GCCCGAGGGCACGGCGAAGCTGACTTGCTCTGTATTCGACTTCGTCGCTTGGAAGTAGCCCGCAAAGTAGTAGACGACTTGCGCCAGCAGCCGCGCCCAGTTGATCGAATTCACCGTGCCGATGTGATGCTTGCGCTTGAACTCGAGATCGTTGCTGACGGCCTTGACGATGTCCTGGCAATCGTCAAACACACCCTCCACGGTGATGTTATGAATGTTGGCGTCCTGCAAGCTGAACATCTGCGCTTGCTGGAACGGGCTCATGCGGCCGTGCGGGCTGAGCATGAAAACACGCACGCCCTTCTTGCCGCGCATGGCGTACTCGGCGGCGCTGCCGGTGTCGCCCGAGGTGGCGCCCAGGATGTTGAGCTCTTCCCCACGGCGCGCCAGTTCGTACTCAAAGAGGTGGCCCAGCAGCTGCATGGCCATGTCTTTGAACGCCAGCGTCGGGCCGTTGGACAGGCCTTGCAGGAACACGCCATCTTCAAGCGGGGTCAGCGGCGTGATCTGCGGCGTGCCGAAGGTCGCTTGCGTGTAGGTCGCGTGGCACAGGCGCTTGAGGTCCGCAGCCGGGATGTCGTCGATGTAGAGGCTGAGGATCTCGAACGCCAAGTCGGCGTAGCTCAAAGCACGCCATCGTGTCAGCGTGGCTGCGTCGACATGCGGATAGTGGGCCGGCAGGTACAGCCCACCATCGGGCGCAAGGCCTTCGAGCAAGATGTCGCAAAAGCCACGCGGGGTCGTGTCGCCGCGGGTGGACAGGTACTTCACTTCAACTCTTCCTTGCGGATGCGAACGATCGGCGCCAGCACGGTGGGCAAGGCCTGCATCTTCACCAGCGCCGCTTTCATGCGCCCTTCCACGGTGTCATGCGTCAGGATGATGAGATCGGTCTGCTTTTCGCCTTCGGCACTCTCGCGCTGCAACACGGCATCGATGGAGATGTCGTGCTCGGCCAGGACGGCGGTGATGCGTGCCAGCACGCCCGTCTGGTCCGCGACTTGCAGCCGCAGATAGAAGGCGGTCACCACCTCGTCGATGTGCAGGATCGGCGTGTCTTGCATGGCGCCCGGCTGGAAGGCCAGGTGCGGCACGCGGTGGTCGGGGTCGGCGGTGTGCAGCCGCGTGATGTCGACCAGGTCGGCCACCACGGCGCTGGCCGTGGGCTCGGCGCCGGCGCCTTTGCCGTAGTACATGGTGGTGCCCACCGCGTCGCCCTGCACCATCACCGCGTTCATGGCGCCTTCCACGCTGGCGATGAGGCGGGAGGCGGGGACTAACGTGGGATGTACGCGCAGCTCGATCCCTTCTTGCCGACGCTTGGTGATGCCCAGCAGCTTGATGCGGTAGCCCAGCTGCTCGGCGTAGCGGATGTCGGTGGCTTGCAGCGCGGTGATGCCTTCGACGTAGGCTTTGTCGAACTGCACCGGCACGCCAAAAGCGATGGCCGACATGATCGTGGCCTTGTGCGCGGCGTCCACCCCTTCGATGTCAAACGTCGGGTCGGCCTCGGCGTAGCCCAGCATCTGCGCTTGCTTGAGCACGCTAGCGAAATCCAGGCCTTTGCTGCGCATCTCCGACAGGATGAAATTCGTGGTGCCGTTGATGATGCCGGCGATCCACTCGATGCGATTCGCCGTGAGCCCTTCACGCAGCGCCTTGATGATGGGGATGCCACCGGCCACCGCCGCTTCAAACGCCACCACCACACCGCGCTCACTGGCCGCCGCGAAGATCTCGCTGCCATGTACCGCCAGCAAAGCCTTGTTGGCGGTGACGACATGCTTGCCGGCGGCGATGGCTTCGAGCATCAGCGTGCGCGCGATGCCGTAGCCGCCGATGAGCTCGACCACGATGTCGATGTCGGGGTTCTTGATGACGGCGCGCGCGTCGGCCACGACCTGCACTTCAGGCCCGACGACGGCGCGTGCGCGCGCGACGTCCAGGTCGGCCACCATGGAGATCTCAATGCCGCGCCCTGCGCGGCGGCGAATTTCCGCCTGGTTGCGTTTCAGCACATTGAACGTGCCGCTGCCTACGGTGCCTATGCCCAATAGGCCGACTTGGATCGGTTTCATGCTCATGCGTGGTGACGTTTGCGGTAGTTCGATAGAAAGCGTTCGATGCGGCCGATGGCCTCGGTGAGGTCATCGACGTTGGGCAAGAAGACGATGCGGAAGTGATCAGGTGTCGGCCAGTTAAAGCCCGTGCCCTGCACGATCAGCACCTTCTCTTCGGCCAGCAGCTCGTAGGCAAACTGCTGGTCGTTTTCGATCGGGTACATCTTCGGGTCCAGGCGCGGGAACATGTACAGCGCCGCCTTGGGCTTGACCACGGTCACGCCAGGAATCTGCGTCAACAACTCGTAGGCCAAGTCGCGCTGGCGGCACAGCCTGCCGGTGGGCGCCACCAGGTCTTTGATGCTCTGGTAGCCGCCCAGCGCGGTCTGGATCGCCAACTGCCCGGGCGTGTTGGCGCACAGGCGCATCGACGCCAGCATGTTTAGCCCTTCGATGTAGTCGCGCGCATGGCGCTTGTCACCCGACACCACCATCCAGCCGGCGCGGTAGCCACAAGCGCGGTAGTTCTTGCTCAGGCCGTTGAAGGTGACAAAGAGCACGTCGTCGGCGAGGGAGGCGATGCTGGTGTGCACCTGGCCGTCGTACAGCGTCTTGTCGTAAATCTCATCGGCAAAGACGATGAGCTGGTGCTGGCGCGCGATCTCGACGATGCCGAGCAAGACTTCGGTGGGGTACAGCGTGCCCGTGGGGTTGTTGGGGTTGATGACGACGATGGCGCGGGTATTGGGCGTGACCTTGGCGCGGATGTCGTCCAAGTCAGGCAACCAGCCCGAGCCTTCGTCGCAGCGGTAGTGCACGGGCGTGCCGCTGGAGAGCGAGACCACCGCCGTGTAGAGCGGGTAGTCGGGCATGGGGATGAGCACTTCGTCGCCGGTGTCCAGCAGCGCGTTCATGCTGATGGCGATGAGCTCGGAGGCACCGTTGCCCAGGTAGACATCGTCCACCGTCACGCCGGCAATCTTCTTTTCCTGGCAGTAATGCATCACCGCTTTGCGCGGCGCGAAGAGGCCTTTGCTATCGGTGTAGCCGGCCGCTTCGGGCAGGCTGCGGATCATGTCCTGCACGATCTCATCGGGCGGCATGATGCCAAAGGCCGCAATGTTGCCGATGTTGAGCTTGATGATGCGGTGGCCCTCTTCCTCCATCTGGCGTGCTTTGTCGAGCACGGGGCCGCGAATGTCATAGCCCACATTGGCGAGCTTGCTCGATTTGGCAATGGGCTTGAGGGTCAAGATCGGGGCTCCGGAAGGCAGTTGCGTGAGGGCGAATTTAGAATTATCCCCTCATGAAGTTCCAGCCCGACACGCTAGACGGCGTCAACGTCATCACCCGCCACGAGGCCGCGCGTGTGTGGGTCGGCGCGCGGCCCTACGCACGCAGCCTGCTGGTGCCCTGGCGCGGTGAGGTGATGGACTGGAACGTGGCCTCGTTTGCGGCGCTCACGCCCGCGCACTTCGAGCTGATCGCAGCGATGGCGCCCGAGGTGGTGATCCTGGGCACGGGCACGCGCTTGCGCTTTCCGGCACCTGCCCTGCTACGCGCGCTCTATGCGCAGCGCATCGGTGTTGAGAGCATGGACCTGGGCGCTGCCAGCCGTACCTACAACGTCTTGGCCAATGAGGGGCGCTCGGTGTTGGGCGCTTTCCTCATCGAAGACGAAGACGCGCCGAGCGCCTGAGCAACGAAGGCTGCGGCGACGCTTTGTGCCGTGGATTTATAATGAAGCCACGCGCCTTCGTGGCGCGCCTGTGCTGGCTACCCATTCCGAGACTCCATTGCCCATGACCCCTGCTGTCAATAAATCCCTCCCGGAATTCGAAGCGCTGGCCACTGGCGGCGTGAAGTTCACCCCGCAGTCACACCTGGGTCATGCCGTGGTGTTGTACTTCTACCCCAAGGATGGCACACCAGGGTGCACCACCGAAGCGATGCAGTTCCGTGACCGCCACAAAGATTTCCTCAAAGCCGGCTCGGTCGTCTTTGGCGTCTCGCGCGACAACCTTGTCTCGCACGACAAATTCAAGCAAGCCTTAGAGCTGCCCTTCGAGTTGATTGCCGATACCGAAGAAAAGCTCTGCCACATGTTTGGCGTGGTGAAAAACAAGATCATGTACGGCAAGAAGGTCAAGGGCATTGAGCGCAGCACCTTCTTGATGGACGCGCACGGCGTGATGCGCGGCGAATGGCGCGGCATCAAGGTCGCCGGCCATGTCGACGAAGTGCTGAAGGCTGTGAAGGCGCTCAAGAAGGCAGCCTGAGATCACGCCTCGCCATCAAAAAGCGGCGCAGCAGCCGCTTCACCATGCCCCCGCAAGCCGCACATTCCGCTGGAACGGAGTTGCGGCTTTTCTCTTTCTGAACCCCACCCTTACGATGCCACTGCCCAAGCCGCCCTCGAAAAAAGCCGCCTTGCTTGACCCCGCGGCCTATGAAATTCAAGCCGCGCCGCGAGCCGAAAAGCGCGCGCAGAAGTCGCCGCCAGAGCGCGACGCGGCGATCGAGTCGTCGCTGCATTTGCACGACGGCTCGACGGCGCTGGCCGCGCCAAAGACCGTCAAGCCAACGCCCATGCCAAGTTCGAGCGCACCGCTGCGCGACCTGTCGCCCGCCAAGAGCGCACTGCGCACCCGCACGCGGCCCAAGTCCGACGGCCCGGCCAAGCTGTTTGTGCTCGACACCAACGTGCTGATGCACGACCCGATGTCGCTCTTTCGCTTCGAAGAGCACGACGTCTTCTTGCCGATGATCACGCTGGAAGAGCTGGACAACCACAAGAAGGGCATGAGCGAAGTGGCGCGCAACGCGCGCCAGGTCAGCCGCGAGCTCGACAACCTGGCCAGCTTCAACGACAAGAACGGCAACCCCGACCCCAAGGTCGGCATTCCTCTGGGCAAGACCGGCCATCGCGAAGCCGGCGGCAAGCTGTACTTTCAAACCACGCTGCTCAACTTCAAGCTGCCCGATGGCTTGCCCCAAGGCAAGGCCGACAACCAGATCCTCGGCGTGGTGCAAAGCCTGCGTGAAGAGCATAAGGAGCGTGACGTGGTGCTGGTGTCCAAGGACATCAACATGCGCGTCAAGGCGCGCGCCCTGGGCCTGCCCGCCGAAGACTATTTCAACGACAAGACGCTGGAAGACGGCGACCTGCTCTACACCGGCGTGCTGGCCTTGCCGGCGGACTTCTGGGAGCGCCACGGCAAGACGATGGAGAGCTGGCAGCAAGGCGGCCACACCTTTTATCGCATCAGCGGGCCACTGGTGCCGGCGCTGATGATCAACCAGTTCGTCTACCTCGAAACCCCGGGCGCGGCCGCGCTGTACGCGCGTGTGACCGAGATCACCGGCAAGACCGCCGTGCTCAAGACCCTGCGCGACTACACCCACGGCAAGAACGCCGTGTGGGGTGTGATGGCGCGCAACCGCGAGCAGAACTTTGCGCTGAATTTGCTGATGGACCCGGATTGCGACTTCATCACGCTGACCGGCACCGCAGGCTCGGGCAAGACGCTGATGACCCTGGCCGCCGGCCTGGCCCAGGTGCTCGACGACCGCCGCTACAGCGAGATCATCGTCACCCGCGTCACCGTGCCCGTGGGTGACGACATCGGCTTCCTTCCCGGCAACGAAGAAGAGAAGATGGGCCCCTGGATGGGCGCGCTCGACGACAACCTTGAAGTGCTGGCGCGTGGTGACACGAGTGCGGGCGAATGGGGCCGCGCTGCCACCAACGACCTGGTGCGCAGCAAGATCAAGATCAAGAGCCTGAACTTCATGCGCGGGCGCACCTTCCTCAACAAGTACGTGTTGATCGACGAAGCGCAGAACCTCACCCCGAAGCAGATGAAGACGCTGATCACGCGCGCCGGGCCGGGCACCAAGATCGTCTGCCTGGGTAACCTGGCGCAGATAGATACGCCCTACCTCACCGAAGGCAGCTCGGGCCTGACCTACGCGGTCGACCGCTTCAAAGGCTGGCCGCACGGTGGCCACCTGGCACTGGCGCGCGGTGAGCGTTCGCGCTTGGCCGACTACGCCTCTGAGGTGCTCTAAGTGGCGGACCTGATCGTCCACGGCGGCACGCCCCTGCGTGGGCAGATCGTCCCTTCGGCGAACAAGAACGCCGTATTGCCGATCCTGTGCGCCACGCTGCTGACGCGCGAGCCGGTGCGCTTGCGCGGCATCACCGAAATCACCGACGTGAAGAAGATCCTGGAGATCTTCCGTTTGCTCGGCAGCGAGGTCGCAGTCGACTTCACCAGCGGCATTCTCGACGTACACCACCGCGACACGCACTTCGACGTGGGTCTGCACCGGCTGCCCGAAGAGATGCGCTCCTCAGTCATGCTGGTGCCCGGCCTCTTGGCGCGCTTTGGCGTGGCGCGGGTCGAAAACGACGTCAAAGGTTGCAGCCTGGGCGTGCGTGAAATCGACCCGCATGTGGAAGTCTTCCAGCGCTTCGGCGG
>JANOJR010000406.1:0-1779 GCA_031418855.1 Rubrivivax sp.
GTGCAGGCCATCGTCAACACCTTCTACACGCAGGTGATGTTTGCCGACTTCGAGCTGCAAGCGCACCGCCTCGTCGAACAGGGCAAGCCCGTCACCACCGAGGTGCTGAACAACATCTACCTCGGCCTGCTGAAGACTTACTACGGCGACGCGCTGACGGTCGACGACTTCTACAAGTTCACCTGGGCACGCATTGCGCACTTCTTCGATACGCCGTACTACGTATTCCAGTACGCGACTTGCTTCGCCTCATCGGCGCAACTCTTCAAGGCGATGAACACCGGCAGCGCCGCTGAGCGCGCACAGGCCACAGAGCGCTACCTAACGCTGCTGAAGAGCGGTGGCAATGATCACCCGATGGCGCAGCTGCAGAAGGCCGGCGTCGACCTGACACAGCGCGCCACCGTGCAGGCCGTGGTCGAGCAGATGGACGCGCTGGTGTCGCGCATGGAGGCTGAGGCGGCGCGCTTGCAGTGAGGGCGACGGTCAACGAGGCCGCTCGTGAGGCTTTGATGGCTGGTCGTGCTAGGGCAAACTGAGCGCGAAGCCTCGGCGTGGGGATGGCCCGGCTACGTTTATGGAATGCTTATGCACTTCGCCGGGCCACCCCCAGCCCGGCTGCGACGACAACCCTGCTGTGGAGCCGTCGCGTCCAGCGCAGCGCCCAAGCGCCATCACCGGCCACACCAGGCCCTTCGGACCATCGCGAGGCGACGCGAGCCACCCGCCGTTGCTGGCATCATCGCCCGGTCAGCGCCGTGCCTGGCATCGGGCCACGCCCGCGTGGCACAGAACTTGTATGTCAGCGCCGTGAACCACCGAGGAGACCTGTTGTGCCCATCCATGTCGCGCTGAACCACGTCACCCATTACCGCTACGACCGCCGCGTGGCGCTTGGCCCGCAAATCGTGCGTCTGCGCCCGGCGCCGCATTGCCGCACGCCCATCCTGAGCTATTCACTGCGCATCGAGCCGACTGATCACTTCGTCAACTGGCAGCAAGACCCCTTCGCCAACCACCTGGCGCGGCTGGTCTTCCCCGAGCCCACGCGCGAATTCAAGGTGACGGTGGACCTGGTGGCCGAGATGTCGGTCTACAACCCGTTTGACTTCTTCCTGGAGCCCGAGGCCGAGAACTACCCCTTCACCTACGCGCCCGAGTTAGCGCATGACTTGGCGCCTTACCTCGCCAAAGATGAAGCCACGCCGCTCTTCAAGGCCTTTGTCGAGAGCGTGTCGCGCAAAGAGCAGCGAACCATCGACTTCATCGTCGGCCTGAATCAGCGCTTGCAGAAAGACATCAAGTACCTCATTCGCATGGAGCCAGGCGTGCAGACGCCCGAGGTGACGCTCAGCAACGCCAGCGGCAGCTGCCGCGATTCAGGCTGGCTCCTGGTGCAGCTCTTTCGCCACTTGGGCATGGCCGCGCGCTTCGTCTCGGGCTACCTCATCCAGCTCAAGGCCGACGTCAAGTCGCTTGACGGGCCCTCGGGCACCGAGGTCGACTTCACCGACCTGCACGCCTGGTGCGAGGTCTACCTGCCCGGCGCGGGCTGGATCGGTATGGACCCGACCTCGGGCCTGCTGACGGGCGAGTCGCATATCCCGCTTGCCGCCACGCCGCATTATCGCAACGCCGCCCCGATCAGCGGTGTCGCCAGCTTTGCCGAGGTCGATTTCGGCTTCGAGATGAAAGTCACCCGCGTGGCCGAACATCCGCGCATCACCAAGCCGTTCTCGGAGGACGCCTGGGCTGACCTGAACGCCGTGGGCCGCAAGG
>JANOJR010000407.1:0-1674 GCA_031418855.1 Rubrivivax sp.
CACATCCACCTGCCCGAGCGCTGCGCCAACGTCTGCTTCGGTGGTCTTCACCGCAACCGTCTCTTCATGGCCTGCGGGCACTCGGTGTATGCGCTGTATGTGAATACGCAGGGGGCGGTGGGCTGACGGTGCGCGCCGCGCGATGCCCCTCATCGTCCCACCCTGCGAGCCGGAACTGGGTAAACCCGGGTCGACGCGGTATGGACAGCGCGCCGATGCTTGGGCCGCCCGCAAGTGATCATCAGGAGCCAGCCATGACCAACGTATTGCCGCCCCAATCACGCTCGACGCACTCGACAAACTTACTGGCGCTGGCCGCCTCGGCGTGCCTGCTGGCCACCTCGCCCGAGGCGCAGGCACGTGTGACGCGCTACGTCATCGACGACGTCAAGCCGCTGGCCGCATTGGCCGGCCAGACCGTCGACTACGAACAGCTCTCGGGCCGCGTCTTCGGCGAGCTCGATCCGCGTGACCCGCGCAACGCGCTCATTCAAGACATTGAGCTCGGCAAAGACGCCGACGGCAAGGTGCGCTACGTCGCCAGCTTTGTGCTCACCAAGCCGGTGAACATGGTGCAGGCCAGCGGGCTGCTGTGGCACGACGTGCCCAACCGCGGCTCGCCCATCACCATCGGTCTGGCCGAGCGCAACTTGGGTGACATCGGCCTGGCCAGCGGCTGGCAAGGCGACAACGCGGCGATCGACGCCAACAACGGCACGGCCGTGCGCAGCACCATGCTCGTCGGCGGCCGCCACTTCGTGCAGGTGCCGGTGGCGAAGAACGCCGACGGCAGCACGGTGACGGGCAACGTCTTTGGCCGCATCGTCAACCGCTCGGGCCCAGCCTCGCAGCGGCTGATCGTGCAGACCAACCCAGTGCCCTACTTGCCGCAAACGCTGGACACCACGCAGGCCAAGCTGGTGACGCGCACCGGCGAGTTGCAAAACGGCACGGCGCTGGGTGAGGTGGTGGTGCCAAGCGCCGACTGGGCCTGGGCTTCGTGCAGTGCCACGGTACCCTTCCCAGGCACGCCCGACCCGACGCAAATCTGCGTGCGCGGTGGCTTCGACGCGGCCAAGCTCTACATGGTGAGCTACCGCGCCAAAGACCCGCTTGTGTTGGGCGTGGGTTTTGCCGCCTGGCGAGACATCGCGCATTTCCTGAGGACCTCGCATACCGACGATACGGGCGCGGGCAACCCCTTCGCCAGCCGCATCACGCACAGCATTGCACGCGGCAACTCGCAGTCGGGCAACTTCTTGCGCGGCTGGTTGCACATGGACTTCAACCAAGCTGAAAACGGCCGCCGCGTGCACGACGGCATGTGGCCCATCATCGCCGGCCGGCGCATTGCCTTGAACTTCCGCTGGGCCCAGCCCGACGGTGTGTTGGAGCTCTACCAGGCCGGCAGTGAGGGCCCGCAGTGGTGGGTCAAGCACCCCGACACCGTGCGCGGTCTGCCGCCAGCGAGCATCCTGGACCGTTGCACCATCAGCAGCACCTGCCCGAAGGTGATTGAGCACTTCGGCTCGGCCGAGGTCTGGGCGCTGAAGCTCACGCCGGAATGGGTGGGCACCGACGCCGCGCAAGACATCCCCGTGCCCGCCAACGTGCGCCGCTACTACATCGCCAGCTCCTCCCATGGCGGCGGCGCCGGCGGCTTCAACACCAGCC
>JANOJR010000408.1:0-5573 GCA_031418855.1 Rubrivivax sp.
TTGGATGCGGCCGCCAAAGCACTGGTGGATGCGGCCAACGAGGCGGGTGGAAAGGATAATATCGCGGTCGTTTTGGCGCGCGCTCCTGGGGGCGCGCCGGTGGCGACGAGGTCTTGGTGGCCCTTCAAGCGTGAGGCTCAGCGATGAGCGCTCAAGCCTTGCCGGGGCAGACACTGAGGCTAGAACAATGGGCTGAGGAGCGCGGCGTGAGGCGGGTGACTGGGCATAGTCGCGTGTCTGCGGTGCAGGGGTGAGCATGGGCAAGCTGGTGGTATCGCTCGACGGCGTGGTGATCAAAGAAGTCCAGGTCACCAAGGACAAAACGACGCTTGGCCGGCGCCCGTACAACGACATCGTGATCGACAACCTGGCCGTCAGCGGCGAGCACGCGGTGCTGCAAATGGTCGGCGCTGACGTCTTCATCGAAGACCTCAACAGCACCAACGGCACCTACATCAACGGCAAAGCCGTCAAGAAGCAACTGCTGCAACACAACGACACCGTCGAAATCGGCAAGTACAAGATCAAGTTCCTGGTCGATGACGGCCAGGACTACGAAAAAACCATGCTCATGCGGCCCGGCGCCATGCCCGGCAGCATGGGCGCCGACGCGCAACGCCCGCACTCCGGCTTCGGCGCGTTGCAGGCCACGCCGCCGCTGATGGCAGCACAGCCGGCCATGATCAAGGTGCTCAACGGCGCCGCCGCAGGGCGCGAGGTCACGCTGACGAAGGTCGTCACCACTGTGGGCAAACCCGGCGTGCAGGTGGCGTCGATCACCAAGCGCCCCAGCGGCTACGCCTTCGCGCATGTCGAAGGCAACTCGCGGCCCAGCGTCAACGGCATCCCGCTGACCAGTGACTCGATCCCCCTGCGCAATGGCGACGTCATCGAACTCGCCGGCACGCAGATGCAGTTCATCTTCCGCTGACGCGGCGGTGGCAGCGGCGCCGGGCTGAGCCTCGGCGCCAAGCGTGACCGCCGTCACGCATGGCACGGAATGCTGCCCCAAGGCCTGGCTTTGCACGCTGAAAAACGTGCGCGCTGGCTTGCGCGGCCAGGGCAGTCCGCGCAGCATCGCGCTCTCTTTGCGCTCTCCTCGCGTTCGGCTCAGCGTAGCGGCCGAGCCACCCCCACTTCATGCAAATCCGGGTCCTCGGGTGCTCCGGCTCCATCGCCGCAGGGTGCCGCACCACGTCCTTCCTCATCGACGACGACGTGCTCGTCGACGCCGGCACGGGTGTGGGCGAGCTCAGCCTGGACGAGATGGTGCGCATCGACCACATCTTCATCAGCCACTCGCACCTTGACCATGTGCTGGCCATCGGCCTTTTGGCCGACAGCGTGACGCGCCGACGCGACGCGTTGCGGCGCCCGCCGGTGCAGGTGCATGCGCTGGCCAGCACCTTGGCCGCACTCAAGACGCACATCTTCAACGGCATCATCTGGCCCGACTTCACACGGCTGCCCAGCGTCGAGCATCCCGTCTTGGCCTTCCAGGCCCTGGCGGTGGGCGACGTCGTCGAGTTGGGCGCCCGGCGCATCGAAGTGCTGCCCGCCGCGCACACCGTGCCTGCCGTGGGCTATGCCGCCAGCGTGGCGGGCTCCACCAGCGGCGCCTGGGTCTTCACAGGCGACACTGGCCCCAACCCAGCGCTGTGGGCGCGGCTGGCCACCATGCCGATCCACAGCCTGGTGATCGAGACCGCGTTCAGCGACGACGAGCTCGACCTCGCGCGCATCAGCCGCCACCTGTGCCCGTCGCTGCTGGCAGCGGAGCTGGCGCAGCTCGCCGCACCCGTCGACGTGCTCATCACCCACATCAAGCCCGGTGATGTCGACGCGGTGATGTCGGAGATCGCTGCGCAGGTTTCGCCGCATCGCATCAAGGCGATGGTGTCGGGGCAGGTGATTCGGGTGCACTGAGCGCGGCCGCTTCGGCTCAGCAAAGCCGAGGCCGCTCGCAACTAAATACTCGCCACTAGATATCGAGTTGCCTCTTGGGTTTAAGGGTAAGTTAAAGTGGCATCTTGATATGTAGATGCGACCTTCATTCATGCCCCTGACCAGCTTTCAGCCTGACGGCACCCCGTCCTCGAAGCACCGCCACGCACCGCAGCCCTATGTGCGCTGGGTCAACAGCCAGTCGGGCACGTGGCTGATAGAGATCGCCTCCGGGCCGGGCCTGAGGGATATGCAGGGAAAGCTGTTGAATCTGGCCCTGCACCTGGATCATGAGCCCATTGACGCTCAAGCCTTGTGCGCGATCGCCAGCGAGAGGGTGACCCAGGAGCGGCTTCAACGCCAGCTGGTGCAGATGCGCAAGGTCATCAGGCCCGACCTGGCGACCCGGCTGCACGTGGGCCGCTGTGACAGGTCCGGTGCGAACGTGCTTCTCGAACCCAGCCTTCCGTCCGCGCTCAAGGAAGTTGTGACGAAGGCTGTACACAAGGCTGCCAGCGCGCGCAGGCGCTCGCCAGGCGGCACGCAGCTCGACGTATTCGCCTACATGCTCAGGTCCTGGCTGGCCGACAAGGGCCCGGTCATGGTGAAGGACATCCAGGAGGCCGTCGGAGCCAGCCACCCCACCGTCGCTGCGGGCCTCGAAGCACTGAAGAAGCAAGGCGTGCTGCACCGATTGAGTGATCGGAGCGTCGAACTCAAAGGATTCCCGCGCGACGAGTGGCCGCGCTGGCTGCTGGGCACCAGCAAGGCGCGCAAGATTGCAAGGTACATCGATCCAAGCCGACATGCCCGCGGCCCGCATGAGATGGCGGAGCGCCTGCCGAAGGCAACGAAGCAGCGGGTCGCCGTTTCAGGCGTGTTGGGCGCCCTCCAGCACTTCCCCGATCTGGACATCACAAGTCCGCCGCGCCTGGACCTGTGCATCGCGACCGAGCCAGGTCGCGAGGACCTTGCCTTCGTTCACAAGCTCGACGCCGGATTGGTGCGCGTCGACGATGCACCCTACCCTGTGCTGGCAGTTCACCTATTGCCGCTGCGGTCGGAAAAACAGTTCGAAGCCATCGACGGCCGCCTACGCGCCGACCCACTCGAATGCTTGGTGGCCATGGTCGACATGAAACTGTACGAGCCAGCCAATCAAATGCTGGAGGCTCTCATCCGCCGGCGCTCCAAACCCGCGGGCTGACATGCCAAACCCAGACCACAACGAACTCACACCGGCTCAGGTCATGGAACAGGTGGCGCGGGCCATACCCGAGGCCTGCCGCGCCAACGTGATCATCATCGGCAGCCTGGCCGCCGGCTATCACTTCTTCGGCAACGACCGCAGCAAAGCCATCCGCACGAAGGATGTCGACGCCATGTTCACGCCTCACGCTATGGCTGCCGCAGCGGCGCGAGAGGTCACCGAGACGCTGCTGGCCGCTGACTGGACCGTGCGACGGGAAGGCGAGTTCGGCGAGCCAGGAGACGCCACGACGCCGGACGACAAGCTGCCCCTCGTAAGGCTGAAGCCACCGCACCACGCGCAATGGTTCCTTGAACTGATGAGCGCGCCCGGTGCCGACAGTGATGGGGCATTGATCAGGAAACTCGACCGGGTTGAGACCCGGGCAGGGCACTTCGCGCTTTGCAGTTTCGGCTTCCTCGGTCTGGCCGAACAGGCGCCCTTGAACACCCCATGGGGCCTGCGCTACGTCCGACCGGACATGATGGCGCTGGCAAACCTGTTGCACCACCCGACGATCGGGGCGGCGGCCATCAGCGGGGGGTTTTTCGGGGCGACCCCGGTCAAGCGTGCAAACAAGGATCTCGGGCGCGTCCTGGCCTTGGCGTACCTGAGCCTTGAACAAGATCGCGACGCGATGGAGCAATGGTCCGAGACCTGGCGCGACGCGCTGAGCGCGCGCTATCCGCAGCGAGCCGCAGACCTGAGGGCCCGAATCGGCCTCGGCTTGGTGGCGTTGCTGGGCTCACGCGATGACTTGAATGAGGCCGTGCGCACCTGCTCCCTGGGATTACTGCGGTCGATGGACGTCGGGTACGACGCGCTGGAAGCCACGGCCCGCCGCCTCATCGCCGAGGCCATCGAGCCGCTTACGGAGTGACCCACATCAAGCCCGGCGAAGTCGATGCGGTGATGTCGGAGATCGCCGCGCAGGTGGCGCCGCATCGCATCAAGGCGATGGTGTCGGGGCAGGTGATTCGGATTGATTGAGGGCGGCGGTGCTTACAGGTGACGCTGTGCGTCGGCATGGGCGCTCTGGGGCGGCCGAGCTGACGGGAACTGTCACTTCAGGGCGCTAGGCGAGGTGGTTGGGTCGTCAACGCGTGTGTTTTGTCGCGGTTTCTGGCTGGCACGGCATCTGCATTCATTGCCAGCGTACGTCCCCACCTGTTCACCTGACCCTCAAGGAGTTCCCACATGAATCGAATTCAACGTCGCGCCCAAGCCGGCTTTACCCTGATCGAACTGATGATCGTCGTCGCCATCATCGGCATCCTGGCCGCAGTGGCTTTGCCGGCTTACCGTGACTACACGGTTAAGGCCAAGGTTTCTGAAGTGATTTTGGCGGCGAGTTCGGCGAAGAACACGGTGGCGGAAAGCGCGCAAGTGACCGGCTCGCTGCCGGCCGTCCTTGACGTTCAGACCCAATCGTCCACCTATGTGGCAAGCGTTGGCTACGCGTCTGGCATGATCACTGCCACCGCGACGGCTGCAGAGCCCGCAATGTCTAGCGGCCTGATCACGCTAACCGGCACGTACAGTTCAGCGACCGGCCAGGTGAGCTGGGTTTGCAGCGGCACGATCGACGTCAAGTACCGCCCCGCCAGCTGCAAGTGACCTAACTTCGCGGGCTCAATCCCTGAAAAGGGCCTCCATCGGAGGCCCTTTTTGCTGCGTTCACGCGCTGCCTTGCTGCCAAGCTTCTCATGATGCCGACCCACCGCGACCCACTCATTGCCGACGCTCGACTGGCTGCGATCGTGTTCGCCGTAGGCCTTGCCGGGTTGCTGATCGGCGCCACGTTGGGTCTGAATAATTGGCCGGGCCAAGCCTTCGCGATCGCCGCAGGCCGGGCCACTGTGAAGGATTTCTTTTTCGCGTTTCACGGTTACACGATCGTCTTGTCTGTGTTGTTCTGGGGATCGAAACCCAGCCTGCGGGCACAGCGGGCCGTGATTGCCGGCTGGGTGCTGACGACCGCCGCCCTCTGGGCGCTGCTGCACGAATCGGTGGCTATGAGCTGGAGCGACCCTGCAGGCTTTCCGATGCCGATGTTCCTGGCCACGAGCCTATCCTTGCCCTGCGTCATTGCCATGCTTTGGCGCGCACTGGGGCCTTGGCGGTCCAACAATGCATTCGAGGTGAGGCTGCGCTGGCTGATGCTGCTCGCGGTGCTCTTCATGCTGGTTCCACAGGCCGCACTGAGCCTCACGGCGACGCTGCATCCGCACACTTTGGACCTTCTGGCGCTGCGCTTCGACCATCTCGCGGGCTTGACCTTCGGACCGACCTTCCTGGCGCTGGCCGACCGGATACCGGCGATGCGCCAGGTGCTCGACATGGCCTATGGCCTTACACCCCTGGGCTTCTTGGCTGTGGC
>JANOJR010000409.1:0-4056 GCA_031418855.1 Rubrivivax sp.
GGCCGATGAGCCCGAGCAGCCCGTTGTCGTCGGCCACCAGCGCCAGCGCTTGCGGCAGCCGGTCGGCCACGCCACGGGGATCGTCGCCGTGGTCTTGCCAGGCTTGGTCGATGAACGCTGTCAGGTCACTCATGGGGTTAGGCTCCGCAGGTGTACTTCGCCTCAATTCTCATCCCTCAATCACCTCCGGCCACGCCGTGTGAAACCACTGCCCGGCCGGCTTGTCCACGCGCTCGTAGGTGTGCGCGCCGAAGAAGTCGCGCTGGGCTTGCAGCAAATTGGCGGGCAAGCGCGCGGCGCGCAGGCTGTCGTAGTAGGCCAGTGACGCGCTGAAGGCCGGCACCGCCACGCCTTGCGTCACGGCCAGGGCCACAACTTCGCGCCAGGCAAGCTGCGTGCGGTTGAGTACCTCGCGGAAGAAGGGCGCCAGCATCAGGTGCGCCAGCTCGGGCTCGGCGCGGTAGGCCTCGGTGATGCGGTTCAAGAAGCGCGCGCGGATGATGCAGCCGCCGCGCCAGATGGAGGCAATGCCACCCAGGTCCAGCGCCCAGCCTTTGGCTTCGCTCATGGTGGCCATGAGTGCTAACCCTTGAGCGTAGCTGACAATTTTGGACGCATACAGCGCGTCGTGCACTTTGGCGATGAGCGTGGCGCGCTCCATGGTGATGGCACCTGCCGCCGGCCCGTGCAGCAGCGTGCTCATGACCACACGCTGCGCTTTTTGTGACGACAGCACACGCGCTTCCACCGCCGCGTTGATGGTGCTGATGACGACGGCGTTTTCCGCCGCGTTCAAAAGCGTCCACTGGCCCGTGCCTTTTTGCCCGGCCTTGTCCAGGATCATGTCGACCAGCGGCCGGCCGCTCTCGGGGTCGACTTGCTTCAAGGCTTCGGCGGTGATCTGGATCAGGTAGCTCTGCAGCTCGCCTTCGTTCCAGCGCGCGAACACCTCGGCCATCTCGGGCGCCGTCATGCCCGCGGCCTGCAAGAGCGCGTAGGCCTCGCAGATGAGCTGCATGTCGCCGTACTCGATGCCGTTGTGCACCATCTTCACGTAGTGGCCAGCACCTCCCGGCCCGATGTGCATCACGCAGGGCTGGCCGTCGACCTTGGCCGCAATGCTCTCGAAGATGGGGCGCATCACGGCCCAGGTGCTGGCCGGGCCGCCGGGCATGATGGCCGGGCCTTTGCGCGCGCCTTCTTCGCCGCCCGAGACGCCAGCGCCGACGAAGCGCAGGCCTCGTGCGGCGAGTTCGGCGTCACGCCGTTCGGTGTCGCGGTAGAGGCTGTTGCCACCGTCGATGACAATGTCGCCCGCGCTCAAGAGCGGCGTTAGCTGCTCGATCACGGCGTCAACCGCTGCGCCGGCCTTGACCATCAACATCACCTTGCGCGGCTGCGCCAGGCTCGCCACAAAGTCTTGCAGTGTCTGCGCGCCGCGCAGTTTCTTGCCCGGGTGGGCGGCCACGAACTCGTCGGTGACGGCGGGCGTGCGGTTGTAGACGCTCACCGTGAAGCCGCGGCTTTCCACGTTGAGCACGAGGTTTTGGCCCATCACGGCCAGGCCGATGAGGCCGAAATCGCTGAGAGGCGTGGTCATGGTTTGCACAGGGCTGGCGGTGGGGGAAATGCGACAGGCGCGGGGGCGGCCATTGTGCCGGGCAGGCATGGCGGCACAGGTGCGCGATTACCATCAAACGATGCTTGCGCTGCTTCCCTTGCAATCAGCACGACGCTGGGTCGCGTGGTTCATGGCGGGTGCCCCGGGTTGGCGCGCGAACCCACCGCTGCAGGCCGCTATTCCCGACGCGCCAGCGCAAGCGTCCATAGTGCAATGCCTCGTCTTGGCGGCACTCGTGCACGCGCTCTTGGTGGCCATCGTGGGCAACGCGCCCGGGGGCAGCGCGCGCTTGGGTAAAGGGGTCTGGGGCGCCATCAACGTCACGCTGCGTGGCCCGGCCGAGCACGGAGCGGCCGCCGCGCTGCCACGCAACGCCTACAGCGGCCCGGTGGGTGAGGCGCGTGACAGCCGCTTTGGTGGCGCCGTGCGCGACGAGCAGCAAGCACCACGCAGCAACGACGGCCCCGGCGCGGCGCGTGTCGGTGTGTGGAGTTCGACACCGAGCCCGAGCGCCACCGAAGTGGCACCCGGCGCGCTGGCGCCGCCACTGCAAGCGCCGCGCGCAGATACCAGCGCCACGCCGATGGAGCCCGCCCAGGTGGCGCCTTTGGCACGCGTGCTGCCTGGCGCGCCGTTGCCCATAGTGCAGCCCTCACCAGCGCTGCCTGCGGCCACGCTCGCGGCTGAGCCCAAAGCCGCGCCACCTGCGTCCACGCGCGCGCCTTCACTGAGCGAGCGCCTGGCACCGCGCAGCAGCGAGTCACGGCCGTCTGACATTCCACGCGCGGCGCCGGCGCAGGCCGATGCACGCCAGGCCATGGTGCAAAGCGCGCCGACCGCCACGCGGGCACCTGCCGAGCCCGCTGCGACGGCGCCGCAAACCGCCGCCGCCGAGGCCACACCCGCCGCGCGCACGAGTGCCGAGCCGCCGGTTGAGCTCAAGGCCTTGCCGGCCTTGGCTGCGCTGCGGGCCACCCCCACGGCGGCCAGCGCCTTGCCGCGTGAAAGCGTGGCGCGCACCGAGGCCTTGGTCATGCCCACGCTGAACGAAACACCGGCGGTACCCCAGGCGCTGCCCGAGCCGGTGATCAAGGCCGTGCCGTCGCTCGCCGCCGCCCCACCCGCGGCGGTAGTCAGGCAGCAGGCACTGGACGCGCCGCCACGCGCGCCCAGCCTGGCCGCGCCGCAACTGCAGGCCATTCCCGGTGTGGCGGCGATGGCCGCGCCGCTTGGTCCGGTCAGCAGCGGCGCGGCCACCACCGCCACTGCTGTCACCACCTCACCCGAAGGCGCGCGCGCCGCCACATCAAGCGCACCGCAAAGCGGCCTCGGCAACCCCGACGCTGGCCCACGCGCGGGCCGCGACGTTGCCACCGCGCCATCCGCCCCAGCCAGCGCGCCGCGCCTGAACCTGGAGCTCGCGCGGCCTCGTGGCGGCGAGATCGCGCGCGACGGCTCCCGCGGCGTGCTGCAGCTCATGCCGCACCCACCCGAGCGCAAGAACAAGCTCGCCGAAGACATCGCCAACGCCGCCAAGAAAGACTGCAAACAGGCCTACGCCGGCGCTGGCCTCTTGGCGGTGGTGCCGCTCTTGCTGGACGCCACCAAGAGCGCATCGACCAGCGGCTGCAAGTGGTAGGCGTCACTCGGCACGTGCACCAATATCGTTGAAGTCCCAATCATTTAGAAGCAAAATATCTCCCTTGCACCACTGTCAAGGTCATGGGGATTCATGAAGATCGTCTGCATCGGTGGCGGCCCCGCTGGCTTGTACTTCGCGCTCTTGATGAAGCAGCTGGACGCGCGGCACGAGATCACCGTGATCGAGCGCAACAAGCCCTACGACACCTTCGGCTGGGGCGTGGTCTTCTCTGACGCCACGATGGACACCATGCGTGTCTGGGACACTGAGAGCGCCAACGCCATCGAAGCCAGCTTCGCGCATTGGGACGACATCGAGCTGCACATCCACGGTCGCGTGCAGCGCAGCGGCGGCCACGGCTTCGTGGGCATCGGGCGCAAGAAGCTGCTGAATATCCTGCAGGCGCGCTGCGAAGAACTGGGCGTGAAGCTCGTGTTCGAAACTGAAGCGGAGAGCGACGCGGACTACCCCGACGCCGACCTCGTCATCGCCAGCGACGGCGTCAATTCACGCATCCGGCAAAAATACGCCGAGGTCTTCGAGCCAGATATCGTGACGCGGCCGAACCGCTTCATTTGGCTCGGCACGCACCAGCTCTTCGATGCTTTCAACTTTCTCTTCGAGGATACCGAGCAGGGCTGGTTCCAGGCCCATGTCTACAAGTTCGACGACCAGACCACGACCTTCATCGTCGAGACGCCGGAGTCGGTGTGGCAAGCGCATGGCCTGGACACCGCGAGCCTCGACGAGTCGATCGCCTTCTGCGAAAAACTTTTTGCGCGCCACCTCGGCG
>JANOJR010000410.1:0-3782 GCA_031418855.1 Rubrivivax sp.
TCCCTTCGCTAGAGCGGTGGCGGCAGTCTACGCGCGGCCGCCTAACATGCGGTGCATGTCTCTGAGCAGCGGCCGGCGCTGGATCGCCCACCTCGACATGGACGCGTTTTACGCCTCGGTGGAGCTGCTGCGTTACCCCGAACTTACCGGCCACGCCGTCGTCATCGGCGGTGGCCGACGCCACCAGCCCGTGTTGCAAGACGACGGCACGCGGCGCTTCCATGTGCTGCGCGACTACGCCGGCCGCGGCGTCGTCACCACCGCCACCTACGCCGCGCGTGACCACGGCGTGCACTCGGGCATGGGCTTATGAAGGCCGCCGCGCTGGCGCCGCAGGCCGTGCTGCTGCCCGTCGACTTCGATCAATACCGGCGTTATTCGCGCCTCTTCAAAGAGGCCGTGGCTGAAGTCGCACCGGTGATCGAAGACCGCGGCATCGATGAGATCTACATCGACCTCAGCGCCGTGCCCGGTGCGCAAGAAAGCCTGGGCCACGACCCTTTTGGGGGTGTGCGCGCGGTCGCACTGGAGATCAAAAACAACGTCAAACGCCGCACGGGGCTGAGCTGCTCGATCGGCATCACGCCCAACAAACTACTGGCCAAGATCGCCTCCGAACTCGACAAGCCCGACGGCCTGTCGCTCATCACGCACGAAGACTTGGCGCAGCGCATCTGGCCCATGCCCGTGCGGCGCATCAACGGCATCGGCCCCAAAGGCGGCGCCAAACTCGACAGCCTGGGTGTGCACACACTTGGCGAGTTAGCCGCCTGCCCGCGCCACTGGTTGATCGAACGTTTTGGCCGCACCCAAGGCGCGTGGCTGCATGACGCCGCGCATGGCGTGGACGACCGCGCGGTGGTGACCCACAGCGAGCCGGTGTCGATGAGCCGCGAGACCACCTTCGAGCGCGACCTGCATGCCAAGCGCGACCGCGGCGAGCTCGGGCGCGTGTTCACCGAGCTGGCCGAGCAGCTGGCGCTGGACTTGCAGCGCAAGGCTTACGTGGGCCGCACCATTGGCATCAAGCTGCGTTTCGACGATTTCAAGATCGTCACACGCGACATGAGCATCGACGAGTCGACGCAAGACGCTGGCACCATCCGCCTGGCCGCCGGGCTGTGCTTGAAGCGTGTGGACTTGACGCGACGGCTGCGCTTGCTGGGGGTGCGCGTGGGCAACCTGCGGCGGCTGGAATGACGACGTGGAGCGAGACCCAGTTCGCGCAGGCGTTGGGCTGCTATCTAACGTCAAAAGCACGCGCAGCCCATGCAAGCGGCTCTTCGTCGTGCCGGGCTGACAGCATTCGGCGCGGACTTACGCCGAGGCGGCAACGACGCGATCGAACACCTCGTCCATCGCCAGCCGCAACTCGATGCTCGCCCCTTCAGGTTGTCACTTGGTCAGACTGAGCATCCCTCGAAGCCAACCGGACAGCCGAAGCACCTCTCATCCTTAGAGCTCGTCGTCATCGCGCTCGCCCTTCTTGCGCCCGGAGAACATCGTCCACCAGACGATGAAGATGAGCACGCCCAGCGCGAGCAGGGCTTCAAGGATGAGCAGCCACATGGTGCGTTGCCCCTCCCCCTGGGCAGGGGGAGGGAGTCACTCAGTCAGCCTGCTTGCGCAAGAACGCCGGGATCTCGATTTCGTCCATGCCGTGGCTGGCCAGTGCGTCCACACGCGCGGCGGCTGAGGCCGAGCGCCCGGTGCGCCACACGCTGGGGATCAAGGTCGAGTCGATCTGCTGGTGGCTGCTTGGCTGGCCACCGTTGCCGCTTTGCAAGACCTGGTTCACGATGGGCAGGCCGCCGTCGGTGCCGGTGCGCAGCATGGGCTGTGTGGCCACCACTTTGAGGTTAGTGTCCGGGCGTGTTTCCTGACGCCGCGCGCTGTTCAAGCCGGTGGCGATGACGGTCACGCGCAGCTGGTCGCCCAAGGTCTCGTCATACGCTGTGCCGTAAATCACATGCGCGTCGTCGGCCGCGTAGCGACGGATCGTATTCATCGCGTTGCGGCTCTCGGCGAGCTTGAAGGTGCCCTTGCTCGCGGCAATCAAGACCAGCACGCCGCGTGCGCCGGATAGATCAATGCCTTCGAGCAGCGGGCAGGCCACTGCGGCATCTGCCGCCTTGGTCGCGCGGTCGGGGCCACCGGCCACGGCCGTGCCCATCATGGCTTTGCCGGGCTCGCTCATCACCGTCTTCACGTCTTCGAAGTCGACGTTCACCAGACCCGGGATGTGGATGATGTCGCTGATGCCGCCCACCGCGTTTTTCAGCACGTCGTTGGCATGCGCGAAGGCCTGGTCTTGCGTCACGTCGTCGCCCATGACTTCGAGCAGCTTTTCGTTGAGCACGACGATCAGGCTGTCGACGTTGGCTTCGAGCTCGGCCACGCCATGGTCAGCCTGGCTGCCACGGCGCTTGCCTTCAAAGTCGAAGGGCTTGGTCACCACGCCCACAGTCAGGATGCCCATTTCTTTGGCCACGCGTGCGATGACGGGTGCCGCACCGGTGCCGGTACCGCCGCCCATGCCGGCGGTGATGAAGAGCATGTGCGCGCCGCTGATGGCGGCCTTGATGCGGTCCACCGCGTCCTCAGCCGAGCTTCGGCCTACGTCAGGTTTGGAGCCTGCTCCCAAACCTGATGTGCCCAGCTGCACGAGCGTGGCCGCATTGCTGCGGTTGAGCGCTTGTGCGTCGGTGTTGGCGCAGATGAACTCCACGCCCAGCACGCCTTGGCCAATCATGTGTTCGACGGCGTTGCCGCCGCCACCGCCAACGCCGATGACCTTGATCTGCGTGCCTTGGTCAAATTCTTCGATCATTTCGATGGGCATGTGAGCCTCCTAGCTAGTGAGTTGCAGTTGCCGAACGGGAAGGAAAACGAAGCCTCGTGAAAAGTCCTGGGCTTCTTCGTGAATCTCAAAAATTACCTAAGAACCAATCCTTGGCGCGCCCCAGCACGGTCTTCACCGAGCCGGCTTGCAAGGCCGCCTTTTGCCCGCGCGCACGCGCAAGCTTTGCCTCTTCAAGCAAACCCATGACGGTGGCTGCACGCGGGCTGGCCACCATGTCCGACAAAGCCGCGCGGTACAGGGGCGTGCCCTTGCGCACCGGCTTCAGGAAGATGTCTTCGCCCAGCTCCACCATGCCCGGCATCACTGCCGAGCCGCCGGTGATGACGATGCCGCTCGAGAGCAGCTCTTCATAGCCACTCTCGCGAATCACCTGCAACACCAGCGAGTAGATTTCCTCGACACGCGGCTCGATGACGCCGGCCAGCGCCTGGCGTGATAACAGCCGAGGTGTGCGGTCCCCCAGGCCCGGCACTTCCACCTGCTGTGAGGGGTCGGCGAGCAGTTGTTTGGCCACCCCGTACTCAACCTTGATCTCTTCGGCGTCTTTGGTCGGCGTGCGCAAGGCCATGGCGATGTCGCTGGTGATGAGGTCCCCCGCGATAGGGATCACCGCTGTGTGACGCACCGAGCCGTCGGTGTAAATCTGCACGTCGGTGGTGCCGGCGCCGATGTCTACCAGCGCGACACCCAGGCTCTTCTCGTCGTCGGTCAGCACCGCCGCGCTTGACGCACTTGGGTTGAGCACCAGGCGCTCGACTTCCAGCCCGCAGCGGCGCACGCACTTGACGATGTTCTCGGCCGCACTCTGCGCGCCGGTGACGATGTGGACCTTGACTTCAAGCCGGCTGCCGCTCATGCCCACGGGCTCTTTGACTTCATGTCCATCGATGATGAATTCCTGCGGCTCGACCAACAGCAG
>JANOJR010000411.1:0-3078 GCA_031418855.1 Rubrivivax sp.
GCCCACATCGCCATCTACCAGCTCGGCGCCGTGGCGATGCCACTGTCGATCCTCTTCGGCGGCGACGCGCTCGAGTACCGGCTCAAAGACAGCGGCGCGGTCGCGGCCATTGCCGACGCCACCTGCCTGCCCAAGCTGCGCGCGGCGCGCCGCAACTGCCCGAAATTGCAGCACCTGCTGGCGGTGGACGATGCGGCCGAGGGCGACATCGCCTGGCGCGAGGCGCTGGCGCGCGAGAGCGATCTCTTCATCAACCACGTGACCCTGGCCGACGACCCGGCGCTGCTGATCTACACCAGCGGCACCACCGGCCAGCCCAAAGGCGCGCTCATTCCGCACCGCGCGCTGCTGGGCAACCTGACCGGGTTTGTGTGCAGCCAGAACTGGTTTGGCGCCGAGCCCGGCGGCGTTTTCTGGAGCCCGGCCGACTGGGCCTGGACGGGTGGCCTCTTAGACGCGCTCTTGCCCACGCTGTACTTCGGCCGCGAGATCGTGGCCTACCAGGGCCGCTTCTCGCCTGAAGTCGCTTTTGAGCTGATGCAGCGCCACCGCGTCACGCATGGTTTTCTCTTCCCCACGGCGCTGAAGGCGATGATGAAAGCCGTGCCCGAGCCGCGCAAGAAGTACCGCTTGCAGCTGCGCGCGCTGATGAGCGCGGGCGAATCGGTGGGCGACGCCGTCTTCCATTGGTGCCGTGAGCAGCTCGGTGTGGGCGTCAACGAGATGTTCGGCCAGACCGAGATCAACTACGTGGTGGGCAATGGCGCGACCTATGTCGACGCGCAAGGCCGCCGGCATATCGCCTGGCCGGCCAAGCCCGGCAGCATGGGCCGCGCCTACCCGGGCCACCGTGTGGCCGTGCTGGATGAGGCCGGTGCCGAGGCACCCCGTGGCACCGTGGGCGAGGTGGCCGTGCACCGGCGCGACATCCACGGCGACCCCGACCCGGTGTTCTTCCTGGGCTACTGGCACAACGACGCCGCCAGCCGCGCCAAGTTTGACGGCGACCCGGCCGACAGCTGGTGCCGCACTGGCGACCTGGCCATGATGGACAACGACAGCTACCTTTGGTATCGCGGCCGCAGCGACGATGTCTTCAAGGCAGCGGGCTACCGCATTGGGCCCAGTGAGATCGAGAACTGCCTCATCAAGCACCCGGCGGTGGCCAACGCTGCGGTGGTGCCCAAGCCTGATGCCGCGCGCGGCGCTTTGGTCAAGGCCTACATCGTGCTGGCCCACGGCGCGCTGGGCAACGCGGCACTCATTGCCGATTTGCAGCGCCACGTCAAAGGCAAGCTGGCTCCTTACGAGTACCCGAAAGAAGTCGAATTCGTGGCCGCTTTGCCGATGACCACCACCGGCAAGGTGCAGCGTCGCGTCTTGCGTTTGCAGGAAGAAACGCGCGCCAAGCGCCAGCAAAAGAAGCCAAGCTGAACGACGCGCGCGTCAACACGGATGGCCAGGAAGAGCAGCCACGTTAGCCAGACGCCGGCCACGCAGATGCTCAAGCGAGCCGGCGTCGAGTTCAGCGAACACCCCTACGACTATGTGGAGCACGGCGGCACGGCCGAGTCGGCGCGCCAGCTCGGGGTGAGCGAACACCAGGTCATCAAGACGCTGGTGATGCAAGACGAGCGCGCCGCGCCGCTGATCGTGCTGATGCACGGCGACCGCCAGGTCTCGACCAAGAAGCTGGCGCGCGAGATCGGCGTGAAGTCGGTCGAGCCTTGCAAACCAGAGGTCGCGCAGCGCCACAGCGGCTACCTCATCGGCGGCACCTCGCCTTTCGGCACGAAGAAGGTGATGCCGGTATGCGTGCAGGCCACGGTGATGGCGCTGCCACGCATCTACATCAACGGCGGGCAGCGCGGGTTTTTGGTCGGGCTTGCGCCGGCGGTGTTGACGCAGCTGCTGGGCGCGCGCGCGGTGAACTGCGCGCTTGAGGCTTAGGCCTAGCGTCGCGTTAAATCAGCGAAACGCCGGGCCGAAAAGTTCGCTCAGTGCCTGCCGGTACAAGGGCTGGCCCACCGCGTTGGTGTTGTGGTGCGAGCCACCTTCCACCATCACAAAGCGCTTGGGCTGCGGGGCTTTGTCAAAGAGCGCGCGGCCGAGTTCGGGGCGAATCAGCCGGTCTTCACTGCCATGCACCACGAGCACCGGCACACGCAGCTTGGCAATGCGCGACGCGGCGTCAAAGCGCTGCGTGATGAGTGGCGAAACCGGCAACCAGCCCCAGGGGAAGCTGCTCACCACGTCGGGGATGGAGGTGAAGCTGCCTTCGACGATGAGGCCGGCAACATCACTCACGTCGGTAGCCAGATGCACCGCCACCGCGCTGCCCAGCGAGTGACCGAAAACATAACGCGCCCGCTGTGCGTGGTGGCGCGCCAGCCAGTCCCAGGCCGCGCGCGCGTCTTCGTAGGCGTAGGCCTCGGACGGCAGGGCTTGCGTGCTTTGGCCAAAGCCGCGGTAGTCGATGCCCAGCACGGCAAAGCCCAGCTCGTGCATGCGCCGCATGCGGTGCGCGCTGCCACGCACGTCCCAGCGTGCGCCGTGCAAGTACAGCAGCACGGGGGCGTCGGCGCGGGTTTGGCTTAGCCACAAACCGTGCAGGCGCACCGGCTCGCCGGTTTGCGCCGAGGCAAAGTCGATGTGCACGTCTTGCATGCCCTCGGCCGCCGCCAGGCCGCCGCTCCAGGTGCGGTCGCTGGGCTGAAAAATCCACTTGCGCTGCTGCGTGTCGAGTGCGGCGCAGCCGCCCAGGGCGAGCACCAACGCGACCAAAAAACTCAACAACAAGGTGCGCGGGCGGGGTGTCTTCATGGCCTCGATCTTGCCATCCCGGGCCGCAGGCGCAGAAACCCGCGCGTTTTCAGGGCTCGCGAGACGCCCTGGCTTTGTGTAGGCTTGCACGCATTGCTCACCCACCAAGGCCCGCCCATGAAGCCCGTGTCCGAACTCCTGAAAAAGCATGACGGCACCCTGTGGCACTTGCGGCCCGAAGCGACGGTGTTCGACGCTCTGAAGGTCCTGGCCGACTACGAGGTCGGCGCGCTGATGGTGATGGACGCCGGCGTG
>JANOJR010000412.1:0-4259 GCA_031418855.1 Rubrivivax sp.
TCACGCAGCAAGCCCAGCGTCTTGCGGTGGTTCTTGCGCTCTTTGTCGTCGACGCGGCCGATGCCGGTGTCGGCAACGGCTAACTCGGCAAGTAAGCGGTTGCGCGTGGGCTCCATGATGGCCCAGCCAGCGGCGGCCACGAGTTCGTCCACGCGCGCCTGGTCGTAGCCGTCGGCGATGGCTTGCGCGACGCGCGCGCGCGCCACCAGGTCTGCAACGTCGCTCATCTCCATCCGCCTTGATGTTCGCCGCCTTCACGAGCGCCGCCCCCTCCGGCAATTCGGCGGCGACCACCTGGCCCAGCGCCTCGGGCGTGCCGCCCACACCTTCACTGCCCTGCGCCAAAAGCGCGGCCCGAATCTCAGGCTCGGCCAGCACCTGGTTCAGCGCCGCGTTCAAGCGGTTGATGACGGCACGCGGCGTTTTGGCCGGCACGAACATGGCGTACCAGGAGTCGACCTCGAAGTCCTTGATGCCGGCTTCTTGCATCGTCGGTACATCAGGAAACGCCGCGCTGCGCTTGAGCGTGGAGACGGCGATGGCCTTGAGCTTGCCGTTCTTCACATGCTGCGCAGCCGCCGGGATCGAGACCCACAGCAGCGGCACCTGGCCGCCGATGACGTCGATCACCGCCGGGCCGCCGCCTTTGTACGGAATGTGCGTCATCTGCGTGCCGGTGCGCAGCATCATGAGTTCGCCCGCCAAATGCCCGGGCGAGCCGTTGCCCACCGACGCAAACGGCAGCCCGGGTTTGGCCTTGGCCAGCGCTACCGTCTCAGCCACCGTGTTGCCGGCGAACTGCGGATTCGCCGCCAGCAGTTGCGGTAGGGATGCCACCATGCCCACGGGCTCGAAGTCGCGCTGCGTGTCGAAGCTCAGCTTGGGGTAGATCGCCGGGTTGATGGTGTGCGAGCTCAGGGTGAAGAGCACCGTGTAGCCATCCGGCGTGGCCTTGGACACCAGGTCGGTGCCCAGCGAGCCGCCGCCACCGCCCCGGTTGTCGATGACCACCGTTTGGCCCAGGGCGGCCTGCAGGCGCGGCTGCACGATGCGCGCGATGACGTCGGTGCCGCCGCCGGGCGGGTAGGGCACGACGAAGCGGATGGGTTTGTCGGGGTACGGGGCTTGGGCGCTGGCCAGGCTCGGCCCCAGCAGGGCGGCGCAGCCGATGGCCAGGGCCAGGCAAATGCGCTGGCGAAGGGGTGAGTGAGTGGGCAATGTCGAACGCATGGCGAGATCCTTCAAGAAGTGGCGGTGGGCCGCAGCCGGCAGACTAAGGGCAAACGACCGAAGGGTCGGTTCAGGATGGGTCGGGCATGCCAGCCCGTGGGCCCAGGCAGATGTCATCGCCGCGCCGGCAAGGGATAGCTGGCCAGGCTGGCCACACCATCGCGGCCCAAGGCCTGCACGCCGAAGATCAGGTTGTCTTTGGACAGGCCGGCCAGTGTGGTGCGCGTGACGCGCCCGACGTCACGCTGGCCATGCCAGGTCATGGCGCCGGTGTCGCGCCACAGTACGCGGTAGCCGCTGAGATCGCTCTCGCTGCCTGCGTCCCAGCGCAGGGTGGTGTCGTTGCTGAGCTCGGCGGTCTCGACCACGGCGTTGCGTGGCGCGGCGGGCGCCAGCGCCAGGCTGGCCAGCCCGGCGGCGTTGATGCGCGCCACGTCGGCGACATAGTGGAAGTCGACGAACTCGGGCAGATCGCCATAGCTGCGGCCGTTTTCGACACGCACGTTCTGGTGCTGGCGCATGAAGTTTTCGAACGGCTCGGTGAAGCGCACGGCGGCGTAACCGCGGTTGAGGAAAGGCAGGTGGTCGCCACCGCGCAAGAAGCGGTCGGGCCGCTGGATCAGGTTGACGCTGAAGCCGGGCAGGTAACGTTCGCCGGCCTCCTTCAAATAACGGCCAAGTTGATTGGCGCCAAAGTCGGCCGCGCCGCCCGTGCGCACCTGGGCTTCGAGCTGCTGGCGCATGCCTTCGAGCACGGCGGCGTCGGTGGCGCTTTGGGCGGGCGACGGCCCGTGCCCCAGCGCCAAACGCAGCAGCGGCGTCAGTCCGTCGGCAAAGAGCCGCACCTGGCGCGCGTCGCGCTGGCCGGTGTCGCCCACCGGGCTGCCGATGATGTCGTTGGTGACCATGGCTTCGATCTTCAGCCCTTCGCGCTTGGCGCGCGCGGCCCAGAAGTCGGCGCCGATGAGCCCCTGCTCTTCGCCGGCCACCGCCATGAACACCAGCGTGGCCGGGAAGCTGTGCCGCGCCATCACGCAGGCCAGCTCCATGGTGGCCGCCGTGCCCGAGGCGTCGTCATTGGCGCCGGGGGCGTCGCCCTGTGCGTCGGCGTTGTCGCTGTTGCGTGAATCGTAATGACCGCTAACGATCAAGATACGTTCACGCGCCTGCGGGTCGCTGCCCGGCAGCGTGGCGACGACGTTGACCACTTCCAAGCCGGCGGGAAAACGCTCGCTCTTCGCGGTGGTGTGGGCGTCGTTCACCACCTGCAAGCGCCCGCCGCTGGCCGCCGCGCAGGCCTGCAGTTCAGCGTGGATCCAGCGCCGCGCCGCGCCGATGCCGCGCGTGTCCGACACCGTGTCGGACAGCGTGTGGCGCGTGCCGAAGGCCACCAGGCGGCGCACGCGGGCTTCGATGCGCGCGGGTGAGACGTCTGCCACGATGCGCGCCACCAAGGGATGGGGTGCGGCGTTCGCGGGCGCGGCATGGGCAGCTGTGTCGCGCGCGACGGGCGAAGGGCGGCTGGCGCAGCCCGATGCGGCGCATGCCGCGATGAGGGCCAGGGTCAAGGTGGTGTTGTTCAACGATGCTCCTGCGGGACGGGCGCCACGCTGGCCTGTCTCGCGGCTCGTGACACAGGGGATGATCGCAGAGTCGGTGCCGGGCCGAAGCCGCCGCTCCACGTGCCAGAGCCGCGGCGTCGAGGACGTCGCGCCCGAGCATGACCCGCAGCCCGCCAGCCGCCAAGCTCAGGCGGCCCTGTGCCAGCGCAGCCGCAAGTGGCGATGGGACCACGGCCAGGGCGCGCGGCCCGGCCTCGGCAATGGTGACGTGGACGCTTGCCGCGCCCTTGACCCGTCACCTCCAACGGCGGCGCTACCGCGCGTAATGGCGCGACGGGTCAGCGGCGTTGCGTACTGAGCGACCCTGGCGCTGTCACAGCGGCGTGTTGAAGTTCAGCAATGCTATTGACGGCGATCGTTCGCGGTGAGGGTCAGTGCTCGTGCGGTCGACCGTCTGCTGACTTTGCGCCTTGTCGGCCGGACGACTGGATCAGACTGGGTGCTGTCCTTCGACTGCGCGCCGCTGACTGACCGCTCCCGTCGCCAGCTGACATTCGGCTGGCTCTGGAGCGAAGATCCGCTTCGTTTCCTTTTGAGGGGACAGGCTCGACCCAGTGCGGGGGAGCGCCGCCGGGTCGTCTCCAGTAGCAGCGTGCCGTTCGAGCCTAGGCGACTTGCCAGCCGCCACTGGCTGTGCTGCGGCGGCTGGGGACACAGGCCTTCGAAGGCAATGGGCGCTGCATCAAGGTGATGTAGGATGATGCATTTTCTAGATGCTACCCATGGCCATGGCGAGGACGATCCGCACGACGGTCTCGGTTCCTGCAGAGCTGTACGCCGCGCTGACAAAGGCGGCGGAGGCCAGCCACGTGTCGGCCGCGTGGGTGATACGGGACGCCCTCAGGCTGTACCTGAGCGGAGAGCCTAAGGCTGCAAGGGCGTCTGTCGCCGCGCCGCACGGGGCCGAGCGCAATGTGAAGCAGGCGATGACGCGATGACGCGCTCCGAAGACTTTCCGAGCACAGCAGCCACCTCCGGTGCTATATCTGAGGCGGCCCCGGCAGCGCGTCCCGGCGGCTCAGTATCACGCAAGACGCTGCCAAAGATAGTCCTGATTAGGCACCAAGTTCAGCCGCACGAATGACACATCTGTTGTGCGGCACGGTCACGCATGCCGCTCGCAGGAGTCGCGGCAAGATGCTCCTGAGGTTGTAGCGCCGATTGAATCGATATTGCACTTCGGCAAGAGAGGTGGCCCCGCTTCTTCGAACACAAATTCTGCTGCGTTAAGTGGATCGGCTGCGGGTTTAAGGTATTTGGCTGTTAAGGAATTCTGTCTTAACTTGAGGCCCCTGCCAGGCCGCCGGAGGCGCCCCCGGTTGAGCCATGTACTCATGTTCAACCCTCCTTCAGGCCGCTGCCGCCAGTGGCGCCAGCGTCGCGAAGTAGAACTCGTCGGGCGTCTTC
>JANOJR010000413.1:0-1526 GCA_031418855.1 Rubrivivax sp.
GCCAAAGGCATGTTGATGGATGAAATCGGCTTGAGCGAGGCGCAGGCTTACCAGCACCTGCGCAAGCTCGCCATGGACCGCAGCCAGCGCGTGGCCGAAGTCGCCCAGCGCGTCGTTGCCGCGCGCGAGCTGCTGCGCCCCGCCGGCTGACGCACCGCCATCCAGCGCACCGCCATCTGCTGCGCCGCACCAAAGCGAAGCGCGGCGAACGTGAAATGGCCCGCCGGGCTCGCCGTCATGGTGCATCGCCTGGGCCGCCCCCGGGCACACAAAGCTGGCACGCCGTTTGCAAGTTAGCACCTGACGGTTGCGCACAACGGCGTGCGCAGACACGACAGGTTCTAGGCAAAGGCGCCTGACCCACGAGCCTTCGACGCAAGCGTCGAAGGCCGAGGTCAAGGTGCCTTTTTTCATTGGGCGATTCGAGGATCCAGCATGAACACACGCGAGGGTTTGATGAGCGAGCAACGCAGAGATTTCATCAAGAGCGCCGGCGCGACCGCAGCCGCTGCAGCCACCGCCGCCGTGACTACCAGCACCGCCACCGGCGCCTGGGCCGCCGGCTCCGACGCACCCGAGAAGAAAGAAGTGCGCATCGGCTTCATCCCGCTCACCGACTGCGCCTCGGTGGTGTTGGCGTCGGTCTTGTAGCTGGACGAAAAGTACGGCGTGAAGATCGTGCTTAGCAAAGAGGCATCCTGGGCTGGCGTGCGCGACAAGCTCGTGAGCGGCGAGCTCGACATGGCGCACGTGCTCTACGGCCTGGTCTACGGCGTGCACGCCGGCATCAGTGGGCCGAAGAAAGACATGGCCGTGCTGATGACGCTGAACCACAACGGCCAGGCCATCACGCTGTCAAAAAAGCTCGCGGAAAAGGGCGCGGTCGACGCCGGCAGCCTGGCCAAGCTGATGGCTGCGGACAAGCGCGCCCCGGGCCAGGAGCACACCTTCGCGCAGACCTTCCCCACCGGCACGCACGCCATGTGGCTGTACTACTGGCTGGCCTCGGCGGGCATCAACCCGATGAAGGACACCAAGGTCATCACCGTGCCGCCGCCGCAGATGGTGGCCAACATGCGTGTGGGCAACATGGACGGCTTTTGCGTGGGCGAGCCCTGGAACCACCGTGCGGTGATCGACGGCATCGGCATCACCGCCGCCACCACGCAAGACGTCTGGCGCGACCACCCCGAGAAGGTGCTGGGCTGCACGGGCGAGTTTGTGAAGAAATTTCCTAACACCGCACGTGCGGTGACTTGCGCCGTGCTCGAAGCCGGCCGCTGGATCGACACCGGCTTGCAGAACAAGAACAAGATGGCCGAGACGATTGCCGACAAGGCCTATGTCAACACCAGCGTCGACGCCATCAACCAGCGCATCCTGGGCCGATATCAAGACGGCATGGGCAAGACCTGGTACGACGCCCACCACATGAAGTTCTTCTACGTCGGCGCGGTGATTTTCCCCTACCTGTGTGTCGGCATGTGGTTCCTGACCCAGCTCAATCGCTGGGGCCTGCTCAAGGA
>JANOJR010000414.1:0-19900 GCA_031418855.1 Rubrivivax sp.
ACGGCCACGCCGATTCGCCGCGATGGCCAGCAGCCGATCATCTTCATGCAATGCGGGCCGACCAGGCACACGGCGGCCAGGCCGGCCAGTGCACCGCACGATCTGGAGGTGTTGCCGCGATCCCGGTTTTCCCGCATCGAGCTGCCGACCACAGCAGGCATTCAAGATGTGTTCCGGCATCTTGCCAATGACCTGGGCCGAACCCAAGCCATCGCCGCCGAGATCACTGCGGTCTTCGAGCAAGGCCGCAAGGTGCTGGTGCTGACGGAGCGCACGGAGCACCTCGATGCCATCCGCTTGGCCCTGGGCTCACAGGTGCCACCGCCCTTCGTACTTCACGGTCGGATGTCGAAGAAGCAGCGCGCCGCACTGATCGCAGAGCTTGATGCGCTGACGTCCGAGGCGCCACGCGTTCTGCTGGCGACGGGAAAGCTCGTCGGTGAAGGGTTCGACCATCCGCCGCTGGATACCTTGGTGCTGGCCATGCCGGTTTCCTGGAAGGGCACGCTCCAGCAATACGCTGGCCGCTTGCACCGGGAACACGCCAGCAAGACCGACGTACGGATCATCGACTTCGTCGACACCGGCCACCCGGCGTTGCTGCGGATGTGGGACAAGCGGCAGCGAGGCTATCGCGCGATGGGGTATCGCATGGGCATCGAAGCGAGCGGCGAAGATGGCGACCTTCCAGGCGTCATTGGACTGCCCGCGCTCGCAACTGAGCTGCCAGTTCAGAAAGTCCTCGTGAATTGAGCCGCATCGCGCGAAGCGGGGACCCTTGTGGTTGTGCTTCAGCGATTTGCCGACTGGGGCTCTTGTGGTACGCGTGTCAGCAGGCTGGCGAGGGCGGCGCGGCATCGCGCGCCGACGCGCGCTCAAGCCTGCACGCCACCCTGCTCAAAACGCGTCGAGGTGCCGTAAGCGTCGTAGACGTTGTGGCGCGACGCATCGGGCAAGAGCACGTCGATGGCGCGGTCGAGCGAGGCCGTGGCGCGGGCCAGGGCTTCGCGTTGTGCGGCAACCTGCCCGCTCGCAAAGACCAGGCGTTGGCGCAGTGGTGCGGGCACGCTGCCGTTGATGGCGGCGCGGCGGAAGTCGTCGATGGCGGAGGCCAGTGCTTTGTGCAGTGCTGATGCCGCCGCTTCGATCGCACCCGCGTCGCGCCGGCACAGCGTGGCGGCGAGCTCGGTGAGGCGCAGCTCCAGGCGCATCACGCTGGGTTCAAGCTCGGCCACTTGTTGCAGGGCCGACAGTTCAACAGCAGAGCTTTGCATGGTCGCTTGCCGCGTTAGCGATAGGTCTTGGCCAGCGCGTCACGCGCGTTGGCGATGAGCTTGTCGGCCACGGCGTCGGCGTTGACCTTGAAGCTGCCGTCGCGGATGGCCTGGCTCATGCGTTCGACCTTGGCGCTGTCGATGCCGGCGTCGAGCGACTTGGCCGCGAGTTGCGCGGCGGGCGACAGCACCACCTTGGCGCTGGCTTCGCCGGTGGTTGCGCCACCGGGCTGCGGCGTGTTCTTGCGCTCGGCAACTCGCTCGCTCGCTGGGTTGAGCGCATTGAGCGAGGCAAGCTTGGGGTCGTTGGGCGTGATCTTCATGGTGAACTCCTTCGGGCAGCCGCACGGGCGGATACCCCGTTCGTGATGTTCGAGCTATCGGCAGCGCCGCCGCAGAACTTGAGGGCGGTGGCAAAGATTTTTGCACGCACCCCCGTGAACGAGTGGTGGCCTCGGGCCAGGCGCGGCATCACAACATGACCTCGACCTGGCGGTCACCGCTGGCCCGGCCCGAGACGATGCGCCCGCCGCTGGTGCGCACGCGCACGACCTGACCTTCGAGCCCGGGCGACAAAGCCTGGCCGTCGGTGCTGACCTGGTAGCCGGCGCCGCGCGCCAGCACTTGCACGGTTTCGCCCGCAGCAAACCATTGACGTGTCTTCAAGTCACCGGCCATCACGGCGTTGCCGGGGCTGAGTGCGCGCCCGAGTTCGCGGCCGAGCAGGGCGCTGGTGTCGGCATGGGCGCGACCGGGGTCGGCGCCCCAGTCGATCTCAGCCAGCTGCAGGTGATGGGCTTGCAAGACGGTGCCCGCAGGCAGCGCTTCACGCGCCACGATGCCGGGCGCGAAGACCGACACGGTGACGGGCAGCGTGACGTTCCATAGCGTCGCTCCTTCAAGACAACGCAGCCCAACGCGCGTGCGGCCGATGGCGCGCTGGCCTTGCGGCAGGTAAGCCTCGGTGCGCCGGCACGGGGCCAGGCGCAGGCGCGGGTCGAGCGTGCCGAGTTGCACTTCAACCCGCGCGCCGTCGAGTTTGATCGACATCGCGGCTTGCGCGATGAGTTGACGCGCCTGTGTGGCCTGGCTTGGTTCGAGCGCGGCCATCGCCTCCGGCGTTGGTACCTGCGTCTGCGCCGACACGGGCAACAGCGGCAGCCACAAAGCGGCCAGGCACAGCGCCAGTGCGAGCAGACGGTTGCTCCTACGGGAGCTGGTGTTGGCGGTATTCACGGCAGCCACTCTATGCCGGCGCTCGGCGAACATGAGCGCGAATAGATGGGCCTAGACGGCGCTTATCGCGCTCATGTCGAGGTGGGCTCAACCGCAGAATGGCTCCACCCAAGGTTCGCGTTAGCACGTAGCTAACACCTAGCTGACCCGCAGCCGATGCCACGAAGGAGACGATCGATGATCGACCGCCTGACCAGTGCCCTTGAATTCCAGAGCCAGGCCTTGGTGCTGCGCGCCGAGCGCCAGCGTGTCGTGGCCAGCAACATCGCCAACGCCGACACGCCCGGCTACATCGCCCGCGACTTTGACTTCGCCAGCGCCCTGCGTGAAGCCAGCGGAACCGTGGCCAACGGCAAGCTTGGCGCCCCCATCACCGGCGACATCTTTGCCCGCGCGCGCGCCGCCGGCGGCCCCGAGCCGCGCCTGAAGTACAGCACGGCCAGCCAAAGCAACCTGGACGGCAACTCGGTTGACATGGACCGCGAACGCGCCGCCTTCGCCGACAACGCGGTCAAGTACGAGGCCACGCTGCGATTCATCAACGGCAGCGTGCGCACGATGCTCGATGCGATGAAGAGTCACAACCAATGACGTATGAACGTGAAGGAGTCGCGCCATGAGCATGATGAAGATCTTCGACATCTCGGGCAGCGCGGTGAGCGCGCAGAGCCAGCGGCTGAATGCCGTGGCTTCCAACCTGGCCAACGTCGACAGCGTGGCGGGCCCCGACGGCCAGGCCTACAAGTCGCGCCAGGTCGTGTTCCAGACGGTGTTGATGGGCCAACCCCGGCAGCCCGAAGGCGCGGCCGGCGTGCGTGTCTCCACGATTTCAGAAGACAACACGCCGGGGCGGCGCGTGCACGACCCCAAGCACCCGGCGGCCGATGGCGAGGGTTACGTGACCTACAGCAACGTCAACGCGGTGGAAGAGATGGTCAACATGATCTCGGCCTCACGCTCCTATCAAAACAACGTCGAGGTGATGAACACCGCGCGTGGCCTGCTGCTCAAGACGCTGCAGATCGGCCAGTCTTGATAACACCCAAACCGAAAGCACATCATGGCCACCGCAATTGACTCAGTTGCCAGCACCGCCGCCGCTACCGCTGCGGCGAAGAAGGCGAGTGCTGCCAACGACGCCGGCAGCGCCGACCGCTTCCTCAAGCTGCTGGTGGCGCAGATGCAAAACCAGGACCCGCTGAACCCGCTGGACAACGCCGAGGTGACGAGCCAGATGGCGCAGATCAGCACCGTTTCGGGCATCGAGAAATTGAACCGCAGCATCGGCGACCTGAGTGGCAGCTTCACGCAGATGCAGCAGATGGCTGGTGCGGCACTGGTCGGCCGCGACGTGTTGCTGCCAGGTGATTACTTGAAGCTCGACGCCCAAGGCAACACCCGCGGTGGGTTCGAACTGCCGAGCACGGCCGACGCCGTGAAGATTGACATCATGGACGCGGCGGGCGGCGTCATCGACACCATCGACCTTGGCGCGCGTACCGCCGGCCGCCACAGCTTTGACTGGACGCTCGGGCCTGGTGTCAACCCGCTCACGGTGGCGGGCTTTCGCGTCAAGGCGGGTTACGGCACGCAGGCCGTCGACGCCACGCCCTTGATGCGCGACACCGTGCGCTCGGTCATCACCGGTGGCCCGCAACTCATGCTGGAGTTGGCGGCGGCGGGCACCGTCTCCTACACCAGCGTCAAAGCCTTTCAATAAGCGCGCCTGTGTCAGCGTACCAGGCGCTTTGTTTCCAAGATCCACACTGAGGTGCACCCATCATGAGTTTCCAGCAAGGTCTTTCCGGTTTGAACGCCACCTCGAAAAGTCTCGAGGTCATCGGCAACAACATCGCCAACGCCAACACCATTGGCGCCAAGGCTTCGCGCGCCGAGTTCTCGAACATGATCGCAGCGTCGCTCAACGGCACCGGCGCGATCGGCGCAGGCATCGGCGTACAAATGCAGTCGGTGGCGCAGCAGTTCACGCAGGGCAACATCAGCACGACTGAGAACACGATGGACCTGGCCATCAACGGCCGCGGCTTCTTCATGTTCTTGCAGCAAGACGGCAAAGAGGTTTACGGCCGCAACGGACAGTTGAAGCTGGACCGCAACAACTTCGTCGTCAACGGCCAGGGCTCCAAGTTGCTGGCCAAACCCTGGGACGAAAGTGTCAACCGTGCCGAGGGCGAACCGCAGGCGGTGCAGGTGCCGCAAGGCGGTGGCAACGCCATCCGCACGGGCGGCGGGCCGGTGCCGTCACAGCAAGGCATCAAGGTCACGATGAACTTTGACGCCGGCTCGGACATCGTGGCGGTGGCCACGCCCCGGGTTAACTTCAACAGCCCTGCGACCTACAACTTTTCGACCTCGCAGACGGTGTATGACGGTCAGGGCTTGCCGCTGACGGTGAGCTACTTTTTCCAGAAGAACGACATCAACACCTGGAGCGTCTTCGGCGCCATCAACGGCGTGCCCTTTGACCAGGCCAACGGCACACCCTACGACCCCACGGTGGACGACCCAGACCCCTTCATCGAATTGACCTTCGGCGCCGACGGCCGCCTCACCAGCACCTCGGCCACCGAGACCACGCTGACCATCAACGACCCGCGTGTGCCTGCCGACCCGGCTGTGCTCTACACCGACTTGCCCTTCAAGTTCGGCGACGTGACGCAGTTCGGCGCCGAATTCAGCATCAGCGAAATGAAGCAAGACGGCTATGCCTTCGGCAAGCTCACGGGCATCACCTTCGACGGCGACGGCATCGTCAAGGCGACTTATTCCAACGGCCGCTTCATCAACCTCTATCAGCTGCAGCTGGCCGACTTTCCCAACGTGCAGGGTTTGAAGCCGCTGGGCGGCAACGTCTGGGAGTCGAGCTTCGAATCGGGCACGAAGGTGGTCAACGCGCCTGGCGCGAACTCGGCCGGCACGGTGCAGTCGGGTGCGCTGGAGGAAAGCAACATCGACCTCACGGCCGAGCTCGTCAACATGATCACCGCGCAGCGCATTTACCAGGCTAACGCGCAGACCATCAAGACGGTCGACCAGATCATGCAGACCTTGGTCAACCTGCGCTAACGCCTGAAACGAACTGACGCCGCCGAGCACGCACGATCATGGACCGCCTCATCTACCTGTCGATGTCCGGCGCCAAGGCGTCGATGCAGCGCCAGGACGTGCTCACGCACAACCTGGCCAACGCCTCGACCAATGGCTTTCGCGCCGAGATGGCGGCGTTCCGCTCAGTGCCCATTCAGGGCGACGGCGCCACCACGCGCGCCTTCGCGCTCGAATCGACCCTGGGCTACGACCCGCAAAGCGGCCCGGTGGCACCGACCGGCAACCCGCTGGACGTGGCCATGAAAGGCAACGCCTGGCTCGCCGTGCAGGCACTCGATGGCACCGAGGCCTACACGCGCGCGGGCGCTTTGCAAGTCAACGCTGAAGGTTTGATCGTCACCAGCGCTGGCTTGCCCGTGCTGGGTGACGGCGGCCCCATCACCTTGCCTGCGGGCGCGGCACCCGAAGTGGCCAGCGACGGCACCATCACCGCCAAGGTCGGCAACGCACGGCCGCAGGTGGTGGGGCGCTTGAAGATGGTGAGCCCCGAGGCTGCGATGACACGCGGCACCGACGGCCTGTTCCGCGCCGGTGATGGTGAGCTGCCGGCAGACGCCAGCGCGCGGCTGCAAAGCGGTGCGCTCGAAGGCTCCAACGTCAGCCCGGTCGAAACCATGGTCGCCATGATCGCGGCGGCGCGGCAGTTCGAACATCAGATGAAGATGCTGCAAGGCGCGGAGCAGCGCGAGCAGGCGGCGTCGAAGTTGCTGGGGCCGATGGGCGGTTGATGCATCTCTCCCTCCCCCGGGAAGGGGGAGGGCGGGGAGGGGGTTGAGGGTTGAGGTGCGCCTGCATTCAACCCCCTCCCTAACCCTCCCCCTTGCAGGGGGAGGGGACCAAACAAGGCTGGGTTCCACCCCGTTATTCAAGGGTCGCAACCCTAAAGTTCCAACGAAGATGCCCTCCAGGACCAGCCGCCGGGAGTGCGCAGATGATTCGCTCGTTATGGGTCGCCAAGACCGGAATGGAAGGCCAGCAGACCAAGCTGGACACCATCTCCAACAACCTGGCCAACGTCGCCACCAACGGCTTCAAACGCGGTGGTGTGCTGTTTGAAGACTTGATGTACCAGAACATGCGCCCGGCAGGTGCCGCCACCTCCGAGCAAAGCCAGCTGCCCACGGGCTTGCAGCTGGGCCTGGGCACACGCGTGGCTGCGGCCACGCGCAACTTCAGCCAGGGCACGCTGCAGCAGTCCACCGGCACGCTGGACATCGCCATCAAAGGCAGCGGCTTCTTCCAGGTGCAGATGCCCGACGGCACCACCGGCTACACCCGCGACGGCGCCTTCCAGACCGACGCCACGGGCGCGCTCGTCACCGCGGCGGGCTACCACGTCAGCCCCGGCATCACGATCCCGGCCAACGCGCTGGCGGTGTCGATTGCCAACGACGGCACCGTCAACATCACTTTGCAAGGGCAGGCCGCGCCGACGTCGGTGGGGCAGCTCCAACTCGCCAACTTCGTCAACCCGGCCGGTCTCGACCCACGCGGGCAGAACCTTTATGCCGAGACGGCTTCGTCCGGTACACCGCAGGCCGGTGCGCCCGGCGCCAATGGCCTCGGCGCGCTACAGCAGGGCTTTCTCGAAGGCAGCAACGTCAACGTGGTGGAAGAGCTGGTGGCCATGATCGCCACGCAGCGCGCCTACGAGCTCAACTCCAAAGCCATCCAGACCTCGGACCAGATGCTGCAAAGGCTGGGACAACTCTGATGCGCTTACTTTTTGCGTTAGCAGCCCTGGCGCTGCTCACCTTGACCAGCGGCTGCGCCTACGTTTACCCGCGTGTGCAGATCGAAGACGCCGCGCCGCCACGTTTGACAGCCACCGCGCCACCGCGAGTGGTCAACGGCTCGGTATTCCAGGCCGCCAGCTATCGCCCGCTCTTCGAAGACCACCGTGCGCGCGTGGTTGGCGACACGCTCTTGGTCAGCATCATTGAAAAGGTCAGCGCCACGCAAAAGTCCACCAGCTCGGTGGACAAAAGCGGCAGCGTCGACGCTTCGTTCAAGGCCTTGCCGGGCGTGAAGCCAGGCTCGTTTGCGGCCGGCCGCGCGGCGGCCACAGGCAGTGCGGCCAACAGCTTCGAAGGCAAGGGCACGACCGAAAACAGCAACGACTTCAGCGGCACCATCACGGTGGTGGTGAAGGATGTGATGGCCAACGGCCACCTCGTCATCGCCGGCGAAAAGCAGATCGGCGTGAACTACAACGTCGACACGCTGCGCTTCACCGGCCAGGTCGACCCGCGTGCCATCCAGCCCGGCAACACCGTGCAAAGCGCGCAGATCGCTAACGTTCGACTCGAACAGCGTGGCCGTGGCCAGCAGTCCGAGGCGCAGGCCATGGGTTGGCTCTCGCGCGTGTTCCTCAGCATCTTGCCAATCTGACCTATGAACCACGACACCGATCGGCGCATGCGCCTGCTCGTGGCCCTGGCCTTCTTCATCGCCAGCGCTGCCGTTTGGTGGCCGTTGCCGGCGCAGGCCAAGCGGCTCAAAGAAATCGCTTCGGTGCAGGGTGTGCGCAGCAACCAGTTGGTGGGCTACGGCCTGGTGGTGGGCCTGGACGGCAGCGGTGACCAGACGACCCAAGCGCCCTTCACGGCGCAGAGCCTGAACGCCATGCTGCAGCAGATGGGCGTGACGATTCCGCCGGGCACCAACATGCAGCTGAAGAACATCGCGGCGGTGCTGGTGACGGCCTCGCTGCCGGCCTTTGCGCAGCCAGGCCAGGCGGTGGACGTCAACGTCAGCTCGGTGGGCAACGCCAAGAGCCTGCGCGGTGGCACGCTCATCGCCACGCCGCTCAAAGGGGCCGACGGCCAGATCTATGCGCTGGCGCAGGGCAACCTCATCGTCGGCGGCGCGGGCGCGTCGGCCGGTGGCTCCAAGGTGCAGATCAACCACCTCTCGGCCGGGCGCATTCCTGACGGCGCGACCGTCGAGCGCGCGGTGCCGACGCCGCTTCAAAACGGCGACAGCATCCAGCTCGACCTGAACGCTGCCGACTACAACACTGCGCGTGTGGTGGCGCGTGTCATCAACGACGCCAAAGGCGCCGGCACGGCGACTGCGCTCGACGGCCGCGTCATCCGCGTGCGTGCGCCCAGCGGCGACGAGCGCATCGGCTTTCTGGCCGACATCGAGAACCTGACGATTGAGCTGGCGATACCGGCCGCACGCATCGTGCTCAACGCCCGCACCGGCTCGGTGGTCTTCAACGAAGCGGTGACGCTGGGGCCTTGCGCGGTGGCGCATGGCAGCCTGGCGGTGACCATCAGCACCACACCCGTGGTGAGCCAGCCCAATGCGTTTTCCAAAGGCGAAACCGTGGCCGGTGAGAAGAGCGACATCACCATCACCCAGCAGCCCGGCGCGCTGGTGATGATGCCCGCCGGCACCAAGCTGGCCGATGTGGTCAAAGCACTGAATACCTTGGGCGCGACGCCGCAGGACTTGCTGGCCATCTTGCAGGCGATGAAGAGCGCGGGCGCGCTGCACGCCGAGATCGAGGTCATCTGATGGCGGCGATGTCCACACCGCTGCTGTCGTCGACCGCCATGCCGACCGCCGCGTCAAGCGGGTTAGCGATTGATTCGCGCGCCATGGACGGCCTGCGTGGCCGCGCGGCGAGTGATCCGAAAGGCGCCGTCAAAGAAGTCGCCAAGCAGTTCGAAGCCCTCTTCATGAGCGAGCTTCTGAAAAGCATGCGCGCCACGACCATGAGCACGGGTGCGCTTGACAACGAAGGCAGCAAGCTCGGCACTGAGATGCTCGACGCGCAACTGGCGCAGAAGATGACCGGGCTGCCGGGCGGCTTGTCTCAAGCGATCGAGCGCCAGCTAGCGCGCCAGATGGGCCTGAGCCCGGGGCCGATTCCCAAGGCGACATCGGCCAATACCAGCCTGTTGCCGCTTGAGCGTATCGGCAAGCCGACGGCGATTCCGCAAACCGGCGCCGCTCACTTTGTCGGCCAGCACACAAGCGCGGCGCAAGAGGCCGAGAAGCGCACCGGCATCCCGGCGGCCTTCATGATTTCTCAGGCCGCGCTGGAGACCGGCTGGGGCCGCAAAGAGATTCGCCATGGCGACGGCACGCCGGCGTTCAACCTCTTCGGCGTGAAAGCCAGCGCGAACTGGAAGGGCGCGGTGGCCGAGGGCGCCACCACCGAATACATCGACGGCAAGCCGCAAAAGGTGATGGCCAAGTTCCGCGCCTATGGCAGCTACGCCGAATCATTCACCGACTACGCGCGGCTGATGAGCGAGAGCCCGCGCTACCAGCGTGTGGCCGCCAGCAGCAGCGACGCCGTTGGTTTTGCCCAGAGCTTGCAGCGGGCGGGCTACGCCACCGACCCGGCCTACGCCGACAAGCTCACCCGCGTCATCAACACCACCTTGCGCTTGCAGCGCACGTTGGTTTAAGCGCACGACACCCAAGGAGCCGCCATGGGCGCATCCGCATTGATGGCCGTCGGTATCAAGTCGATGGCCGCCGCCTACGCCTCGCTGCAGACGACCAGCCACAACATCGCTAACGCGCATGTCAAAGGTTATTCGCGGCAGACGGCGCAGCTCTCCACGTCCGAAGGCCAGTTCACCGGTGCCGGTTTTTTCGGCAAGGGTGTCGATGTCACCACGGTGCGCCGCGCGCACAGCGCTTTCCTGACGCGCGAAGCCAACGCGGCGAATTCGGTGTCGGCGATGGACGCATCAAGGCTGTCGATGCTGGAACGCCTGGAGCAGCTGTATCAGCCCGGCGAGCGCGGCCTGGGCTTTGCTGCGGGGCAGTTCCTTAACGCCATGACCGACCTCGCCAGCCGGCCCGCCGACAGCTCGACGCGTGAAGTCGTACTGGCGCGCGCGCAGGAAATGGCCTGGCGCTTCAGCGACGTCGGCCGCCAACTCGGCGCGATGCAGCGCAACCTCAGCGCCGATCTACGCGGCCAGGTCAGCGAAGTCAACCAACTGGCGATCAACATCGCGCAGGCCAACGACCGCATCGCGGCGGTGAGTGGCCTGGGCCAGCCGCCCAACGACTTGCTCGACGCGCGCGACCGCCTCATCGCCCAGCTCAACACCATCGTGCAGGTGAGCACGGTGCAGGCGCAGGACGGCTCGGTCTCGGTCTTCATCGGCGGCGGCCAGCGCCTGGTGCTGGCCAGTGAGGCGAGTGCGCTGTCGGTGCTGCAAGACCCGAGCGACGCGACACGCTCGGCGGTGGGTTACAGCAAAGACGGGCTCATCCAAAGCATCGACGTCGAGACGCTGGGCGGCGGCGCCATCGTCGGGCTGCTGCGCTTCCAAAACAAGGACCTCATCGACGCGCACAACTTGAGCGGGCGCATCGCTGCCGCGGTGGCCGGCGCCGTCAATGCGCAGCAGCAGCTGGGCGTGAACCTCTACCAACCCTTTGGCGCGGCGCCCACGCAGCCGATCTTCAGCGTCGGGCCGCCGCGTGTGGTGCCGCACTCGGCCAACCTCACCGATGTTGCCGGAGCGTTTGTCGGCGCTGCGGCGCTGACGGTGGTTAGCCCAGGGGCCTTGAAGGCCAGCGATTACCGCTTGCAGGCCGACCCCGGCGGCGCGCCTGGCGTCTACCAGATCACGCGGCTGGACGACGGCAACGTGCGCAGCATCATCAGCGGCGATGTCGTCGATGGCGTGCGCGTCGACATCCTTTCGCCACCCGCCGCGGGCGACGTTTTCTTGCTGCAGCCGGTGGCGCAGGCCGCCGCCGGCATGAAGCTGCTGCTGACCGATGTGCGCGACCTCGCCGCCGCCTCACCGCTGGTGGCCACGGCTGTGCCCACAGCCACCGGCACGGTCGGCATCGACGCCTTGCGCATGCTCACGCCGCCGCCCTTCCCGGACCACAGCGTGAACATCACCTTCACCGACGACGCCGGCAACTACCAGTGGAGCCTGCTCGACGCGAGTGGCGCCGTGGTCAGCACGTCCACCGGCACTTGGCAGGCGGGCAGTCCGATCCCCACGCCGCCGACCGACATGAACGGTTTTTCACTGCTGCTGTTGGGCGTGCCACGCCTGGGCGACCAGATCGTCGTGAAGCCTGCCGACGCCACCAACTTCGTGCAGAACAACGGCAACGCGGTGGCGCTGGCCGCCCTGCGCGACGGCCTCATCGTCGACGGCTCGACGGCCACCGACGCCTATGCCGCCGCCATGGCCGACATGGGCGTGCGTGTGCAAGGCGGACGCTCGACGGCGACCATCACGGCGGCGATGGCCGAACAGGCCGAGGCGGCGCGCTCGGGCGATGTGGGCGTCAACCTCGACGAAGAGGCGGCCCTGCTGATCCAGTATCAGCAGGCCTACCAGGCGGCGGCCAAAGTTTTGCAGGTGGCACAGCAAGTGATCGACGCCTTGCTGCGCAACGCCGCCGTGTGATGCCGTTGCCCGCACCACGCAGAGCTCCCGCGACCGTCAACCTGAAGGAACGCCATGCCCATCCGCATTGCCTCGGCCCACGCCTTCGATACCTCACTGGCCAATCTGCAGCGCCGCCAGGTGGCGCTGGTTGAAGCGCAAGAGCAGCTCACCAGCGGCAAGCGCGTGCTCAAGCCCAGTGACGACCCCACGGCCGCCGCTCGCGCCGAGCGCGCGCTGGCGCAGATCAACCGTACTGAGGCCAACCAGCGCGCGCTGGACGCCAGTCGCAGCACCATGCAGCAGACGGAGGTCGCTTTGGGCGACGCCAGCGAACTGGTGCAGCAGGTGCGCGAGCTCATGGTCAGCGCCGGCAACGCGAGCTACTCCGACGCCGAGCGCAAGACGGTGGCGGTGTCGCTGCGCGGCCTGCGCACGCAGCTCTTGTCGGTGGCCAACCGCAGCGACGGCGCCGGCGGTTATCTCTTCGGCGGCCAGGGCTCGACCAGTGAGCCCTTTGTCGACGCGCCCGGCGGCGTCAACTTTCAAGGCACCACGGGCAGCCTGCGTGCGGCCACCGACGACCCGCTGCCGCTGTCCGTCGACGGGCAAGCGGCGTGGATGGGCGCACGCGACGTGCTGACCGGTGTTGCCGACATCTCGCTCTTTGACGTCATCGACGCCACGGTGGCGAGCCTGGAAACACCCAACCTCAGCAGCGGCGCCATCGTCGCCGCCGTGCACACGGGGCTGCGTGACCTTGACGCCTCGAGCAACAACCTCTCGGGCTGGCGCGCCCGCAGCGGCGAGGCCTTGTCGCGTGCCGACTCGATGGAAGAGCGCTTTGCGCAGGTCAAGCTCGGTGCGCAAAGAGAGCGCTCCGAGGCCGAGGACCTGGACATGGTCAAGTCCATCGCCGACTTTCAAGCCAAGCAGACCGGCTACCAGGCCGCGCTGCAGACCTATTCGATGGTGCAGAAGCTGTCGATGTTCGATTACATCGGGCGCTAGCGCACAAGTTGACGCCAGCGCTAACGCTCAAGCCGAACGGTAACTGTCAGGGCCCTCACCGACCACGCCGTGCTGTCGCAATTGGCGATCAGCCACAGCCCCGTCATCGACGCGCAGCGTGCCAGCGTGGGCACGCGGCTCACGCTGTCGTGCTGGTGGCCCGAGCTCACGCCCAGCGGCGCCGCCGTACTGGCGGCGCTGGCGGAGGTCTGGCCCGCACGCAAACCCGGCGCCGCGCTTGCACCCGGCACGGTGGTGTTGAACGTCGTCGGCGAAGGCTTGCTGCACGACTTGCTGGCGGCACCCGCACGCGCACCCTTTGCACTCGAAGTGCCGGCCTTCTTGCTGGCCGACTCGGCCACGCACGCGCCGCTGCGCGCCTGGCACGAGGCCGGCGGCGAGCTCTGGATCAAGGGCCGCAGCGCCACCGAGATCGACGCGGACCTGCGTAGCTGTTTTCGACACCTGCTCTACGAGCTGCCCGACGCGCCACCACCCGGCCGGGGCAGCTGGTCGGCAGTAGCTGCGGGGGCCCGCAGCATTGCCGAGCTCGACGCCGCCGTGCGCCAAGGCGCTGTGGCCGTCGCGGGTTGGACGCTCACGCAGCCCGCACCTGTGCCCGGTGCGCGCCAAAAGGTGGCGCCCGAGATGCAGGTCGTGCTGGAGCTCATCAACCGTATCGACCGTGAAGAGCCGATCGAACGCCTGGACGCCACGCTCAAGGGCGACCGTTCGCTGGTATTCCGCCTGCTGCGCACCATGAACTCGCCCGCCTTCGGGCTGCAAGTCGAGATCAGCTCGTTTCGCCACGCGCTGATGATGCTGGCCTACGCCAAGCTCAAGCGCTGGCTGGCGCTGCTGTTGGCCTCGGCCAGCAAAGACGCGCGGCTCAAGCCGGTGATGTATGCCGCCGTGCGCCGCGGCCTGGTGATGGAAGAACTGGCGCGCGCTGCGGGCGACGCCGAGATGAAGAGCGAAATGTTCATCTGCGGTGGGTTCTCGCTGCTCGACAGCATGCTGGGCCAGCCCATGGCCGAGCTGCTGCCCAACGTGCCGCTGCCCGAGCGCGTGCGCCAGGCGCTCGGCGCGCAGCCCGTTCATGCCCTACCTGCATCTCGTGCGCGCCATGGAGTCGGGTGCGGCCTGCGAGCTGCATGAACGCGCCGACGAGCTGATGCTCGACGCCGTGGACCTCAACCGCGCCTTGCTTGCGGCTTTGTTGGCGGCACGCCAACTGGACTGACCCCGGCGCCTGGTTGACACTCTTGGGGTGACCGACCTCACGCGCCCTTCGAGCCCCGCACACAGCGACGCCCCGTTCAGCCCCGACGACGCGCTGCTGCGTACGTTATGGCAGTCGCCCTTTCCGGCCACGCTGCAAGACGACCTGTTCCGCTTCGTCAGCGTCAACGACGCCTTTGTCGCCTTCAGCGGGCGCGCACGCGAGCGGCTGATCGGCGTCGACGCCAGCACTTTGCAGCCTGAGGCCGACCGCGAGGCCAACGTCGCGCTGCGCGAGGGCTACCCGCGTCTGGACGACGCGCACGCGCAGATCGCGCCGCAGCGCCGGCGCTTGCTCGACACCCTGGGGCGCGAACGCTGGTTCAGCCTGGACGCGCGCCGTGTGCTCGACGCGAACGGCCAGCCGCGCTGGTTGTCGGTGCTGCAAGACGTGACGGCCGAACACGAGGCGCGCGACGCCGGCCAACGCGCGCAAGACGAGCTGGCGCTGTGGTTCGAGCTGTGCCCGGCGGGCATGCTGGTGTTTGACGACGCCGGTGTGGTGATCCGCACCAACACCGCCTTTGAATCCTTGATCGGCCGCGTGCTGGTGAGCTTGAGCGACGCCGACAGCGAGCTGCAATGGCTGCTCGGCTGGGAGGCGCCACGCTCTGGCAGGCCCGCCCATGCGGCGCGTGGGCCGCTGGAGCGCACCGTCACCGTGACGCTGCCCGACGGCCGGCGCAGTCGCCTGCTGGCGCGCCTGCGCAGCCTGCCTGGCGACGACACGCGCCACCGCACCATGGTCGTGGTGGAAGACCGCAGCGCTGAAGAAGAGCGCGACGTGGCGCGCCGCGAGATCGGCGTGCTGATGGACGCGGCCAGCATCGGCGTGGCCACCTTTGACCCCGTGCGCGGCTGGCTGCCGTCGCAAGCGCAGGCGCCCGCGGGCCTGAGCGTGGGCGGCGGCGCGCGCCACGGCCTGCAAGGCATCAACCGCGAGCTCGTCGACGCGGCCTCGCTGCCCGAGTACGAGCGGCTGCAACATGCGCTGCGCAAGCGCGAACGCGCCGAGGTGCGCTACGCCGTGAACCACCCTGACAGTGGCCGGCGCTGGCTCATGACGCGCGTCGAGCCCGCGACCATGGCCGACGGGCGCACCACCCTGTCGGTGGTGACGCTGGACATCACCGAGCAAGAGTCGGCACGCCAGCGCAACGAGCAACTGCTGCGTGAGCTCACGACCATCCTCGACGGCTCCACTGCCGGCATCGCCTATCTGCGCGGCGACGTGCTCGTGCGCTGCAACCTGCGCTTCGAGCGCATGCTCGGCTTTCAGGCAGGTGAAGCTGCAGGCGTGACGCTGCGCGAGGCCTTTGGCCGCCGCTTCCCTGCCGACACCAGCGCCGAGCTGCTGAAAACCATGGGTGAGGTGTTGGCCACCGCCGGCGCGTACGAGTGCGAGTTGCAGGCTCAGACACCCGCCCAAGCCATGCCCAGCTGGTATTCGCTGTCGGTGCGGCGCGCGCAAAGCGAAGGCACGTCGGTGAGTGATGCCGTGGCCGTGCTCACCGATATCTCGCGCCTGAAAGCCCAGCAGGCCGAGCTTGAAGACGTGCTGCGCGAGCGCGAGCTGATGTTCAGCCTGTCAGAAGTCGGCATCGCCTACATGCGCGGCTCGCGCATCGAACGCGCCAACCAGGCCATGGCCAGCTTGGCCGGCTACTCGGTGCCTGAGCTCAGCGCGCTGGACGGCGCCGAGCTGTATGAGAGCACACGCGAATGTGTCGAATTCGAAGCCGCCGTGAGCTCGGCTCTGCGCCAGAGCGGCCGCTACCTCGGCGAGCGCCGGCTGCGCCGCCGCGGCGGCCAGTTGGTGTGGGTGCAAGTGGCCGCGCGACCGGTCGACGAGGCCGACCCCGGTGCCGGCGTCATCACCTCGTTTGTCGACGTCGACGAGCGCCACCGCGCACGCGAGTCGCTGCTGCAACAGGCCGAGCGCACGCGCGCCATTCTCGACTCGGTGCTGGTGGGCATCGTCACCGTCTCGGCGCAGGGCATCGAGTGGATGAACCGCTCGGCGCGGCGCATGTTCGGCGGCGAGCTCGCGGACTTCGTGGGCGAAGACATCAGCACGGTGGCCAGCGGTGGGCCCGAACATCCACTGCGCCATTCAGCGCAACACTTGCTGCGCCGCGCTGACGCCCAGCCCGAAACCTTTGAGTGCCGCTTGCTGGCGCGTGACGGGCGCCAGTTCTGGGTCGTGGGCAGTGTCGTGGCCACGCACCATGCAGGCGCCCCGCTGGGCCACCCGGCGGCCGGCAGCACGCAGCTGACCTACGCCTTGCTGGACATCGAACGCCGCCGCCAGGCGGAGGTCAGCATTGCGCAGGCGCAGGCTTCACTGCAGCGTGTGATCGAAACCGCACCACTGGCCATCGCGCTCTTCGACGCCCGCTCGCTGCGCGTGTTGCAGCTCAACCAGATGACCTCGAGCTTCTTCGCACGGCCCGTGGTGGCAGTGCAGGGCCGCCTGCTCGAAGAGTGCATCGCGCCGGCGCGCGCCGCCGCCATGCGTGAATGGCTGGAGGCCGCAGCGCTGTCGCCTGAGGTGCTGCACCGCGAATGGCGCGACGCCGGCGAAGCGGCCAGCGCGCGCGTGTGGGACGTGCGCATCGTGGCGCTTCCGGCCAGTGACATTGGCGCCGCGCAGCTGCTGCTGGTGGCCAGTGACGTGAGCGAGCAGCGCGAGGCCGACCAAGCGCGGCTGCAAGCGGCCATCACCCAACGTGAACTGCTGGTGCGCGAGGTGCATCACCGCATCAAGAACAACCTGCAAGGCGTGGCCGGGCTCTTGCAGCAAAACGCCCACCGCCACCCCGAGATGGCGACGCAAATTGGTGAAGCCGTGAGCCAGGTGCAGGCCATTGCGCAGGTCTACGGCCTGCAAGTTGGCGACGACGGCCCGCTGCGTGTGCCCCGTGTGCTGGAGACCATCGCCGCGTCGGTGCAGCGCACTTTCGGCCACAGCATCCTGGTCGAGAGCGCCGACGCCGAGCTGTCGCAATTTGTCTTGCCCGAAGCCGAGGCCATCCCGATCGCGCTGACGCTCAACGAGCTGCTGACCAACGCCATCAAACATGGCCAGGGTGAGGCCGTGAGCTGCGGCGTGCGTGCGGTGGAAGGCGGCGTGATGGTGCACATCCGCAACCAGGGGCAGCTGCGCGAGGGTTTCAGCCTCGACCGCTTTCCCGGCGGCGTCTCGGGCCTGGGCCTCGTGCGTGCCTTGCTGCCACGGCGCAGCGCCAGCTTGAGCGTCGAGCAGCAGGGCGGCTACGTGCAGGTGCAGGTGGTCTTGCGTGAACCCAGCGTGCGCCGTCAAGTACCGTGAAGGCTTTCGGCCAGAATCGCAGCATGGCTCCCTACTTCGACGAAGCGCGCTCGCGCCGGCCCTGTTCACCATGACCAGCGCCGGCAGCCTCGGCCGTGTGCTCGTCGTCGACGACGACCGCCTTGTGCTGGCCACGCTCGTGCACGGCCTGCAGCAAGCTGGCTACACCGTGATTGACGCCGACAACGGTGACGACGCCATCCTGCGGGCGCGCCAGGAGCGGCCTGAACTGGCGCTGCTGGACATCCGCATGGAAGGCAAAAGTGGCTTTGACGTTGCCGCCTACCTGCGCGACGTCTCGCACATTCCGTTCATGTTCCTCTCGGCCTTCAGCGACGCCGGCACGGTGGCGCGCGCCAGCGAGCTCGGCGCGGTGGGCTACCTGATCAAGCCCCTGGACGTGGCGCAAATCGTGCCGCAGGTGCATGCCGTGATGGCGCGTGTGCGCGCTGGCACGCTGGCCGTTGCCAAGGTTGACGCCGAGGCCACGCCGACGTTGCAGACCCCGGAGCAGACGGCCATGGCCGTCGGCATCGTGATGCACCGCTTTTCACTGGACCGGCGCGCGGCGGCTTTGCGCTTGCAGCGTATGGCCGCCGATCAAGGCATCACGCTGGCGGCGCAGGCCGAGCGGCTGCTGCAGGCCGTGGAAGAGCTGTCGCGCACGGCGACCTAACGCGCGATGTAAGCGCCGGTGCGAGCTGCCGTGCTACGGCCGCAGCGTGAAGAAAAACGCCGCCCCACGGCCCGGCTCGGCTTCTGCCCAGATGCGCCCACCGTGGCGCGCCACGATGCGCCGCACCGACGCCAAGCCCACACCGGTGCCCGGGAATTCACTGGCGCTGTGCAGGCGCTGGAAGAGGCCAAAGAGGCGGTCCACCGAGCGCATGTCAAAACCCGCACCGTTGTCACGCACGACAAACACGCGTGCGCCGTCCACTGACTCGTGGCCAAAGCGCACGCGCGGCTCGTGCTGGCGCTGGGTGTACTTCCAGGCGTTGCCCAGCAGGTTTTCCAGCAGCTGGCGCAGGAGGGTGGGGTCGCCTTGCGTGACCATGGCGGGCTCGATGTCGAACTGGATCTCGCGCTCGGGCGCGCCACGACGCAGGTCTTCGACGATGAAGGCCGCCAGCTGCGACAGGTTCACCGGCTGCTGCGTCAAAGGCTGGCTGCCCAAGCGTGCCATCGCCAGTAGCGCATCGATCATTTGGTTCATGCGCGCGGCCGCACCGAGCACGCGGTCGAGGTGGTCGTTGCCGACGCGGCCCAGCTGCACGGCGTAGTCCTCTTTCAAGATGCGCGTGAAGCCTTCGACCACACGCACTGGCGCGCGCAGGTCATGTGAGACGGTGTAGCTGAAGGCCTGCGCATCTTCGCGTTGCACTTCGCCGTCGCTGTCAGGGGCCGCCACCGCCGCGCGCAGCACGCCCAGGTAGCCGGTGAAGCGCCCGAGGTCGTCGCTCAAAGGCGTGGCGCTGAGTTGCCACAAGGGCTTGCCCGCAGCCTGGCCATCGGCCAGGCTGACCGTGCGCGACAGCCACATGGCGCGCGCGGCCAGCAGCTCGTTCAGCGCGTGGCTGCCGTCGGCCTGTGCGGGTGCGGCGTCGTGCACGAGATCGCTCAGCAGGGCGCCGGGCCAGGCGCGTGTGTCGATGTCGCCCGCGCCGCGTGCCTCATGGCCGCCGGACGCCTGCGGTTCAGCCTCGACGCTGGTGATGCGCAGGTGCGGGTCGGTCTGCCAGTACAAGCCGTCGTGCAGCCGGCGCAGCGCCAGCCAGCGGCGTTCGCGCGCGCGGCGTTCGCCATGCCAGCGTGCATCCATACGTTGCATGCCGATGAAGGCGCCGGCCGCCGCGGCGGCCAGACCCACCAGCGCCAGCACCAAGAGCCAGGCCGGGCCACCGCCGGCTTCGATCGCCTGGCAGCCCGCCAACGGCAGCGCCAGGCACCCGGCGATCGAGAACCCCAAGAGCCGCGTACGCAGGGCTTGCATGGCTTTGATTGTACGAAGCGCCTACGTCCCAAGCGTCGTGCGAACGCCGCCGCCGCTGCCCTAACATCGCCGCTGCCGCGCCGCCCGTGGCGGCGGCGCGCTCCAGCTCATGCCTACGCGGCCGATAACAGCGTCGAGTAGCCCACCACGCCATGACCACCTCTGTGACCCGAGCCTCGCTCGACGCGCCTGCCACTGTGCTGGACGCTGCGGCACTGGCGCGCTTGCGCGAGCTCGATCCCGACGGGCGCGC
>JANOJR010000415.1:0-2073 GCA_031418855.1 Rubrivivax sp.
CGAGTGCGAGATGCGCCGCGTGGGCGCCTTCGTGCGCTTTCGCGACCCCACGGGCAACGCCATCGAACTGGTGGTGCGCCCGCACCACAGCGGCCGGCGCTACGTGGCTTCACGCGACGCCGGCATCACGGGCTTTTCACATATTGGCCTGTGCAGCACCGACGCCGCGCGCGACGAAGCCTTCTGGACCGGCCAGCTCTCCGCCCGCGTCAGCGACCGCATCGGCCAGGCCGCCCTTTTGCGCATCGACGAGGTGCACCACCGCATCGCCCTCTTCCCCACCACGCGCGCGGGCGTGCAACACATCAACCACCAGCTGGCCAGCGTGGACGACGTCATGCGCGCCTGGTACGAGCTCAAGGCGCGCGGAGTGAAGATCGTCTTCGGGCCGGGGCGCCACCCCACATCGGGCGCGATCTTTTTGTACTTCGAAGGGCCCGACGGCATGGTCTTCGAATACTCCACAGGGGTGCGCCACATCAAGCCCGAAGACGAGGCCAACTACCAGCCGCGGCAGTTCCCCGCCGAGCCATCGTCGTTTTGCATGTGGGGCGCGCTGCCTGACATTGCCGAATTCAAGAATCGCCCCGGTTGACCCCCTGGTGGCACCGTCCCCGGGTTGAACCTGCTGCGCGCCAGCGGTGGCTGCGCCTAGACTCAGCGCCCTCGACTTCCCCCCGTTGGAGCATTCGCCATGACCGCAACCTTCTCCCGCCTGGCCTGCACGCTGGCGCTCTTGGCCAATGTGGGCGCCGCACAGGCCCAGGCCCCCATCAAGATCGGCTTCATGGCCGAACTCTCCGGCCCGCAAGGCGCGCTGGGCCAAGACCAGTACGACGCTTTCATGATGGTCGTCGAGCGCAACGGCGGAAAACTCGGTGGCACGGCCGTGCAGGTCATTCGCGAAGACAGCCAGTTAAAGCCCGACGTGGCGACACAGCTGGTGCAAAAGCTGATCGAGAAAGACAACGTCTCGATCATCACCGGCATCACCTTTTCCAACGTCATGATGGCGGTGCACAAGCCCATCACCGAAAAGGGCGTGTTCCTCATCGGCAGCAACGCCGGCCCGGCGCCGATCGCCGGCGCGCAATGCTCGAACAACCAGTTCATCGTGAGCTGGCAAAACGACATGCAGGCCGAGGTGGTGGGCAAATATGCCACCGACAAAGGCTACAAACGCGTGGTCGGCATGGCGCCCAACTACCAGGCGGGCAAAGACTTCATCGCCGGTTTCAAGCGCTTCTTCAAAGGCGAGATGGTCGACGAGATCTACACGCCGCTGAACCAGCCCGACTTTGCGGCCGAGCTCGCGCAAGTGGCGGCCAAGAACCCCGACGCGATCTACGTTTTCTATCCCGGCGGCCTGGGCGTCAACTTCATCCGCCAGTACCAGCAGGCCGGCATGCTGGGCAAGATCCCGCTGCTCTCGGCCTCCACCGCCGACGGCACCACGCTGCCAGCGCAACGCGAGACGGCCCTGGGCGTCATCAGCGGCACCTTCTGGGGCCCGGACTTCAACAATGCCGCGAATCGCCAGTTTGTCGACGAGTTCGAGAAAAAGTTCAACCGCATCCCCTCGCAGTACGCCGCGCAAAGCTACGACGCCGCGCTACTGCTCGACTCAGCCATCGGCAAGGTCAAGGGCAACGTCGCCGACAAGAATGCGTTCCGCGTGGCACTCAAAGCCGCTGACTTCAAGAGCGTGCGTGGTGACTTCAAGTTCGGCCCGAATCACTTCCCGGTGCAGGACATGCATGTCTTTGAAGTCGCCCGCGACAGCAAAGGCCGCGTCAACTTGAAGACCATCGCCACGCCGCTGAAGAACCATAGCGACAGCAACGCGGCTAACTGCAAGATGTAGGGTCTTGCTCCCTCCCCCTGGCAGGGGGAGGGTCGGGGAGGGGGTTGACTCTTGACCCGCCGCCTCTGTCAGCGGTGCGCCGCCACTCAACCCCCACCCTAACCCTCCCCCTTGCAGGGGGAGGGGACAAAACAACGCATGACCACCGGCCTCTTCCTCACCCAGCTTCTGAACGGCCTGCAACTCGGCGTGCTGCTGTTCTTGCTGGC
>JANOJR010000416.1:0-8022 GCA_031418855.1 Rubrivivax sp.
CTCGCCACGCTCGTCGATCAAGGACATGCGCTGCATGAAGGCGTTGTCCCCCGGCCGTGTGGCTGCGGCCATGCTCAGGAACTCATGGTTGATGCGGTAGATGATGTCCATGTGCCGCGGCAGCACACGCTGCATCAAGGCCACGGCCCAGGTCTCCAGCGCCTCGGGCATCAAGGTGTGGTTGGTGTAGCTGAAGACCTGCGTCGTGCAGGCCCAGGCTTGCGCCCAGGGCCAGCCATGGTCGTCGACCAGCAAACGCATCCACTCGGCCACACCGATGGCGGGGTGGGTGTCGTTCAAGTGCACGGCCACAAATTCGGCGAGATTCGCCAGCGTGCCGTGCTCTGCATGATGGCGCGCCAGGATGTCTTGCAGCGACGCGCTGGTGAAGAAGAATTCCTGGCGCAGGCGCAGCTCGCGCCCGGCCTCGGTGCTGTCGTTGGGGTAGAGCACCCAGGAGATGTTCTCGAACTGGTTTTTGAACTCGGCCGCGCGCGCGTAGTCGCCGCTGTTGAAGGCTTGCAGGTCGATCTGCGCGGGGGCCGTGGCCTTCCACAAACGCAGCGTGCTAACGCGCTCGGTACCGTGACCGGGCACCACCAGGTCGTAGGCGCGGGCGTTGACCTCGTCGCCATGCACCCAGCGGTCGGGTTGCCCGGGCAGGGCGGCACGCTGCACCGTGCCACCAAAGCACACGGGGTAGCTCACCCCTGGGCGCGGGAACTCCCAGGGCGTGCCGTCTTGCAGCCAGGGGTCGGGCCGCTCGACCTGGCGCCCACCCTGAATGCTTTGCGCAAACATGCCGAATTCGTAGCGGATGCCGTAACCAAAGGAGGGCAGGCCGAGTGTGGCCATCGAGTCGAGAAAACACGCGGCCAAGCGGCCCAGGCCACCGTTGCCCAAAGCCGCGTCGGGCTCCAGGCTGGTGAGGTCTTCAAGTTGCGCCGCATGGCTTCGCGCGACCTGCGCGGCGGCCGTGGTCGCGCTGAGCGCGTCGAGCGCGTTGCCCATCGCGCGGCCCATCAAGAATTCCATCGACAGGTAGTTGACGCGTCGTGCGCGCTCGCCCTGGTCGCGGCTGGCGCCCGCGACCCAACGCTGCGACAAGGTCTCGCGCGCGGCCTGGGCCAATGCATGCATGATGTCGGTACGTGTCGCGCTGGGCGGCGCCGCGCCGACGGTAGAAAGCAGGTGGTGTTCGGTGCGGTCGGCGAGAGTCATAGGCTGGGTGCTGGCGGGTTGGGCGATGCTGGCGAGTGTGGGTCACAGGCGTTCGCGGCGTCAATCAATTCGCGATGCTTGTTGCGTAGTATGACTACATCGCAAAGCTTGAAAAGAGACCGTTTAGCATCTCTTTTGCTATGAGCGCACCACGTCGTTTCATTGTTGATCTTGTTAGCGTCTTGAAATCTAGCCGTGTAATTTTGCTGCAACAACCAAGCCTGGAGCAAACATGAAACCTGTCGAACTTGCGCATGGCCTGGACCTGCCCAAGCGCGCCGTGGCCCTGGTGCTGGCCGGCGGCCGGGGCAGCCGCCTGATGAACCTGACCGACAGCCGCGCCAAGCCCGCGGTGTATTTCGGCGGCAAGTTCCGCATCATCGATTTCGCCTTGTCGAACTGCCTGAACTCGGGCATTCGGCGCATCGGTGTCATCACGCAATACAAGAGCCACAGCCTCTTGCGCCACCTGCAGCGCGGTTGGGCTTTTTTGAAATCGGAGATGAACGAATTCGTCGACCTGCTGCCCGCGCAGCAGCGCATGGACGAAGAGAGCTGGTCCCGCGGCACGGCCGACGCCGTGTTTCAGAACGAAGACATCCTGGAGTCTTACGACTGCGAGTACGTGGTGGTGCTGGCCGGCGACCACATCTACAAGATGAACTACGCGCTCATGCTCGCCGACCATGTGGCGCTGGCCAAAGAGTTCGGCAGCGAGTGCACGGTGGGCTGCATCGAAGTGCCGCGCAGCGAAGCCCAGGCCTTTGGTGTGATGGCCATTGACGAGCAGCGGCGCATCACCGCCTTCGTCGAAAAACCCAAAGACCCGCCGGCCATGCCGGGCCAGCCAGAGCGTGCGCTGGCCAGCATGGGCATCTACATCTTCAACGCCAAGCGGCTTTTTGCCGAGCTGCACCTCGACATGGCCGACCCCAATTCGAGCCACGACTTCGGCAAAGACATCATCCCGAAGATGGTGCGCGACGGCGTGGCGGTGGCGCACCCGTTTTCGCTGAGCTGCGTCGGTGCTGCGGCCGGGCAGGAACCTTATTGGCGGGACGTCGGCACGATTGACGCCTACTGGGACGCCAACATCGACCTCACCGCCACCGAGCCCTTGCTCAACCTCTACGACAAGCGCTGGCCGGTGTGGACCTACCAGCCGCAGCTACCGCCGGCCAAGTTTGTGCATAACCAGGATGACCGCCGCGGCCTGGCCATCGAATCGGTGGTCTCGGGCGGCTGCATCGTCTCGGGCGCCATCTTTCGCACGGTGCTGTTCTCGCTGGTGCGCGTGCATTCCTACGCCAGCGTGAACTGGTCGGTGCTGCTGCCGGGTGTGCAGGTCGGGCGCGGCGCCAAGCTCACGCGCACGGTGATCGACCGCGACTGCTTCATCCCCGACGGCATGGTCATCGGTGACGACGCTGTGGCCGACGCCGCGCGTTTTCACCGCACTGAACGCGGCATCACGCTGGTCACGCGCGAGATGCTCAGCGCGCTAGAGCGCCGCGCATGAAAGTGCTGCATGTCGCGGCGGAAGTCTTTCCGCTGGTGAAGACGGGCGGCCTGGCCGACGTGGTCGCCGCGCTGCCGGTGGCGCTGGCCCATTTGGGCACCGACGTGCGCCTGCTGCTGCCGGGCTTCCCTGCGGTGATGGACGGCGTGCAGCATGCGCGCAGCATCATCGACGTCGGAGCGGCCTTCGGCGCTTTGCGCGTACGTCTGCTGTTAGCGCGCATGCCCGGCACGGCCTTGCCGGTCTATGTGGTCGACGCGCCTTATCTCTTTCGCCGCGACGGCGGGCCTTATCAAGACGCGCAGGGCGACGAGTGGAGCGACAACGCCCAGCGCTTTGCCCTGCTCGGCTGGCTCGCCGCGCACCTGGCCGCCGGTGACGCCGACGAGAGCTGGCAGCCGCAGGTGGTGCATGCGCACGACTGGCACGCGGCCATGAGCTGCGCCTACATGGCCGAGCGTGGGGTGGTGGCGGGCCCGAGTGCCGCAGCGTCGGTCTTCACGGTTCACAACCTGGCCTACCAGGGCTTGTTCCCGCTGAGCGACGCGCCGCTCTTGGCGCTGCCCTCGCGTCTGGCCACACCGGCCGGGCTGGAATACCACGGCCAAATGAGCTTCATGAAAGCCGGCCTGAACTTCGCCGACCGCATCACCACGGTGAGCCCAAGCTACGCGCGCGAGATCACCACGCACGAGTTCGGCGCTGGGCTGGACGGCGTGCTGCGCGCGCGATCGAGCCAGCTCAGCGGTATCTTGAACGGCATTGACCAAGCGCAGTGGAACCCCGCCACCGACCCCGCTATTGCGGAGCGTTATGACGTAGAGCGCCCGCAAGGCAAGCGTACCTGCCGCCACGCGCTGCAAGCCGAGCTCGGCCTTGCGCACGACGACGATGCCTTGCTGCTCACCGTGGTGAGCCGGCTCACCGCGCAAAAGGGGCTGGACCTGCTGCTCTCTGCCCTGCCCGCGCTGGTGCGTTCGGGTGTGCAGTTGGCCATTCAGGGCCAGGGTGATGCGGCGCTGGAAGCCGCCTGGCGCATGGCGCAGGCCGCGCACCCGGGGCGCGTGGCGGTGGTGATCGGCTACGACGAAGCACGCGCGCACCGGCTCATTGCAGGCGCCGACGTCATCGCCTTGCCCTCGCGCTTCGAGCCTTGCGGCCTGACGCAGATGTACGGCCTGCGCTATGGCACGCTGCCGCTGGTGCGCCGTGTCGGCGGCCTGGCTGACACGGTGAGCGACGCCCACGCCAACGCGCTGGCCGATGGCAGCGCCACAGGTTTTGTCTTCGACGCCGCCACACCCGCAGCGCTGCAACGCTGCGTCGAATCGGCGTTAGCACTCAAGCACCAGCCCGCAGCCTGGGCCCGCGTGATGGCCACGGCGATGGGCAAAGATTTCTCCTGGGCAGGGCCGGCGCGCGCCTACCTTGGGCTCTATGCCGATGCGGTGTCGGCACCACGCGCGGCTTGACACGTCTGTCGTTTAGCAGCGAACACTTGACCCGGAGGCACCATGTCGTTCCACGCCTACAAGCTCAACGAGATCTACTCCAACGCCGACGGGATGATCCAGTTCATCGAGCTGATCAACACTGGCGGCAACGATGAGTCGTTTTGGAGCGGCCATCAGATCACGGTGACGCAGGGTGGCGTGACGCACAGCTTTTCCTTCACCGTCAACCTGCCCAGCACGAGTACTGCCAACACCGCGGTGCTGATCGCCACCCAGGCCTTTGCAGACCTCGGCCTGATCAGGCCCGACTACATCATTCCGGCGAACTTTCTACCCACCAGCGGCGCGGCCACCGTCAACTTCGCCGGCGTCAACACGCTCAGCTACACCAGCCTGCCGCTGGACGGCCTGGGCTCGCTGGACCGGAATCTCAACGTCGCCACCAACTCGCCGCGCAACTTTGCGGGGGCCACCACCAGCATCACGCCGCCAGCCTTGAATGTCGTCACCGGCACGGCCCTGGCCGACACGTTGCTGGGCACGCAAGGCAGTGACCGCATCGACGCCCTGGCCGGCGACGACATGCTCGATGGCGGGCGCGGTGACGACCAACTCGTCGGTGGCGCGGGCCTGGACGTAGCCGTCTTCCACGGCGCACGCGCGGCCTACACCGTGGCCGCAGGCGGCGCAAGCGTGCGTGGACCCGATGGGGCGGACACGCTCAGCAGCATCGAGCGCGCGCGCTTCGACGACCTCACCAGCGAGTTCCTCGCCGACGGTGCCGCAGCGCAGTCGGTGAAGCTGCTCTCTGCCGTGTTCGGCAGCGCCTTCATCCACCACCAAGCCTTCATCGGCATCGGCGTGAGCTTCTTCGACAAAGGCACGAGCTACCTGGCCGTGGCCGACCTGGCCCTGCGCGCCAAGCTCGGCGCCAACCCCACCGACACGGAGCTGGTGCAGCTGCTCTACACCAACGTCGTCGGCAGCGCACCCGACGCAGCCACCACCGCAGGCTTTGTGGGGCTCATCATCAGCGGCGCGCACACCCAGGCGTCGCTCACGGTGCTGGCGGCCGACCATCCGCTGAACCTGGCGCGGGTTGACTTGGTTGGGCAGGCGGCGCTGGGGTTTGATTTCGTGCCTGTGGTGTCTTGACGCCCGAATCAATTTCCCCAGCTCGGGGGTTTCAGCGGTGCTGGCGAGGCCGTCGGCAGAGCGGTTCCGCTCATGTCCCCCGGGCCGGGAGATACCCGACCCTCCTCCTATACTTCGCTCCACCGCTCTGCCAACGCCCTCGCCAGCTGGCAGCATCGCGGCCAAGCGCGCATTCAATTCAATGCGGACCACCCAATGCTGATCCGAGCGCTGTGGTGGGCCGCTGTGTGGAGCGAAGTAAAGGAGGAGGGCGGGTACCCCCGGCCGGGGGACATGAGCGCAACACAGTGGCCCGCCGCAGCGCTCGCGACACTGGCGCATGATGCGCGACCTTCCAACACCGCCCGCGCGCCGCACAAGCCATGAGCATCCGCCACCTCGACTCACTGTTCGACCCGGCCAGCGTCGCCGTCATCGGCGCCAGTGACAGGGCAGGCAGTGTCGGCGCCACGGTCTGGCGCAACCTGCGCGAGAGTGGTTTCAAGGGCCCGTGCTGGGCCGTCAACCCCAAGCGGCGCGAAGTAGCCGGCGAGGCGGCCTTTGCCGATATCGCGAGCCTGCCGCAAACGCCCGAGTTGGCGCTGGTGTGCACGCCTGCGGCCACGGTGGCGGGCGTGATTGAGACGCTGGGTGCGCGCGGTACGCGTGCGGCCGTGGTGCTTAGCGCCGGGCTTGATGCCGGGCAAAAGCAGGCCATGCTCGACGCCGCGCGCAAGAAGCTGGTGCGCATCCTGGGCCCGAATTGCCTGGGCTTGCTGGCGCCACATGCAAATTTGAACGCGAGCTTTGCGCACGCCAGCGCACTGCCTGGTGAGCTTGCGTTTGTCTCGCAATCGGGTGCGGTGGTGACGGCCATGCTCGACTGGGCCAACGCGCGAGGCATCGGTTTTTCACAGCTCGTGTCGCTGGGTGAACATGCCGACGTGGACTTCGGCGACCTGCTCGACTGGCTCGCCAGCGATGCGCGCACGCGCGCCATCCTGCTCTACATCGAGTCCATCGACGGCGCACGCGGCGCGGCGCGCAAGTTCATGTCGGCGGCGCGCGCGGCGGCGCGCAACAAGCCCGTGCTGGTGGTCAAGGCCGGGCGCTCGCCGCAGGGGCAGGCGGCGGCCACGTCACACACTGGCGCGCTGGCGGGGTCGGACCTGGTGTTTGACGCGGCCATCCGCCGCGCCGGCATGCTGCGCGTGGACACGCTGCAGGAGCTCTTTCTCGGCGCTGAGACGCTGGCGCATTTTCGGGGCCTGCGTGGCGGCTCTTCGGCCAACCCCCATGCTGGTGCGATGCAGCGCTTAAGCATCATCACCAACGGCGGCGGTGCTGGCGTGCTGGCCACCGATGCTGCCGCTTTGGCCGGCATCGAGCTCGCACCGCTGGGCGCCAAAACGCTGCGCGCGCTGGACGGCCTGCTGCCGCGCCACTGGAGCCGCGCCAACCCGGTGGACATCATCGGCGACGCTCCGGTGGAGCGTTATGTGGCCGCGCTGCAAGCGCTGCTGGCCGAGCCCGAGAGCGGCACCGTGCTCTTCATGCACGCGCCCACGGCCATCGTGCCCAGTGCGCAGATCGCTGCTGCGCTGGTACCGGTGCTGAAGGCGGCACCCGGGCGCGTGCTGAGCTCGTGGCTGGGTGAGCGCTCGGTGCAGGAGGCGCGGCAGATTTTTCGCGCGGCCGGCATTCCGGGCTACGACACACCTGAAGAAGCGGTGCGCGCCTTTTCGCAACTGGTGACGTATCGGCGCAATCAAGAGCTTTTGATGGAGGCACCGCCAGCGCGTACCTCCGGTGCGGCCGATCCGGCGGGGCCAGACGCCGTCGCCGCGGTGGCGGCCATCGTTGAGCGCGTGCTCTCGCAAGGCCGCGAGTGGTTGAACGAGGCCGAAGCCAAGGCGCTGCTGGCGGCGCTGGGGGTCCCGGTGACGCCGGTGCGCGTGGTGCGGCCCACGGCGCTGGCGGCGCTGCAAGCGGCGCACGAGATCGGCTATCCCGTGGTGTTGAAGATTATCTCGCCGCAGCTCACGCACAAGAGCGACGTCGGTGGCGTGGCCCTGAACCTGGAGGACGACCACGCCGTGCGCAGTGCCGCCCGCGCCATCAAGCGGCGCTTCAAACGCCTGCGCCCCGACGCGCAACTCACCGGCTTCACAGTACAGGCCATGGTGCGCCGGCCGCAAGCCCGTGAGCTCATCGTCGGCGCCAGTGTCGACCCGCTTTTCGGCCCGGTGTTGATGTTCGGCCAGGGCGGCACCTCGGTCGAAGTGGTGGCCGACCGCGCGCTGGCCTTGCCGCCGCTGAACGAGCCGCTGGCGCGTGCCTTGATCGAGCGCACGCGCGTGGCCAAGCTGCTGGGCGGCTGGCGCGACGTGCCTGCCGCCGACGTAGGCGCCGTGGTCTCGGTGCTAACCACCATCTCGACGCTGCTGGCGGTGGAGCCGCGCATTGCTGAGATCGACATCAACCCACTGCTCGCCGACGCGCAAGGCGTGCTGGCCCTGGACGCCCGGGTGCGCGTGAGTGCGGCCGCACCTTCGGGCGCGGCGCACTTCGCCATCCGGCCCTACCCAAGCGAGCTGATCGAGACCTTCGAGTGGCGCGGCAAGCCGGTCACACTGCGCCCGATCCGGCCCGACGACGAAGCGCGCCACCTCGCATTTCTCGAAGCCATCGACC
>JANOJR010000417.1:0-7604 GCA_031418855.1 Rubrivivax sp.
CACCCCCACCCCAGCCCTCCCCCTTGAAGGGGGAGGGGGTAATACAGGGCGCGGTCGATGTCGAATTCGACCTGATGGTCCTCGGCGCCGGCCCCGGCGGATATTCCGCCGCCTTCCGCGCCGCCGATCTCGGCATGAAGACCGTGCTGATAGAGCGTTATTCAACACTCGGTGGCGTTTGCCTCAACGTCGGCTGCATCCCCAGCAAAGCGCTCTTGCACGTGGCTGCGGTGATGGATGAAGCCGCGCACTTTGCCGACCTGGGCATCCGCTTCGGCAAGCCGGAGATCGACCTCAAGAAGCTGCTCGGCCACAAGAACAAGGTGGTGGGCAAACTCACCGGCGGCCTGGCCGCGATGGCCAAGATGCGCAAGGTGACGGTCATTCAAGGTGTGGGCGAATTCATCGACCCCTTCCACCTTCGCGTCACGATGGTCGATGGCAAGGCTCAAACCATCCGCTTCAAGCAAGCCATCATCGCGGCCGGCTCCGAGGCCATGAAGCTGCCTTTCCTGCCCAAAGATGACCCACGCATCGTCACCTCCACTGGCGCGTTAGAACTGCGCCAAAGCCCGAAGCGCATGCTCGTGATCGGCGGCGGCATCATCGGCCTGGAGATGGGCACGGTGTACTCCACGCTGGGCGCGCGGCTCGATGTCGTCGAGATGCTCGACAGCCTGATGCAAGGCGCCGACCGCGACCTCGTCAAGGTCTGGCAGAAGATGAACGCGCCGCGCTTCGACCACATCATGCTCAAGACCAAAACCGTGGGCGCCGAAGCCACCCAGGACGGCATCCTCGTGCGCTTTGAAGGCGAGGGCGCGCCCAAAGAGCCGCAGCTCTACGACCTGGTGCTGCAGGCGGTGGGCCGCAGCCCCAATGGCAAGAAGATCGGCGCCGACAAGGCGGGCGTGTTGGTCAGCGAGCGTGGCTTCATCGCGGTGGACACGCAGATGCGCACGAACGTGCCACACATCTTTGCCATCGGCGACATCGTCGGCCAGCCCATGCTCGCGCACAAAGCCGTGCACGAGGCGCATGTCGCGGCCGAAGTTGCTGCCGGCGATCAAAAGGCGCAGTTCGACGCCCGCGTGATTCCCAGCGTGGCCTACACCGACCCCGAAGTAGCGTGGGTCGGTCTCACCGAAGACGAGGCCAAGGCGCAAGGCATCGCGGTGAAGAAGGGCCTCTTCCCCTGGAACGCCTTGGGCCGCGCCATTGCCAACGGCCGCGATGAAGGTTTCACCAAGCTGCTCTTCGACGCGCAGACGCACAAGATTTTGGGCGGCGGCATCGTCGGCACGCACGCTGGCGACATGATCGGCGAGGTGGCGCTGGCCATCGAGATGGGCGCCGATGAGGTCGACATCGGCAAGACCATTCACCCGCACCCGACGCTGGGTGAAAGCATCGGCCTGGCGGCCGAGGCGGCGCACGGCACGTGCACGGACTTGCCACCACCACGACGCTGAGGCTTTGATGAGCTTGCCCAGGCAGATGGCGCTGCTGTTCGCGGCGGTGTGGCTGCTGGCCTTGGGCGGCATCCTGGCCTTCACGAATTGGGCGCTGCACGAGGCCGTGGCACCGGACCAGCAGTCCCACATCTTGATCGTGATGGCGGTGATGTGGGCGCTGTTGGGTGCCGCCGCTGCCGTGTGTGGCGCCTGGCTGTGGCGGCGCTGGAGCGCGGACTTGCAGCGGACAGTGGAGCAAGCGCGCCTGGCCGCGCAAGGCAGCTTCACGCAGGTGGGCGCACCGCGCGCGCCCGAGTTGCTGCCCCTTGCGCGCAGTGTCCATGCGATGACGCAGCGCTTGTCGACACTGTTCGACACCTCGGCAGTGCAACTTGCCGAGCTGCAGCGGCGCGCGCATCGGGATGCCGTCACCAATCTGCCCAATCGGCGCGATTTCATGGGCCGCCTGCATGCCGCGCTGGGCGAGTCCCAAGTGCATGCGCGCGGCTTGCTGCTGCTGCGCTTGGTGGGTCTGACTGACCTCAATCAGCGTTTGGGTCACGACAAGGTCGACCGCTTGCTGGCCTCGCTGGGCGAGGTCTTGGCCGTCTACCCCCAGCGTGTGCCTGACGCCATCACCGGCCGGCTCAATGGCGCCGACTTCGCGTTGGCGCTGCCGGTGGCGGGCATCACGCAGGAAACGGGTGAGTCGGTGCTGATGGCGCTGCACACGGCCGCCGCCGCTGCGCTGGGCTTGCCCAGTACGAGTGCGCCCGTGGTGGAGTGGGTCATCGGCGGCGTGGACGCGCGCCCCGGTTGCGGCGCCACCGAGGCGCTGGCGGCGGCCGATGCCGCACTGGCCGAGGCCGAAGCCGCCGGCGCGTTCTCGCTGGTGGTGCACACCATGCCCGAGGCGAAATGGGTGCAAGCCGGGCCTGTGGGCGAGCGCGCCTGGCGCGCGGCCATCGCTCGCGCCTTGCAAGACAAACGCGTGCGGCTGGCGCAGACGGCCGTGTGCGACGTGCACGGCAAGCTCATCCACCAGCGCTGCGAGTTGCAGCTTCAGCTCGCCGAAGGCGGCGCCTACGAGCCATCGCGGCGATGGCTGGGTATGGCCTCGCGCAGCCGCCTGGTGCTCACCTTGGACCTGCGCGCGGCGGCGCTGACGATCGCCGCCTGCGCTGCCGACGGCCAGCCGCGCTGCCTGCGTGTGGCCGCAGCGTCGCTGGGTGCCAACGGCTTCGGTCAAGAGCTCGCCGGCTTGCTGCAGCACGAGCCAGCGGCGGCCGCACAGCTGGCCATTGAGATCGACGAGCGCGCCCTCACCACCACGGCGGCGTTGCTGCCCGCCCTCTTCACCATGTTGCGCCAGCGTGGCGTACGGCTTGGCTTTGAGCACGCCGGCCAGGTGCTGCGCGGTGAGGTGCTGGCCGGCGGCACGGTGCTGTCGCACGTCACCCTGCGCGCGCACTTGCTGCAAGGGGCCGCGAGTGACCACGCGGTGCGCGATCTCGCGCGTGGCATGGTGCACGTGGTGCATGGCCTGGGCGCCTTGGCCCTGGCCGAATGCGTTGACTCACCAGACGATCAAGCCGCCCTGTGGTCTGTGGGCATGGACGGCATCGCCAAACCCCTGGACGACGCTGCGATAGCGCGTTAGCTGATGTCGCCCGTGTGAAGCTCGAAGCGGCCGCGCTTGCGGTCGGCAAAGTAGTGCTCGAGCGTCTGGCGCACGGTGCGAAAGGCGATGCGGTCCCAGGGAATGTCAGCCTCGCGAAAGAGCTGTGCTTCGATGGTCTCGGGGCCCGGCGCCAGGCTCGTGTCGAGCATGCGCGCGCGGTAGAAGAATTGCACCTGGCCCACGGCCACCACGTTCAAGAGCGTGAAGAGATCCAGCAGTTCGATCTTCGCGCCGGCCTCCTCAATGGTCTCGCGCAGCGCACCGGCTTGCGTGCTCTCGCCAAGTTCAAGAAAACCTGCGGGCAGTGTCCAAAAACCAAAGCGTGGCTCGATGTTGCGTCGGCACAGCAACACGGCGTCGTCCCACATCGGCACGGTGCCCACCACATTGAGCGGGTTCTCGTAGTGAATCTCGCCGCACTGCGTACAGGTGGCACGCTCGCGGTTGTCGTCGGCGGGCACGCGGTAGCTGCTCGGCGCACCACAAAGTCGGCAATGTCGGATGCGGTGTCGGGTCAGCATGGGCCCAGTGTATGGGTCGCCCGCGCACAGCCGCGTGGCATCATGGCGGCCCCCGTAAAACGCCTGTGTTGGAGCCCCTGAATGAGCTACGTCATCACCGCTTTGCCCGCCCCTGCCGTGCCCGTGCAAGGCGGTGGTGAATTCCCCGTGCGGCGCATCTACTGCGTGGGCCGCAACTACGTGGAGCACGCGCAAGAGATGGGCTTCACGGGCCGCGAGCCGCCGTTCTTTTTCATGAAGCCGGCCGACGCTGTTGTCTATGTGGCCGAAGGCGAAACCGGTGCCATCGACTATCCCAGCTTGACGGCCAATTTCCATCACGAGATCGAACTGGTGGTGGCCATCGGCACGGGCGGGCGCAACATAAAAGCCGCCGACGCCGCCAGCCACATCTGGGGTTACGCCGTGGGCCTGGACATGACGCGGCGCGACTTGCAGGGCGAGATGAAAAAGCTCGGTCGGCCCTGGGACATCGGTAAGGGCTTCGACCAGTCCGCACCCATCGGCCCCATCGTGCCCAAGAGCAAGTGCGGCGAGCTCACCCAAGGCGCCATCACGCTCACGGTAAACGGCGCCATGCGCCAAAAGGGCGACCTCACCGAGCTGATCTGGAACGTCAACGAAACCATCGAGCACCTGAGTGCCGCGTGGGCTTTGCAAGCCGGTGATTTGATCTTCAGCGGTACGCCCGCAGGCGTGGCCGCAGTGGTGCGAGGTGACGTGATGGAGGGCCACGTCGCGGGCCTGCCACTGTTGCGCGTCGCGGTGCGCTGAACGCCGGCGGGCCTGCTCATGGAGCTCTACAACTTCAGCCGCTCGTCGGCCTCGTACCGCGTACGCATTGCGTTGGCGCTCAAGGGCCTGGCCTACGAGTACAAGTCGGTGCAACTGCAACGCAACGAGCACCTGGCCCCCGCCTACGAGGCCGTGTCGGCCTCGCGCCTGGTGCCCACGCTGGTCGACGGCGACGTGGTGCTGACGCAATCACTGGCGACGATTGAGTACCTGGATGAGGTCCACCCCGAGCCGCCGCTGCTGCCGCGCGACGCGCTGGGCCGCGCGCGCGTGCGCACGCTGGCGCTGGACATTGCCTGCGAGATCCACCCGCTGAACAACCTGCGTGTGCTGCGCTACCTGGTCAAGGACATGGGCCTCAGTGACGAAGCCAAAGACACCTGGTACCGCCACTGGGTTGAGCTCGGGCTTGCAACCGTAGAGCGCCAGCTCACCGCTCAAGCTGCGCGTTATTGCCACGGCGACACGCCGACCCTGGCCGACTGCGTGCTCGTGCCGCAAATCTTCAACGCCCACCGCCTGAACTGCAAGCTCGACCATGTGCCGCAGGTGATGCGTGTGTTTGACGCCTGTATGAAGCTCGATGCCTTTGAGTCGAGCCGGCCCGAGCGTTGCCCTGACGCGGTGTGATGCCGGTGTGAGCTCGCTGCCGATGCCGCAGTGGGCTGCGCCAGGGACGGTGGGCTCGCTGATGAGCACGCGCCGCGGTGGCGTTAGCGCGGCGCCGTGGCATAGCTTGAATCTGAGCTACTCCGTGGGCGACGATGCGGCTGCGGTGGCCGCCAACCGCGCCCAGGTGTTTGCTGGCAGCGGTGCGACACCGCGCTGGCTGCACCTGACCCACAGCAGCGTGGTGCACCGCTGGCGCCACAGTGACGGCGCTGCGCTGAGCCCCATGGCCGATGCGGCGTGGACCGATGAGACCGGCCTGGCCTGTGTGGTCACTGCGGCCGACTGCATGCCCGTGCTTTTCAGCACCCAAGACGGCCGTGCTGTGGCCGCCGCCCACGCGGGCTGGCGCGGGCTGGCCGGCGGCATCCTGGAAAACACCGTCACGGCTTTGTGCGAAGGCACGGGCTGCGCCGGCGCCGACATCGTGGCCTGGCTGGGCCCGTGCATCGGGCCGGCGCACTTTGAGGTCGGCGCCGATGTGGTGGCGGCGTTTCTTGCCAATGTCGATCCGGCCGACATCGATCACCCCGACATCACGCGCTTCAAACCCCGACTGCGCGCCGATGGCTCACGCGCCTGGCTGGCCAACCTGCCGCTGCTGGCACGCGACCGGCTGCGCACAGTCGGTGTGACGCAAGTCAGCGACAGCGCGCTGTGTACCGTGCAAGACGCCTCACGGTTCTTTTCGCACCGGCGCGACCGGGTCACCGGGCGCATGTGCGCTGCCGTCTGGCGCCGCGCTTGAGCTTTCCTTGCGTTGGCGCGCACGTTTGCGCGCCGGTGTGGCCATGATGTAGAGCACGATGCCCAGCGGCAACACGCCATAGAGCAGCAGCGTGAAGAAGGCGCCCAGCAGCGTGCCGGTGGACGACGCAGCCTCGGCCACGGCCATCATCAGCACGACGTACATCCAGGCGAAAGCGACAAGATGCATGGGGTTGGGCCTCAGTTCAACAAGCGCGGGTTCGCGCGATGATGGCGCGTCTGTGTTGCGTCTGTTTTGCGTCATCACCCGGTAAGGCGAAGAGCGTACAACCTCACCCTAACCGTCCCGCCAGGAGCAGCGATTGAAGAGCAAGACCCAAGCGTCCGACAAGCCCACCGGCGCCGCCGATCCCACCCAAGCCTTTGGTGCCGCCATGGGCCAGATGTGGCAGACCATCAGCAGCGTGAGCCTGCCGCCACAGGCGCTTATGCAATTGCAGCAGAGCTACCTGCAGGGCGCCACCGAGCTCTGGAACCAGAGCTTGCACGGCATGGCACCCGACGCTGCCAAACCCACCATCCCTGACCGCCGCTTCGCCGCCAGCGAATGGAGCGCCAACCCGGCGGCGGCCTATGCCGCGCAGGTCTACCTGCTCAACGCCCGCACCATGATGCAAATGGCCGACGCCGTGCAGGCCGACGAGAAGACCAAAGGCCGCATCCGCTTCGCCGTGCAGCAGTGGATGGATGCCGCCGCACCCAGCAACTTCCTCGCCTTCAACCCCGAAGCCTTGAAGAAGGCCGTGGACAGCCAAGGCCAGAGCCTCACCACCGGCATGCAGCTCTTGTGGCAAGACCTTCAAAAAGGCCATGTCTCGCAGACCGACGAGAGCGTGTTCGAGGTCGGCCGAAACGTCGCCACCACGGCCGGCACGGTGGTTTTCGAGAACGAGCTCTTTCAGCTCATCGAGTACACGCCGCTCACGGCCAAAGTGCACGAGCGGCCGATGCTCTTCGTGCCGCCGTGCATCAACAAGTACTACATCCTCGACTTGCAGCCCGAGAACTCGGTGATTCGCTACACGGTTGAGCAAGGCCACCGCACGTTTGTGGTGAGCTGGCGCAACCCCGACGAGAGCCTGCGCAACACCACCTGGGACGACTACATCGAAAACGGCGCCATCCGCGCGCTACGCACGGTGATGGCGATCAGCGGCGCCAAGACCATCAATACCTTGGGCTTTTGTGTCGGCGGCACCATTCTCAGCACCGCGCTGGCGGTACTGGCCGCGCGTGGTGAGCAGGTGGCGCATTCGGTGACGCTCTTGACCACGCTGCTGGACTTCAAGAGCACCGGCATCCTCGACATCTTCATCGATGAAGCCTCGGTGAAACTGCGCGAGATGACCATCGGGCCCGACGCGCCCAAGGGTGCGGGCATGCTCAAAGGCCAGGAGCTGGCCACCACCTTCAGCTTCTTGCGTCCCAACGACCTGGTGTGGAACTACGTGGTCGGCAACTACCTCAAGGGCGAAGCGCCACCGCCGTTTGACTTGCTCTACTGGAACGGTGACTCGACCAACTTGCCTGGGCCGATGTACTGCTGGTACCTGCGCCACCTCTACCTGCAAAACGAGCTGAAGAAACCAGGCGCGCTGACGGTGTGCGGCGAGAAGGTCGACCTCGGCAAGATCAACGCACCCGTGTTCATTTACGGCTCGCGTGAAGACCACATCGTGCCTTGGCAGGCGGCGTATGCCAGCACGCCGCTGCTCA
>JANOJR010000418.1:0-23891 GCA_031418855.1 Rubrivivax sp.
ACGGGCGAACCAGGTGGGCGTCTATGTGCTCGGTATTGACGAGCCCAACAACGCCGCGCTGATCTCGCAGCGCATCGACGCGCAGTTCAAGAACTCGCTGGCCGAGACCTTGACCGAAACCGAGAAGGCCTTCCAGCTCGGCTTCGTCTCGATGAGTGAAGCTATTCTGCTGGCGCTGCAAGCGGTGAGCTTCATCATCATCGTCATCATCATGGCGGTGATGGCCAACACCATGGCCATGACGGCGCGCGAGCGGCTGGCCGAGTACGCCACGCTCAAGGCACTCGGCTTTCCGCCGGGCTTTGTGGTGCGCTTGCTGTTTGGTGAAAGCCTGTTCATCGCGCTCATCGGCGGCGTGGCGGGTGTGCTGGTCACGCTGCCATTGGCGGCGGGATTTCGCTCTCTCACCGGCGCGCTGTTCCCGGTGTTCCAGGTCTCGCCGGAAACGATGGCCTTGCAGATGCTGGCCTGCCTGGTGGTCGGCGTGGTGGCAGCCGCCTGGCCGGCATGGAAGATGAGCCGTATCGACATCGTGGCGGGCTTAAGGCACGTGGCGTGATGAACCTCATATGAATGCGGTTCCCTTCAGCTACGTGGCACGTAACTTGTGGGTTAGGCGGGTGACGACGCTGCTCACCGCCGCCGGCATGGCGCTGGTGGTCTATGTCTTCGCCACCGTCTTGATGATGAGCGAAGGCATACGCGCCACGCTGGTGGCCACGGGGCAGGATGACAACCTCATCGTGCTGCGCAAAGGCGCCGGCGCCGAGATCAACAGCGGCATCGCGCGCAGCCAGGCGGCCATTCTGGAAACGCTGCCCGGCATTGCACGCGACGGCATGGGCCGCGCGCTTGTGAGCAAGGAGCCGGTGATCCTGAACAACCTGCCCAAACGCAGCAGCGGCAAACCCAGCAACGTCACCATGCGCGGCACCAGTGACATCGGCATGGCGCTGCGCCCGCAGGTGCGTTTGATGGAGGGCCGCATGTTCCGCCCCGGCAGCAGCGAGGTCATCGCCGGGCGCGCCATCGCGGCGGGCTTTCGTGGTGTCGAGATCGGCGCCACCTTGCGCTTTGGCGGCCGCGACTGGGTCGTGGTGGGCCTCTTCGATGCCGGGCGTAGCGGTTTCGATTCCGAGATATGGGCCGACGCCGAACAGCTGATGCAGGCCTTTCGCCGCAACGCCTATTCCAGCGTGGTCATGCGCCTCGCGGACGCCTCGCTTTTTGAGCGCGTGCGCGAGCAGATCGACACCGACCCGCGCCTCACGCTCGACACCAAGCGCGAGGTGCGTTTCTACGCGGAGCAGAGCGAGGCGCTGGCCACCTTCATCAGCATTCTGGGCACGTCACTGTCGGTGATCTTTTCCATCGGCGCGGTGGTCGGCGCCATGATCACCATGTTCGGCTCGGTGGCCTCGCGGATTGGCGAGATCGGCACCTTGCGCGCGCTGGGTTTTCGCCGTGGTGCGGTATTGGTGGCGTTTCTCAGCGAAGCCTTGCTCTTGTCGTTGGTAGGCGGCGCGCTGGGCCTGGCCGCCGCCAGTTTCATGCAGGCGGTGGACATTTCCACCACCAACTTCAGCACCTTTTCCGAGTTGGCGTTCCAGTTCAAGTTCACGCCGGCGATTGCCTTCAAGGCCTTGCTCTTCGCGCTGGCCATGGGCGCCGTGGGCGGCTTCATCCCCGCCTGGCGCGCCGCGCGCTTGAAGATCGTGGATTGTTTGCGGGCGGCTTGAGGGAATTCGATGAGTGTCAGCCGATCACTGTCTGTGCGCTGCTGGCGAGGACGTTGGGTATGGGGTTGCGCTCATGTCCCCCGAAGCCGGCCTGAACGGCCGCTTTCTCCTCCTTTACTTCGCTCCACCCCACACCCAACGCCCTCGCCAGCCGTCACCATCGCCGCCAATCGCGCATTCAATTCGCAGGCCCCACCTCAATGCTGATTCGAGCGCTGTGGCGGGTCGCTGTGTGGAGCGAAGTAAAGGAGGAGGGCGGGTACCCCCGGCCGGGGGACATGAGCGCAACACAGCGACCCGCCGCAGCGCTCGCGCCACTGGGCTCTCACGCCCCGCAACTGCCACCAGAGGCTGGTTTCGCTGCAGGATGAAATGACCGAGCCCAACCCCGGCTTCACCCGCGTCCTCGCTGCCGAAGGCGCGTCGAACTTCGGCACCATGCTGTCGCGCCTGGCCATCCCGTGGCTGGCCACGCTGGTGCTGGGTGCCACGGCCTGGCAGATGTCGCTGCTCTTGATGGCCGACGTGGTGGCCGGTGCCCTGGGCTCGCTGTGGCTGGGCAGCGTGGTCGACCGCCACGGCAAGCGCGCGGTGATGCTAACGGCCGACCTGATACGTGCCGCGCTCTTGGGCCTCATCGCCTGGGCGGCCGCCACGCAGTCGCTGACGATGGCCGCGTTGCTGCTGGCCAGCGCTGGCGGTGCGCTGCTCACGGTGGCCTTCGAGCTGGCGCGTTCGGCCTGGATGGCGCAGCAACTGGCCACCGAGCAACTCACCACCAGCAACGCACGTTTGTCGATGGTCGGCAGCTTGTCCGAAACCGCCGCCTTCGCGCTCGGTGGCTGGCTCTACCAGTGGTGGGGCGCGGTGCTGGCGCTGGTGGTCGACGCGGCGAGCTACCTCGTCTCTGCCCTGTGTTTGCGCGGCATCCGCGAGGCGCCGCGCGCGGCTGCGGCAAGGTCATTTAGGTGGTCGCATTGGTGGCAAGACATGCGCGAGGGCCTGGCTGTGCTCGCCGGCAACCCGACGCTGCGTGCGCTGGCACGGCTGCAAGTGCTTACGGCGTTAGCACAGAGCGTCGCGGGCACGAGCTACATGATCTTCGTGGCGCGTGACATCGCGCTGCCCACGGGCGTGCAGGGCATGGTCTTCGCCACCGGCGCTTTGGGCGCTGTGCTGGGCGCGGCCTGGGCTTTGCCGCTGGGCGTGCGCTGGGGCGCGCCGCGCACGATGGCCTTCGGCTTGACATTGGCCTGCTTCGGCGCGGCGTGCGTGGCGGCGGTGCCGGGTGCGGGCTGGTTGGGCATTGCGCTTTTGGTGGCGCAGCAGCTCATCGGTGACGGTGGCCAGGTCATGCACGAGATCCACGAGCGCACGCTGCGCCAGACGGCGGTGGGCCCCGAGTGGCTGGCGCGTGTGGACGGCGGCATTCGCAGCGTCGGCCAGCTCGCCACCTTGGCCGGCGCTGTGATCGGCGGCGCCGTAGCTACGGCTGCCGGCGCGCGCGCGGCGCTGGTGCTCTACGCTTGTTTGCTAGCCGTAGCCGCGCTCATGGCGCTGCGTGTGACGGTACCCGCCGCATCACTTGGGCGCTGAGGCCGCGGGCGCGGGTGCTGCCGGAACCGCGGGCACTACCGGCGCTGCCTGCGGTGCCGACACCACCACCCCCGGCGAGAGCGAAATCTCGTCGGCCAGCGTCACCTTGTTGACGAAGTAGCGCGTGTCGCCAAAGCAGGTCGTGGGCAGCCCGACTTTCTCTTCGTAGTGCAGGCTGGCGCGCTTGCCCATGACCTTGGTGACCTGCGCGGCCACGGCCTCGTCGTGGATGGTGAAGAGGAATTTTTCCGGCGCGGCGCCGGGCATCGAGACCATCGCCAGCTCGCCTTCCCAGGTCTTGCAGACCCAGCCTTTTTCCGAGAGCTTTTGCACCCAGCCGGCGCGCTCGCCTTTGGAAAAACTCCAGCTCAAGGCGATCCAGAAATAGGCGGCAGTCAAGGCTGCCAGCAACACCAGGGCAAGAAGAAAGCGTGTCATGCGTGGGGCCGTTCGCGGGTCGGGATGCCGATTATCGGGCGCGGTAGATCAGCTCGGCCGCAGCCAAGTCTTCGAGCGCCGAGCCCACCGACTTGAAGAGCGTGATCTCGCCCGCCACGCGCCGGCCCGGGTGCTGGCCACGGCACAGCTGCGCCAGCGTGGCTTGCAGCTTGTCGGCGCTGAACGCGCCTTCGTCGATGGCGTGCAGCACATCACCAGCTTTGACGAGCGCCTCTTCGGTGTCGACAAAAACACGGCCGCGCGCGAAACACTCGCCGTCGCTTTCGCGCATGGTGGGCGTGAAGGCGCCGATCAAGTCGAGGTGCGCGCCGGGCGCAAGCCACGCGCCGTGCACCAGAGCGCTGGTCGACAAGGTCGCGCAGCTCACGATGTCGGCCTGGCGCACGGCGGCTTCGAGCTCGTGCGTGGCGATGGCCGGAATGCCAGCGTCGATCAAGTTGGTGGCCAGCGTGGCGGCGGCCGCTGGGTTGCGCGCCCACACCTGGACAGTGTCGAGGCTGGGCCGCACGACGCACATCGCCTGGGCCACTTCAGACGCCACGCGCCCAGCGCCGACGATGAGCAAGCGCCTGGCGTCAGCGCGCGCCAGGAACGACGCCGCCAGCGCCGACGCCGCCACCGTGCGCCGCGTGGTGATCTGCATACCGTCCATCTGCGCCAGCGGCACACCCGTGTTGGCGTCAAAGAGTGTGTAGATGGCGTGCAGCGCTGGCAGCTCCGTTTGAGCGTTAGCCGGGAAGATGTTGACCACCTTCAGTCCGATGAAACGCCCAGGCCGCCACGCGGGCATCAGCAGCACCGTGCCGGCACTTTGGCCGTTGGCGTCGGCCACTGCGTGCGCATGGCGCGGTGGCACCTCGCAGCCGCTGATGAACATCGCCCGCAGCGCTTCGATCAGCGCCGGGTAGGGCAGCGCCGCGGCCGTCGCTGCGGCATCAAAGTGGACCATGCGCTGGCCGGTGCGTGGGTTCGGCATCGCACCCACGTGCCGCTCAAGCGAGCTTGGCCGCGAGCGCCGTCTGCCTCAGCAAACTCTCCGCCGGGATGCCCAGGCCGGCGTGCAGCTTCTGAATCATCGCCAGCGTCAGGCTGCGGCGCCGATTCAGTACCTCATACACGCGGTTGCTGCGGCCTATCAGCGGCTCCAGGTCCTTGGCGCTCAGGCCTTGTTGCTCCATGCGGAACTTGATGGCCTCCACCGCGTCGGGCAAGTCCATTGGAAAGTGCCGCCGCTCGTAGGCTTCAATCAAAGTCACCAGCACGTCGAGGCGCTCACCTTCGGCGCTGCGTGCTTTTGCGCCCATCAACGACGCCACGGTTTTCAGCGCGGCCTTGTAGTCCGCCTTGCTTCGAATTGGTTTGATGTCCATCGCGATGCCCTTGCTGCCTAGACGCTCTGCGCGTCGATCCTGTCGTACTCTGCGTGAGTGCCGATGAAGCGTACATAAACCACCCGGTATGGGAAGTTGACCCACACCACCAGCCGGTACTTGTTGCCGGCCAAGTTGAAGACCACCCGCCCGTCTTTCAGGATACTGGCGCTGCGGAACTGGGCCTTGATGTCGGCCGGTGCCGCCCAGTCGACCTGGAGCACGTCGCGGTACCAGGCCAGCGCCGCTTGCTCCACGTCACCATGCGAGGCACCGCCGCTCCAGTAGGCTTTGAGTGTGGAAAGGGCGATGACGCGCACGGCGGCATTCTAGTCCCAGCTTGGGACTTGACGGCAGCGGCGCCTTGGGTCGAGCGCGCCTTGCCCGCAGAATGCGCCGTCTTCCGCAACGGGTTCACCACCATGACCGCTCTCATCCTCGGCTTGATCGTTTTCCTCGGCGTGCATTCGCTGCGCGTCAGTGGCGAGGCGCGGCGCACGGCGCTGATGCAGCGCCTGGGCGAGAACGGCTACAAGGGCCTGTACTCGCTGGCTGCGGGCGTTGGCCTGGCCTTGATCATCTGGGGCTACAGCGTGGCGCGGTTGAGCCCCGTGCCGCTGTGGACGCCGATGGTGTGGCCGCGCCACTTGGCGGCCCTCTTGACGCTCGTGGCTTTCATCCTGCTGGCCGCCGCCTACGTGCCGGGCAACGGCATCAAGGCGCGGCTGCACCACCCGATGGTGCTGAGCATCAAGACCTGGGCCTTGGCGCACCTGCTGGCCAACCACACGCTGGCCGATTTGCTGCTCTTCGGCGGCTTCCTCGTCTGGGCGGCGCTCAGCTTTCGTGCGGCGCGTGCGCGCGACCGGGCGACGGGCACCGTCTACGCCAGCGGCACGCTGGCGATGACGCTGCTGACGGTGGTGGTGGGCACGGTAGCGTGGGCTGGATTCGCGCTGTGGCTGCACCGCGCCTGGCTGGGCGTGGCGCCGCTCGGTTGATCAGGGTTGATCAGGGTGATCAGGGAACTTGCAACACCACGTTGCCCAGCGCCCGGCCCGACGCCACAAGTTCATGCGCTTGCGCGATGTCCGCCAGCGGCAGGCGCGCGGCGATCTGGTGTTGCAGCGCGCCTTGTTCGAGCCAGCCCGTGAGCATCGTTTGCGCACGCGCGCGGTCACCCTCGCTGAGCTTGTAGACGATGAAAAAGTGCAGCGCCACGTTCTTTACGATGAGCGGGAAGAAGGGCAGCGAAAACGGCGAGGCGCCGCTGCCGTAGACGGCGCACTCGCCGCCGTCGCGCAGCACGTCGAGGTCGAGCGAAGCATTCGCGGCGATGTCGACTTCGACGATGCGGTCGACACCCGCGCCCTGCGTGGCTTCGCGCACGCGCGCGACGACGTCTTCACGCTTGTAGTCGATGACAACGTGTGCGCCGGCGGCACCTGCGATCTCAGCCTTGGCCACGCTGCTGACGGTGGTTAGCACCTGCGCTGCACCCAGCAGCCGCGCCATCTGCACGGCGTAGTGGCCCACCGCGCCGGCGCCACCGGCGACGAGCACGCGCTTACCCTGCACCCCGCCCGCGAGCAAGAGCGCGTGCAGCGCCGTCATGGCGGGGATGCCAAGGCAAGCGCCGGCCTCACCGCTCACGTTGTCGGGCAATGGCACAGCCTGCTGCTGGGGCAGCACAACGTACATCGCGGCGGTGCCCAAGGCACGGCCCCAGGCGGCGTTCCAAACCCAGACACGCTGGCCGATGCGTTCGCGTGGCACACCGTCGCCCACCGCGTCAACCACGCCCATGCCGTCGCTGTGCGGCACCACGCGCGGGAAGGGCATGACGCTGCTGCGCAGCCCCGCGCGGCTCTTCACGTCCGACGGGTTGACGCCCGACCACTGCATGCGTACGCGCAGCTCGCCCGCAGCGGGGTTGGGCTCAGGCAAGTCGCCGAGTTGCAGCACGTCGGTGGCGGCGCCGGTGCGTTCATAGAAAGCAGCTTGCATCAGGACTCCATGTCTTTCAGGTGTTAGCAGCCGCAGCCGTGGGCAGTGGCAGGATCAGCTCTTCGCCCTCGGCGGTGCCACGGTTGACCGCACGCGACACCGGCCAGGCTTGCATCAACGCCGGGTCAAGCTGTGCCAACAGCGGCTGCAAAGCGTCGCGCTCGGTGTTGCCGCGCGCCAGCCAGGCGCCCCACTGCGCTGGCGGCAGGATCACCGGCATGCGGTCGTGGATGGGCGCCATCAGCGCATTGGGCTCGGTGGTGACGATGCAGCAGGTCAGCAGCCACGGCGTCGCTTCATCCGGACGCCAGGCTTCAAAGAGCCCGGCGAGCGCGAAGGTCTCCTCCGCGCGCGGCGAGATGTACCAGGGCTGCTTGCCCGTTGGCGTCGCCTGCCACTCGAAAAAGCCCGAGGCCGGCAGCAGACAGCGGCGCTTGCGCACAGCTTGGCGAAACGACGGCCGCTCGAACACACCTTCGGCGCGCGCGTTGTTGAGCTTGTGGCCGATGGTCACGTCCTTCGCCCAAGAGGGCACCAGCCCCCAGCGCATCAACTCGGCGATGCGCTCGCCTTCGCGCGTTTCATAAACCACAGGCACGGGGGACTGCGGCGCCACGTTCCAGCGCTTCGGAAAAGGCTGCGCGCGCGTGACGCTGAAGCCCGCCACCAGGGTGTTCGGGTCATAGGCCACGACGTATCTTCCGCACATGGGGTGATCTTGGCGGGATCAACAGCTTCGGTGAGCCATCCACATACCGGCGCCGTCGGCTTGGATTGCTCGACTCACGTGGACTGGCTACCCAAGAAGGTGACGGCGTGTCCACGAAGTGCCGCGACGAACCGCGAGAAGCTCAAGTCGGACGCGGGCTCGGTAACGACAGTCGGCACGGCGTTGGTGGCCATGACAAAGCATGCCGCGTTGTAGTGCCTCTCCAGCACGAGTCGGCGACACAAGATCTCATACCGCTTGGCGTAGCTGACCCCTTGGCGCTTGCCTCCGCCGCCTTTAGGGCGCGGCAGGGCAGGCCTGCAGAAGGCTGGGTCGGCCTTGAAATAGGGCTCCTTGTTCGCCACCGGCCGCCTCACACTGTCGCGGTCTTCGAGCAAAAAGAGATACCCGAGAAACGGCGGCGGCGCACCGCCTCCCAAACGCTCTTCGCGGTAAGCCGTCCACAGTTCGCTGGCACTCCCGACCGCTTCTTCGGTGCGGTTGTTGACGTTGTTTCCAATGGATTTGCCCGCCTGTGACTTGAACTCCATCGCCATCACCAACTGGCCGCCCGAGACCACGATGAGATCCCATCTCTTGGTCGCACGAAAGTAGCCCGGCAGTTCCAACGCGGTCCGCGTACGCACGTCAAGCCGACTCAACCCTGCCTGACACAAGACGTCAGCGACTAGCCCCTCGATCGCTCGCATTTGCGTGCCGCCTGTGACTTCGCCACGCGCGCCGGCATCGGCCTTACCGGCGTCCACCTGTTTCTTCTGGCTGCTTGCGCGGGTGTTCCAGTACGCTTGAATCGCCGCCTGCAGACGTGTCTCGATGGCTGCTTTGGCGCTCAAGCTCTCGACTCCACGACCAAGCACTCAGCTTCCGACAGATTGAACATGTCAAATGCGGCGCGATTGCACGCCTGCAGGTCGTGCGCCACGGCGGCAGCGATTGGGCGTTGTCGCATCGCTGCGGGGACCGCTGCCCACGATGGCAGGCGAATGCGGCGCAGGTACTGCGCCTGAAACCTCAAGAAGCCACCACGCATGCGCGTTGAGTAGGTTGCGACAAAGAGCCGTGCAATGCCTGACAGCAACACGGCTTGCAGCGCGCGCAGATCCCACTCGCTTGTGGTGATGAAGTACAGGTTGTGGTGCGGGTAGTACAAGCCTTCGTCGTACACGATGTTGGCTTCGCCCTTGATGTCTGGCACGAGCAGCTTGGATCGTTTGGCCAGGGACGGCGTGATGCGATCGATCGTGCGGTACCAGCTAGCCGGTGACTTCAGTGCGCAGTGCCGCGCCGCAATCACATCCTTGCGCGCCTGCAAGTACCGCTTCAGACGCGGGTACTCGCTCAGCGCCACTAAGCCACCGTCTTCGGCGAATGGATTGATGACACCGTAACCGCGCCACTGAACTGTGCCGTCGACGATGTCGCGCGTCATGACCAGCGGCAGCTTGCGGTCATCTTCAACGTCGAGCGCGTCAAATGCGCCTTTGAATGCTTCATCGGCGCCTGTCGCCACGCCAATACCAACCTTGCATCCCACCTCTTCGATCGTCGGGTAGGCCTCTTCAAGGCGGCGCACCAGCGCCAGATGACCCAGCGGCGCAAACACCCAGGGTTCGGCGCCGTCGGTCACCCCCGTCAGTTCACGAACCGAGCCCGCCACTTTTGGAAGACGTTCGGCAAGAAGCGTGGCGGCCAGAATGCGTAGTGCCGCGCGGTCGATGTCAGGCCGGCAGGCCAAGCGTGTGCCTCCAGACTCTTCGCGTGTGATCACCGTGATGGCTGGATAGGCGCTCACGTCGGTGTGAAACGCCTGTGTATCGGTCATGTCGACATGCACTTTGAGGCGGAATTCCTTCGCCACCATCGCACGCAAAGGGCCGCCATAGCGGTTCTTCATCCAGCGATCAGCGCAGATAAAACTCAGCGCCCCTCCTTGGCGAAGCAAACGAAGCGAGCGCTCAATGAATGGAATGTAGAGATCGGCCCGGTCAAACATGGTGACGTAGCGACTGCGGTACTCGGCCAGCAGCACGCCAGGGATGAGTTCCTGGCGGACGTAGGGCGGGTTGCCAATGACCACGTCAAACGTCTCCGGCAACTCGGTCAACAAGAAGTCGCCATGCTGCAGCCAGCGCTGCGCAATCTGGGTCGCCACTCTCGCCGTGATGCCTACGCCGACCAGGCACGCCATTGCGGCTGCATGTACGCGATCGAAGGTCTCCCGATGCAACTCCACAGCGCGGATGCAGTCACCCAGCGTGTCCAGGGGTGAAGCACACGCGCCGCTGGCCGCCCAAGCGCTCAGCAAACGATCCATCGCAGGCAAGAGAAACGCGCCGTCGCCAAACGAAGGCTCCAAGAGCCTGAGCGTGTGTAGGGGCCGATCACTGCTATAGCCCGCCAAATCCAACATGAAATCGACCACTTCTCGGCGCGTGTGGATCGCCCCGCGTTCCTCAACGCTGCCGGCGGCGGCCATCGCCTCAACCGCGGCGGTGATGGGGCACAGGTCAGCGAACGAAGGCTGACGCAGCTGAAGATTCAGGTTCATGGCAGAAGGGCGTTGGAGCAGTTGAGGTCGACTCGGAGCACTGACCGTGGCCGAAAGCGCCTGTCCTGGTTGTACCAGAGCGATCAAGTGACGTCCGTCCGGCGACGGGCGACGACGGGGGCACCCTTTTGGGGGATGCCGGGGCGGGTTTGGGTGCCCCCATGTTCCCGCCGCAAGGGTGATGGCGCCGCGTCAACGCCAGCGCGAACATGCCTGCCATCGACGAACGGAGTGCCCCATGACGCTGCTGCCCACCCTCTCGCGCTTGATCTCACGCCTACGCCGCGCCGCGCCCACCCCCCAGCCGCGGCCGCGCCATTACGAAGAACCTGTGCTCGATGAAGATCAAAGGCCGCTGGGCTGCGGCTGGTTCGATTCCAGCCACGAGCTCACGCGTGGGCTCCTGATCATGGAGCTTGAGCGGCCGATGTGGGCGCATGCCAGCGCCTGACGGGCAGCCCCACATCGCGCGGCACAATGCGCCGCATGCCCGGCCCACAGCTCCCCGTGACCGCCGCGCTCGCTGCGCGCGAGCGCATCGTCTGCTTCGAGTGCGACGCCGCTTACGCGCCATGCAGCGTGGGCAAAGACGACATCTTGCGCTGCCGCCGCTGTGGTGCCACCTTGGCGCGTGGCCATGGCCTGGGGCCCGACGGGCAGCTCGGTCTGGCGGTCGGCGCGCTCTTGACCTTCGCCATTGCCAGCCTCTCGCCCATCGTCACGCTTGAGCTGCGCGGCATCCGTTCGGTGGCCACGCTCTTTGAGGCCACGCGCGACACCTGGCAGGCCGGCGAGCATGGCGTGGCGCTGCTCTCGGCGGCCACCGCGTTTGTCTTTCCGCTCATCGTGATCTTGCTGCACCTGTGGGCGCTAACGCCCATGGTGCTGGGCAAGCGCGCCTGGTGGCTGGCGCGCGTGCTGCGCGCGCTGCGCTGGGTCACGCGCTGGAGCATGGTCGAAGTTTTCATGCTCGGTGTGCTCATCGCCGTGGTGCGCAGCGCCGGCATCACGCACATCGTGCTCGGGCCGGGCATCTTTGCCTACGGTGTGCTCACGGTACTGCTAACGGCCATGCACGCCGCCGGCTTGGAAGCGCTGTGGGCGCAGGCCGACGAGTTGAGGCCATGACGACCGACTACGCGCTGGCCGACGCCATGCAGCTGCGCGGCTGTGAATGCTGCGGGCTGGTGAGCTCGGTGGCTTCGGTCAAAGCTGGTGCCCAGGCGCGCATGCGCTGTGCGCGCTGCGCCTTCCCGCTGCACCGGCGCAAGCCGCAAAGCGTGCAGCGCACGGCGGCGTTTCTTGTCACCGCCGCGCTGCTCTATATCCCGGCCAACTTGCTGCCCGTGATGTCCACGCGCAGCGTCATCGGGCGCGACAGCCACACGCTGGTGGGCGGCATCGTTGAGCTCTGGCATTCGGGCGCCATCGAGCTGGCGCTGATCGTCTTCATCGCCAGCATCGCCGTGCCGCTGCTGAAGGTGGCGGCACTGGCCTTGTTGTGCTGGACAGCGCACCGCCGCAGCGCGTGGCGCCAGCGCGAGCGCGCGGGCTTGTATCGTGTGGTTGAAACGGTGGGGCATTGGTCGATGCTGGACGTCTTTGTGGTGGTGTTGCTGGTGGGCATGGTGCGCTTTGGCGTCATCGCGCAGGTCGAGCCCGAGGCCGGGCTGCTGGCCTTTGGCGGCGTGGTGGTGGCCACCATGTTGGCCTCGGCGTGTTTCGATGCACGCTTGATCTGGCCACAAGCCGCCGACCAACGCGAACAGGAGAGCCATTGATGAGCACGCCCGACGCGGCCACGCCGTCGCAACCGCCACCGCAGCCACCGCAGCCACCGTCACCGGCCGAGCCCGTGCTGGCGCGGCAGAACCGGCTGCACCTGTCGCTGGTGTGGATCGTGCCGCTGGTGGCGCTGATCATCGGCATCGTGCTCGTGGTGCGCTCGGTCACGCAAGGCGGGCCCGAGATCGTCATCGAATTCCGCAGCGCTGAAGGCCTGGAAGCCGGCCGCACCGAGGTGCGCCACAAGGAAGTCATGGTCGGCCAGGTGCGCCGCGTCAAGCTCAGCCCCGACTTGAAGCGCGTGCTCGTCACGGTGGCGCTGGACAAGAGCGTGGCCCGCCTGGCGGTGGAAGACACGCGCTTTTGGGTCGTGCGCCCGCGCATCGGCACCGGCGGTGTCAGTGGCTTGGCGACCTTATTGTCGGGCGCCTACATTGGTCTGGACGCAGGTGTCTCGGAAACCGCGCGCAGTGAATTCACCGGCCTGGACCTGCCGCCGCTGATCTTGCGCGGCGAGCCCGGGCGCAGCTTCGTGCTGCGCGCCGACGACATCGGCTCGCTGGATGTCGGCTCGCCCGTGTACCACCGGCGCATCCGCGTCGGCCGCGTCGTGGGCTACACGCTGCAAGCCGATGGCAAGTCGGTGCATGTGCAAGTTTTTGTCGAAGCGCCGCATGAGCGACTGGTGACGACGCAGTCGCGCTTCTGGAACGCCAGCGGCATTGACGTGTCGCTGGGCGCCGGTGGCCTGACCGTCAACACACAGTCCATCGCCTCGGTGCTGGCCGGTGGCCTGGCCTTCGCGGTGCCCGAACTGGCCGAGCCGGGCACGGCCGCAACACAGGGTCAGCAGTTCACCCTGTTCGCCACACAGCGCGCAGCACTTGCGCCTGAAGACGGCGAGCCGCTGCGCGTGCGCATGGTCTTCAACCAGTCGCTGCGCGGGCTTGAAGTTGGCGCGCCGGTGGAGCTGCTGGGCGTGCCGCTGGGCACGGTGCGTGGCATCGAGTTCCAGCAGGAAGAGTCGGAGAAACGGCTGCCGATCGAAGTCATTGCCGACATCTACCCGCTGCGCCTGGGCGGCCTGCGCGAACGCATAGCGGCCAAGGCTGGTGCCGGCGCGCTGGTGGGTGACGCGGGCGACCGCCAGTTCCTCAAGCAGCTCGTGCAGCGTGGCTTGCGCGCGCAGGCGCGCACGGGCAACCTGCTCACGGGCCAGCTCTACATCGCGCTGGACTTCGCGCCCAAGCCCACCGCCGTGGCCTTTGATGTCAAGGCCGCCGTGCCGACGCTGCCCACCACGCCAGGCGCGCTCAGCGACGCGCAGGCGCAGCTCACCGACATCCTGGCGAGTGTGTCCAAGGTCAAATTCGACGAGATCGGCGGCGACCTGCAAGAGACACTGCGCAGCGTCAAACAAATCAGCGCGTCGCTCGACAAGGTGCTGGGCAGCACCGACAACACGATCAAAGAGCTCAACCCGAAAGTGCAGCAAACCTTGGACGACCTGCAAAAAACCTTGACGGCGGCGCAGCAGACGCTGCGCAGCGCCGAGAGCAACCTAGTCGACTCGCAAGCACCGCTGCAACGCAGCACCGGCGCGGCGCTGGCCGAAGTGCAACGCGCCGCGCAGGCCATGCGCGTGCTCGCCGACTACCTGCAAAAGAACCCCGAGACGCTGCTGCGCGGCAAGCCGGCCGACCCGGTGTTGGAGCCGGCGCGATGAGGGCCGGCCTTGGTTCATGCGCTCTGGTCTTGGCGCTAGGTTCGTTGCTCACGGGCTGCGGCACGGCGCCGCAGACACGGCTGCATTCCTTGATGCCAGCAGCCGCAGGCGCGGCGGCCGCCATCGTGGTCACGACCCCCGAGCCGCAGCCCTGGGAGTTGCTCAGCGTGGCGGTGCCAGCGCAGGTGGACCAGCCGCAGTGGCTGATACGGCGCGCCGACGACAGCCTGGTGGCGCTGGAGTTCGAGCGCTGGGTCGCACCGCTAACAGACGAGATACGCGGTGCGTTGATGCAGCACATTGGCGCGGCGCTGGTCTCGGCGCCGCTGCGGCCCAGCGCGGTGGGCGCACGCTTTCGCATCAGCGTGGACGTGACGCGGCTTGACGCGGCCATCGGGCGCGCCAGCCGCTGGGAGGCGGCATGGGCGCTGCAGCGCATGGGCGCGGCGATGCCGGCACTGCGCTGCCAGGGGCAGTTCGAGCAGCCTGCAATGGGCGGGCTGGCGGCGCTGGCGGTGGCGCACCGTGCGAACGTGGCCAAGCTCGGTGAGGTGTTGGCAGCGGACCTGCGCCGCGTGGCGGCACTGCCTGAGGGCGCGCGCGCGGGCTGCGTAGCGCCGTAGCTGCCGACGCAACGGCTACTTGCCCAACGCGTCGAGCCGCGCACGTGCGGCGTCGGCCGACTTGCCGAAGCCACCAGCGCGGTAGACCGCCAACGCACGCTCGTAGAACTCGCGCGCCGCCGCCGTCTGGCTGCGCCGCAACTCGGCGTCGCCTGCCAGCAGCAGGTCCAGGCCGATGCGCTCGGGCAAGCCCAGGCGTTGGTCGATGGCCAGCGCCAGCGCCAGCGCGGCAGCGGCTTCGCTGGTCTGGCCTTGCTGCAGCCGCGCGCGGCCGAGTTGGCGCTGCGCGTTGGCCAGCTCGGCGGGCTGCTCTGCGGCCAAAGCGATGGCGCGCTGCGCCTGCGTGGCGGCCTCGGCAGCATCACCCCGCATCAGGGCGACATGGGCGCGCACGTTGGCCAGCACGGCGGCCACGTCGCAAGGCGCGGCGCAGGCGGCCTGCGCGGCGTCGGCAGCTTGCACGGCGGCGTCGAGCTCGTTGCCGTCCAGGTGCAGAAGCGCTTTGCGCGCGCCGGCACGTGCTTGCAGTGGCGCGCCAAAACGCTGCGGCGCGGCCAGGATGCTGCTGAGTCGGCCTTGCGCTAACGCCATTTCGCCACGGCGTGCGTGCACCAGCGCCAGGTTGAGCAAGGCCGCACCACCGAGCTCGAAGTCCTCCACCGATTCGGCGGCGGCCAATGCACGTGTGTACAGTGTTAGCGCCTGTTCCAGTTCGCCGGTGGCGAGCGCACGCGCACCGCCCTGGCTGTGGGTTGCCGACGCTTGCTGGGCCGTGTTGCGCGTGGGCGGCGGCGTGCTGCAGCCCGCCAGCAAGAGGGCGAAAAGCAGCCCGCACAGCACGCCGGCAACAGCCTCAACGCGGCGGGGGCTGGCGCAGGGCATTGCTGTCATGGCTGTTGAAACTGTCAATAGGCAACTGCGTGGGCGGCGGCGGCGGCAACATGGTGCGCAGCGGCCAGGACTGGCGCAGCCCCTGCATCATTTCGCGCGACTCGTCGACCAGCGGCGGCGCTGCGCGCAGCAGCGGCGGCAGCCCGGTGGCGGCGGCGGCCGAGATGGTGCGCGAGTCACGCAGCACGGCGTCCAGGTTGCCCAGCATGTTTTCGCTCTTGTCCAGCAGCGTGGGGAGTTTGGCGTTGACCATGTCCAGGCTCTTTTCCGCCTGGCCGAGCAAGCCGCCGAGCCGCACGAGCGAGCGGTTGGCCTCGACCATGGCCACTTCCGACTGGCTGCCCAGCCCCGCTGCACGCGTGCGCATCTCGGCGCTGAGGGCCTGCACATGCTTGCCGGTTTCGGCCAGCGCGTGCGTCAGCGTACCGACGTTTTCGACGATGGTGTCGATGTCGCCCTTACGCTCGCGCGCCACCGCCGTGAGCTGCTTGACGTCGTCCAGGATGGGCGCGATGCGGGCGCGAAAGTCGTCGGCGATGTCGGTCAGCGTGCCGCGGCGGGCGTAGGCCACGCGCGGGTCGCTCGGCGCCATCGGCGTCTTGGCGCTGCCCGCGCGCAGGTCGATGGAGGCAGGGCGCAGTTGCTCGCGAATGACGACGGCGCGCGCGTCGCTGCGCAAGTGGCTGAATGGCTCGGCATCAATGCTCAGCGTGACACGCACGGTGAGATCACCCTGCAGCTCCATGGTCTGGATCTTGCCGATGCGAAAGCCGCTCATACGCACCGTCGTGCCCGGCGCCAACCCGAAGACATCGTCGGCGATGAAGTAGATCTGCTCGCGCCCGGAGAAGGCGCCTTGTTGCCAGGCGATGCCGCCAATGAGCGCGGCGGCCAGCACCAGGGCCAGCACGATCAGCGCGGCGATCTGGCGCCCTGGCGACAGCAACAGTTTGGGCTTGGGCGTCACTTCGGTCATAGCAGCAGAAACAGCAAGGCAATCACGTCCACCACCATCACAAAACTCAAGCTACCCAAGCAAGCGGCCACCACCGCTTTGGGGATGTCGGCGACGTCTTTGCCGACGTTCAAGGCATGGTAGCAGGCGATCACCGCGATGCCGGCGCCGAAGACCAGGCCCTTCAAGATCGACAAGGGCACCTGCGACCAACTCGCCACGGTGAAGAAGGAGTCGATCTCGAATTCGAGCTCCGTGCCCAGCGTGATCGACGCCGACAGCAGCGCCGACGCCACCGCGATGAACTGAAAGCAGCTCACCAGCGCGGCGGCCGAAATGGCCGTGCCCAAGATGCGCGGCAGCACCACTTCTTCTTCAAGTGCGAGGCTGTTCCAGTAGCCGTCGTGGATGCCGTCGCGCATGGTCATGAGCGCGACTTCGGCGGCGATGGCCACGGCGCTGCGCACGATGATGATGAGTGCCGTCACCAGCGGCCCGAGCTCGCGGATGCCGCCCCAGACGATGGCCTTGAGCACGGTGTCGTCATCCGGGCCGAGCAGGTCGAGCACACGCGTCACCACCACCGCGCCGAAGAGCACGGCCACCAGCGCGACGTAGGGCAGCGCCTGCACGCCGGTGACCTGAATTTGCCGCACCAGCGCGGCGCGCACGGCAGGCTCGCGCATGAGCTCACGCCGCGTGAAGGCGTGCACGAGCATCGAGCTGTAGCCCAGGGCGAGGCGGCTGGTGGTGGCGAACATGGTGGGCTTGAGCGTTGAGCTGATGATGACGTGAAATCAACTCAGAGCTTGAAGTCGTAGTCGATGGTCAGCGGCGCGTGGTCACTGAAGCGCTGATCGAGAAATATCGCGGCACGCTTGGCCGTGGCGGCGAGTGCGGGCGTGGCGAAGTGGTAGTCAATGCGCCAACCGACGTTCTTGGCCCAGGCCTGGCCGCGACTGCTCCACCAGGTGTATTGCTCACTGTCCTGGTTGAGCGTGCGAAAGACATCGATCAGGCCGCCCGCGCTCTTGCCTTGTGCAAACAGCTTGTCTAGCCAGGCGCGCTCTTCGGGCAGGAAGCCGCTGTTCTTCTGGTTGCTCTTCCAGTTCTTCAGGTCGATCTCTTTGTGCGCGATGTTGATGTCGCCGACGAGGATGAACTCGCGCTCAGCCTTGAGCTTCATCAGCTGCGGGTAGATGCGAGCCAGGAAGCGGAACTTGGCAGCCTGGCGCTCTTCGCTGCTCGACCCGCTGGGGAAGTAGGCGCTGATGATGCTGAGCTTGCGCTTGGGTGTGTCAAAGCGCGTCTCGACCCAGCGCCCTTCGGCGTCAAAGTCTTTGTGGCCGAAACCCATGACCACGTCGCTCGGCGTCTTCTTGGTGAAGAGGCCCACGCCCGAATAACCTTTTTTCTGAGCGTAGTGGAAGTGCGCCTTCATCCCGGCGACTTGGTCGAAGCGCCCGGCCAGGTCCACGGCCTGGGCTTTCACCTCCTGCACGCCCATACAATCTGCGCCGGCCTGTTCAGCCCACTCGACAAAGCCCTTATTGGCCGCCGAGCGGATGCCGTTCAAGTTGAGCGTGATCAGTCTGAATGACAAGGAATTCCCCTCATGACGGGTGACGCGGCGAGCGGTACGGCAGACGCCCTGGCGCAAGACTTCGTGCGCTTCGCGCTGGCCAGCGGCGTCTTGCGTTTCGGCGAGTTCAAGACCAAAGCGGGGCGGCTCTCACCCTACTTTTTCAATGCCGGCTTGTTTGACGACGGCGCCAAACTCGGCGCCGCCGCTTCATTCTATGCACGCCATTTGCTGGCCAGCGGTGTGGCCTTTGACATGCTCTTCGGCCCCGCCTACAAGGGCATTCCATTGGCTGCGGCCGTGGCCGTGGAGCTCTCGCGTCTGGGCCGCAATGTGCCCTTTGCCTACAACCGCAAAGAGGCCAAAGACCATGGCGAAGGCGGCACACTGGTGGGCGCCAAAGTGCAGGGCCGAGTGCTCATCGTCGACGACGTCATCTCGGCCGGCACCTCGGTGGGCGAGTCGATTCAGATGATTCGCGCGACTGGCGCCACGCCATGCGGTGTGGTCATCGCGCTGGACCGCCAGGAGAAGGCGGTGCAGGACGGGCACGACGTGCCGTGGTCGGCTGCACAGTACGTCACAACCCAAATGCAACTCCAGGTGACATCCATCGTTCGTCTTGACGACTTGTTGCGTTATCTTCGCAGCGGGAGTGATCCAACACTGCAAACCCATGCGGGTGCGGTGCAGGCTTACCGGGATCGGTACGGAGTTTGAATGTTGTGGATGCACGTGATGCGCTGGGCAAGTGACGGTCGACGCCTTGGTGCGCTTCGGCCCTTGGCCGCTCGCGTACATAGTGTGGTGCCTTCATTGCTGTTGGCCGCCACCATGCTGGCACCCGCCCATGCCGCCGACGCACCGTCGGCGCCGGGCATCTATTCATGCACTGACGACCAAGGCCGCAAGCGTACGTCTGACCGGCCCATCGCCGAGTGCACCGCCAAAGAGCAGCGTGTGCTCAACCGCGACGGCTCGCTGCGCGAAGTCAAGCCACCCACCCCCACGGCCGAAGAGCGCGCCGAGACGGAAGCCCGCGAGCGCAAGGCCAACGAGGCGCGTATGGCAGCGGCCGAAACGCTGCGCCGTGACCGTAACCTGCTGGCGCGCTACCGCGACGAAGACACCCACCGCAGGGCGCGCGCCAATGCGCTGGACACCGTCAAGCTGGCCATGAAAGCCTCTGAGCAGCGGCTCACGCAGCTCGCCGCCGAGCGCAAGCCCTTGATCGACGAGGCCGAGTTCTACAAAGGCAAGCCGCTGCCGCCCAAGCTCAAGTCGGCGATCGACGCCAACGACGCCGCACTCGATGCGCAGCGCTCATCCATCGTCAACCAAGAGGCCGAAGTGGTGCGTGTGAACCGGCTCTACGACGTCGAGCTGGAGCGTTTGCGCAAGCTCTGGGCCGGCGCGCGGCCGGGCTCGCTGGGGCCGCTGCGGGGGCCGCAAAGCGAGGCTGTGGTCGCCAGCACCGTGGCACCGTCGGCCGTGGCGCCGACGGTGACGGCAGCTGCTGCGACAGCCGCACCGTCGCCGGTGAAACGCTAACGCGGACGCGCTGCGCTGCGCTGGGGCGTAAACGCTCAATCGCTCAGCCCAGCTTCTTCTTCAGCAGTTCGCTGGCCTGCGCCGGGTTGGCCTTGCCCTTGCTGGCCTTCATGACCTGGCCGACCAGCGCATTGAAGGCTCTGTCTTTGCCCGCTCGGTACTCCGCCACCGACTTCTCATTGCCTGCAAGGACCTCGTCGACGATGGCTTGCAGCGCCGAGCTGTCGCTCATTTGCTTGAGGCCCATGGACTCGATCAGCGCGTCGACCTCACTGCCCTGGCTGCTCCATAGCGCGTCGAAGATCTGGCGCGCGCCGTTGTTGGACACCGTGCCATCGATGACGCGGCCGATCAGCTTGGCCAAGGTGGCGGCACTGATGGGCGCGGCCTCGATGCCACGGCCCTCAAGGTTGAGGCGGCGCGAGACGTCGCCCATCAACCAGTTGGCGGCCAGCTTGGCGGCTTGCGCGCCGCCACCGCAGGCGTCGCGTACAGCTTCGTAGAAGCGCGCCAGGCCCAGGCTGCTGGTCATCATCAAAGCGTCGTCGGCGGGCAAGCCGTCGTCGCGCTGGAAGCGCTCGGTCATCAGCGCCGGCAGCTCGGGCATGGCCGCGCGCACGGCCTCGATCCAGCTCGGCGCAATGATCAGCGGGGGCAGGTCGGGGTCGGGGAAATAACGGTAATCGTGAGCGTCTTCCTTGCTGCGCATGGCGCGTGTTTCACCCGTGTCGGGGTTAAAGAGCACGGTGGCCTGCTCGATGGTCAAACCGTCTTCGATGCGGTCAATCTGCCACTGCACTTCAAAGTCGATGGCCTGCTGCAAGAAGCGAAAGCTGTTGAGGTTTTTCACCTCGCGCCGGGTACCGAGCTCGGCGCCGGGGCGGCGCACCGAGACGTTGGCGTCGCAGCGGAAGCTGCCCTCTTGCATGTTGCCGTCGCAGATGCCCAGCCACACCACCAAGGCGTGCAGCGCCTTGGCGTACTCGACGGCCTCGGCGGACGAGCGCATGTCGGGCTCGGAGACGATCTCCAAGAGCGGCGTGCCGGCACGGTTCAAGTCGATGCCACTTTGGCCTTGGTAGTCCTCGTGCAGCGACTTGCCGGCGTCTTCTTCGAGGTGCGCGCGTGTCAGGCGCACCGCGCGCTTCTTGCCGTCGAGCCGGAATTCGATCTGCCCGCCTTGCACCACCGGTGTTTCGTACTGGCTGATCTGGTAACCCTTGGGCAGGTCGGGGTAGAAGTAGTTCTTGCGCGCAAAGATCGACGGCGACGCCACCTTGGCGCCCACCGCCAGCCCCAGGCGGATGGCGCGCTCAACCGCGCCGCGGTTCATCACCGGCAGCGTGCCGGGTAGTGCGAGGTCGACCGCGCAGGCCTGCGTGTTGGCGTCAGCGCCGAAGGCCGTGCTGGCGCCGCTGAAGATCTTGCTGGCGGTGGAGAGCTGAGCGTGGGTTTCCAGGCCGATCACGACCTCGTAACCACGGATGAGCAGGGACGGGATGACGGCCATCGTCACACCCCCGCCGGCGCGCGCCGGTGCCAGTCGGTGGCTTGTTGCAGCGCGTGCGCGGCGTGAAGCAAAGTCCCCTCCTGAAAGTAGTTAGCCATGAGCTGCAAGCCCACGGGCAAACCACACCCGCCAAAGCCCGCCGGCACGCTCATGCCGGGCAGGCCGGCCAGGCTGGCGGGCAGCGTGAAGATGTCGGCCAGGTAAGTTGCCACCGGGTCGTCGGCCTTGTCGCCAAGCTTCCACGCCACGCTGGGCGCCACCGGGCCGGCAATGAGGTCGCACTCGGCGAAGCAAGTTTGAAAGTCGTCGGCAATCATGCGGCGCAGCTTTTGCGCTTGCAGGTAGTAGGCGTCGTAATAACCGTGCGACAGCACGTAGGTGCCGATCATGATGCGGCGCTTGACCTCGTGGCCGAAGCCTTGCGCGCGGCTCTTGCGGTACATGTCGAGCAGGTCGCTGTACTCGGCCGCGCGGTGGCCGAACTTGACGCCGTCAAAGCGGCTCAGGTTGGAGCTGGCCTCGGCCGGCGCGATGATGTAGTAGACGGGGATCGACAGCTCGGTGCGCGGCAGGCTCACATCCAGCAGCGTGGGGCCCAGGCGCTCAAGCTCGGCCAGCGCGGCGTGCACGGCGGCGTGCACGTCGGCAGCCAGGCCCTCAGGAAAGAACTCGCGCGGCAGCCCGATGCGCAGCCCGGCCAAAGGTTTGGCTGAGCTTGCCGATTCACGCGGCTGCAGCATCTGCGCGTGGAAGTCTTGCGCCGGGCGCTCGGCGCTGGTGGCGTCGCGTTCGTCAAAGCCGCTCATGGCTGAGAGCAAAAGGGCACAGTCTTCGGCGCTGCGTGCCATCGGGCCGGCCTGGTCCAGGCTCGACGCGAACGCCACCATGCCCCAGCGTGAGCACACGCCGTAGGTTGGCTTGATGCCGGTGACGCCGCAGAACGACGCGGGCTGGCGGATCGAGCCTCCCGTGTCGGTGCCCGTGCTCGCCGGCAGCAAGCGCGCGGCCACCGCAGCGGCCGAACCGCCGGATGAACCGCCGGGCACGCGGGTGCGGTCCCAGGGGTTGTGCACCGGCGCGAAGGCCGAGTTCTCGTTCGTCGAGCCCATCGCGAACTCGTCGCAGTTGAGCTTGCCGAGCGTCACCGTGCCGGCCTGCGCCAGGCGCGCCACCACGGTGGCGTCAAACGGGCTGGCGTAGCCGGCGAGCATCTTCGAGCCCGCCGTGCTGGGCAGGCCCGTGCGCGCGAAGTCGGTGACGAAGATGTCCTTGTGCGCCAGCGGCACGCCGTTTAGCGCGCCGCCTTCGCCGCGCGCCGCGAGCGTGTCGGCGGCCTGCGCTTGTGTCAGCGAACGTTCGTGGTCGAGCGCCAGGAAGCTGCCCAGCGCGGCGTCGGCGTCGATGCGTTTGAGCAGATGCTGCGTCAACTCGACGCTGGACAGCTTGCGCTCGCGAACGGCGCGCGAAATTTCGGCCACGCCCAGCTCGTGGAGTTGGCCGCTCATTCAATCACCTTGGGCACGAGAAAGAGCCCGTCTTCCACCACCGGCGCGCTGCGCTGATTGGCTTCGCGCTGGTTCGACTCGCTGACCACATCCTCACGCAGGCGCAAGCTCACGCTTTGCACCGCCGACAGCGGCGTGTACAGCGGCTCCACGCCGCTGGTGTCGACTGCGCTCATGCGCTCCACGATGGAGAAGAAGTCGTTCAGCTGCTTACGCATGGCGATGGATTCGTCGGCGGAAAGTTCCAGCCGCGCCAGCAGCGCGATGCGACTCACATCGGTCGTAGAAAGGGGCATGTTCTGGGGTGACTTTCGGGGCTGGCGGACATGCGAACAGGCACGCGAGAAGGCCGATTGCCTAGGGGTGATGCGGTATTATCCCCGGTTACTTTTTACGCATGACGCCACCGCCAACTTGCGGCATCGTTGCCTGCCGTCGCCGACGGCCCTGCGCCACGCTTCACCTTTGGGCCACGCCCGACCAGCCCCCCTCATGTTCGCCAATCTGCGCCGCTACTTTTCCACCGACTTGGCCATCGACCTGGGCACCGCCAACACGCTGATCTACGTGCGTGACAAAGGCATCGTGCTCGACGAGCCGTCCGTCGTTGCCATCCGCCACGAAGGCGGCCCCAACGGTAAGAAAACCATCCAGGCCGTGGGCCGCGAGGCCAAGGCCATGCTGGGCAAGGTGCCCGGCAACATCGAGGCCATCCGCCCGATGAAAGACGGCGTCATTGCCGACTTCACCGTCACCGAGCAGATGCTCAAGCAGTTCATCAAGATGGTCCACCCGCGTGGCATCTTTCGGCCCAGCCCGCGCATCATCATCTGCGTGCCCTGCGGCTCGACACAGGTTGAGCGCCGCGCCATCCGCGAGTCGGCCTTGGGTGCCGGTGCCTCGGATGTGTATCTGATTGAAGAGCCGATGGCGGCGGCGATTGGTGCCGGCCTGCCGGTGAGCGAAGCCTCGGGCTCGATGGTGGTGGACATCGGCGGCGGCACCACCGAAGTCGGCGTCATCAGCCTCGGGGGCATGGTCTACAAAGGCTCGATCCGCGTCGGTGGCGACAAGTTCGATGAATCCATCATCAACTACATCCGCCGCAACTACGGCATGTTGATTGGCGAGCCCACGGCCGAGGCGATCAAGAAGAACATCGGCAGCGCCTTTCCCGGCAGCGAAGTCAAAGAGATGGAAGTCAAGGGCCGCAACCTGAGCGAAGGTGTGCCGCGCAGCTTCACGATCTCGTCCAACGAAATTCTGGAAGCCTTGACCGACCCGCTCAATCAGATGGTGAGCGCGGTGAAAAAC
>JANOJR010000419.1:0-3273 GCA_031418855.1 Rubrivivax sp.
CCGCCTGGCTCTGGCCAGCCTCATGGCCGCAGGTGTCCTGGCTACTTTGCCCGCCCACGCCGGCAAAACCTTGGACGCCATCAAGGCGCGCGGCCAGCTGGTGTGCGGTGTCAACACCGGCCTGGCCGGCTTCTCGGCCGCAGACAGCGCGGGCAACTGGACGGGCCTGGATGTCGACATCTGCAAGGCCATCGCCGCCACCGTGCTGAGCGACGCCACCAAGATCAAATGGGTGCCGCTGAACGCGCAACAGCGCTTCACGGCGCTGCAGTCGGGCGAGGTCGATATCCTCTCCCGCAACACCACCTTCACGCTCACGCGTGACGCCTCGCTGGGCATGCACAGCACGGTCGTCACTTACTACGACGGCCAGGGTTTCATGGTGCCGACCAAGGGCAAGATCAAGAGCGCCAAACAGCTCAAGGGCGCCACCGTGTGCGTGCAGTCGGGCACCACCACCGAGAAGAACCTGACTGATTTCTCGCGCGCCAACAAGCTCGACATCAAACCTGTGGTGTTTGAAAAGGTGGAGGCCGCCACCGGCGCTTACTTTACCGGTCGCTGCCAGGCTTACACCACCGACGCCTCGGGCCTGGCCTCGGTGCGCAACAAGGAAGCCAAGGACCCGGCCGAGCACTTGATCCTGCCCGAGCTGATCTCCAAAGAGCCGCTGGGCCCGATGATCCGCCGCGGTGACGACGAGTTCTTCGCCATCACCAAGTGGACCATCTACGCGCTGATCGAGGCCGAGGAGTACGGCATCAACCAGGGCAATGTCGACCAGATGAAGAGCAGCACCGACCCCATCGTCGGGCGCATCCTGGGCTCCACCGAAGACACGGGCAAGCTGCTGGGTCTGGACAAAGAGTGGGCTTACCGCGCCGTCAAGGCGGTGGGCAACTATGGCGAAATCTTCGAGCGCAACGTCGGCCCGAAGTCGCCCCTGGGGCTGCCGCGTGGCGTCAACAACCTGTGGAGCAAGGGCGGCATCGTGTACGCGCCGCCGGTTCGCTAGTTCGTGCGCTAACCCTAGAGTTGAGCTGACTCAGAGCATTCAACCCCCACCCCAGCCCTCCCCCTGTTAGGGGAAGGGGGTCTCGCTCCCTCCCCCTGGCAGGGGGAGGGCTGGGGAGGGGGTCGAATGCCACGCATACACCGGTTTCCCCCGGAGCCCCGATGGCCACCCGACCCCCGCCTACCAAAAAGTTCGAATGGTCCTTGCGCAGCCGCGCCGTGCGCGGTGTGCTGTACCAAATCATCGCCCTCGGGCTGATCACCTTCGTCGTCTGGTTTCTGGCCCACAACACGCTGGAAAACATGCGTGTGCGCGGCATCCAGAGCGGCTTTGACTTCCTCTTCCAGCCCGCCGGTTTTGACATCGGCGAGCGCATGATTCCCTACGAGTCGATCGACGCCTACTGGCGCGCGTTCCTCATCGGCCTGCTAAATACGCTGCGTGTGGCCATCATCGGCATCGTGCTGACCACCCTCCTGGGCACCATGCTGGGCGTCGGGCGTTTCTCCAACAACGCCATCGTGCGCGGCCTGTGCTACGGCTACGTCGAGCTCTTTCGCAACGTGCCGATCCTGTTGCAGTTGCTGGTCTGGTACCTGGTGCTCACCGAAGCCTTGCCCGACCCCGGCTCACCGCTGTCCGTGGGCGGCATGTTCTTCCTCAGCAAGGGCGGCCTGTCGTTCCCCTGGCCTGTCGAATCGTCCGGCCATCTTTGGACCTTCTTCGGCGGCCTCGCCGGCCTGTGCCTGGCCTGGTTCTACGCGCGCTGGGCACGCACCCGCTTCGAAGCCACCGGCGAGGTACGGCGTACCTTTTTGCCGGGTGTGGCGATGGTGGTGGCCGTGGCGCTTGTCGGTTGGATGCTGGGTGGTGCACCCAGCCAATGGAAGCTGCCCGAGGTGTCGGATGTCGCCGTCACCGGGGGTGGTGAGGTCACGCCGGAATTCATCGCCGTGCTGCTCGGCCTGGTGCTCTACACCTCGGCCTTCGTCGCCGAGGTCGTGCGTGGCGGCATCCAGTCGGTGTCGCAAGGCCAATCCGAAGCGGCCAGTGCGCTCGGCCTTGTGAAGGGCTTGCAAATGCGCCTGGTGATCCTGCCGCAAGCGCTGCGCGTGATCATCCCGCCGATGACGAACCAGTTCTTGAACCTGACGAAGAACTCCTCGCTGGCGGTGGCCATCGGCTACCCCGACGTGGTGTCGATCTCCAACACGGCCATCAACCAGACCGGCCGCGCGGTGGAGTGCATCGCCATCATCATGGGGGTCTACCTCTTCACGTCGCTCACGACCTCGGGCTTCATGAATTGGTACAACAAGCGCTCGGCCATCAAGGAGAGATGAGATGGCTGACAGCTTTCAAGCGATTGCCGCGCGGCCGGCCCCGGTCAACACCGAAGGGCTGGTGCCGTGGATCCGCAGCAACCTCTTCGGCAACTGGAAAAGCAGCCTCACCACGGTGGTGATGGCACTGCTGTTCTTGTACTGGCTGCCCGGCTTCATCAGCTGGGCCTTCATCCATGCCGTGGTGGCGCCCAATGCCGACGCCTGCCAGGCGGCACGCGGCACCGGCGCCTGCTGGGGTGTGGTGGTCGAGAAGTACCGCCTCATCATCTTTGGCCGCTACCCGCTTGATCAGACCTGGCGTCCCGAGCTCGCCACAGGGGCGCTGGTGGCGCTGCTGGTGGCGAGTTGCATGCGCGCCTTCTGGAAGCCGTGGTTGGCCGTACTGTGGCTGGTCGTGCTGGCCTTCTTCTTCACGCTGATGGGCGGTGGCGTGATGGGCTTGAGCCCCGTGCCCACCGACCGCTGGGGCGGCCTGCCATTGACCATCATGCTGTCCACGCTGTCGATGCTCTTCGCCTTCCCGCTGGCGGTGCTGGTGGCGCTGGGGCGGCGCAGCAACCTGCCCGCCATCAAGACCTTCTGTGTGATCTACGTCGAGCTGGTGCGTGGCGTGCCCTTGATCAGCGTGCTCTTCATGGCGAGCTTCATGTTCCCGCTGTTCATGCCACCCGGCGTGAACATCGACGTGCTGCTGCGTGTGCTCGTAGGTATCACGTTATTTGCCGCGGCCTACATGGCCGAGATCATTCGCGGCGGCTTGCAGGCGCTGCCCAAAGGCCAAATCGAAGCGGCCGACACGCTGGGCCTGAGCTACTGGCAAACCCAGCGCAAGATCGTGCTGCCGCAGGCGCTGGCGATGGTCGTGCCCAGCATCATGAACAACTTCATCTCGATCTTCAAAGACACCTCGCT
>JANOJR010000420.1:0-4567 GCA_031418855.1 Rubrivivax sp.
GCTGCTGCCCGCCGATCAGCCGAACAAGGTGCGCTTTCGCGGGTGAAGCCTGCGCAGGGCATCGACTGGCAGCGGCCCTGGCTGGCGCCTCTTCGCGACATCGGCCAGCTTGTGCAGGCGCGATGGCTGGCCAAGGACTCACTGCCGGACGCTCTGAACACCGCCGCCGCACCGCGCCACTTCGTGCCACAGAGCGCCCTGCCCGAAGGCGAACCGTACGAAGCATTCATCGCGCGCACGCACCAAGTGCCGACGCGCGAAAACCTGCACGACTTCTTCAACGGCCTGGTCTGGCACACCGAGCCCGCGCTCAAAGCCCGACTCAACGAGCTGCAGGCTGCCGCGCTGGCACGTGATGGCGTGCAAGCCCGGCGCGGTGCGCTGCGCGACGCGCTTACGCTCTTCGACGAAAACGGTGCCTTGCTTGACGGCCCGCCGCAGCTGGTGGCGGCCTTGCAAACACGCGACTGGGCGCAGCTCTTCGTGCACGGCCGCAGCCTGTGGCCGCAGGCGCGGCTGCGCATCGTGGGCCACGCGCTGCTGGAGCAGCTGTGCGTTGCGCCGCGCAAGGGACTCACCGCGCATGTGTGGGTGGGCGACGCACTGGCCGCCGACGCAGCCACCTGGCAGGCCAAACCCTTCTTCCCGCTGCCCGTGCTGGGCGTGCCCGGCTGGTGGGCCGCGAATGAAGACGCCGCGTTCTACGACGACGCCGCCGTCTTTCGCCCGGCCCGCGATAAACCCTGAATCGATGGGGTGAGGGGCCATTGAAAGCCGCGCGCACGGCCTAATATGGGCGCCTTCAGCCACTCATGCCGCCTTGTCGCGGCCCCCTTGCCATGAAGCGAATCCTGCTCTTCGTGATCACCAACCTGGCCGTGATGCTGGTGCTGGGTATTGCCGCGAGCCTGCTCGGCGTGAACCGATTCCTCACCGCCAACGGCTTGAACCTGGGCATGTTGCTCGGCTTCGCGGCCGTGATGGGCTTTGGCGGCGCCATCATTTCGCTCTTGATCAGCAAGCCCATGGCCAAGTGGAGCACTGGCGCGCAGATCATCAACGACTCGGCCGACCCCACGCACCGCTGGGTCGTTAGCGCGGTGAAGGGTTTTGCCGAGAAGGCCAAGATCGGCATGCCCGATGTCGCCGTCTTTGAAGGCGCGCCCAATGCGTTCGCAACAGGCGCCTTCAAGAATTCGGCGATGGTGGCGGTGTCCACCGGCCTCTTGCAAACCATGACGCGCGAAGAAGTAGAGGCCGTGATCGGCCACGAGGTCGCCCACGTCGCCAACGGCGACATGGTGACGATGGCGTTGATTCAGGGCGTGATGAACACCTTCGTGGTGTTCTTGTCGCGTGTGATCGGCTACTTTGTCGACAAGGTCATCCTGCGCAACAACAGCGACGGTGTGGGCATCGGCTACTACGTCACCACCATCGTGCTCGACATCGTGCTGGGCGTGGCCGCAGCCATCGTCGTGGCCTGGTTCTCGCGTCAGCGTGAGTACCGCGCCGATGCCGGTGCCGCCGCGTTGATGGGCCGCAAGCAGCCCATGATCAATGCCCTGGCGCGACTCGGTGGCTACGAGCCGGGTGAACTGCCCAAGGCCATGGCAGCGATGGGCATCAGCGCCAAACCCAGCGGCATGATGGCGCTGTTTTCCAGCCACCCGCCGATTGAAGACCGTATTCGCGCGCTGCAGCAGGCGGAGTAGGACTTGCTCCTTCCCCCTTCAAGGGGGAAGGCTGGGATGGGGGTGAAATGCTGTGTAGCGCTGGCAGTCAACGCCCTCCCCAACCCTCCCCCTGCCAGGGGGAGGGAGCAATTCAGCGCAAACGCCGCCGCGCCGCGCGCGCATGTGGCAGCCAGCCCAAACTGAGCCAGCGCCGCCACATCAAGAGCCCGCGTATCCACTCGTCGGCGGCGTAGGCCAGCCACACGCCCACGAGGCCCAGGCCGAGCACGTGGCCCAGAAGCCAGCTGCCGCCGGCCAGCACGACCACGAACGAGGCCGCACCCGCCACCACGGGGTAGCGCGCATCACCGGTGGCGCGCAGTGCGTTGATCACCACCAGGTTGAAGGTGCGCCCGGGCTCGATGAGCACCGTGCACCACAAGAGCGTGGCGCCGAGTGCGACGATCTGCGCGTCCTGCGTGAAGAGTGCCAGCAAACGCGGGCCCGCTAACGCCATCAGCACACTGACAGCCACGCTGATGAGCAGCCCCCGCCGCATGGCACGGCGCACCAGCATCTGCGCCTGGCGGAAGTGGCCGGCACCGATCATGTGGCCAACCAGGATCTCCACCGCAAAGCCCGTGGCCAGGCCAAAGACAACGCCGATGTAGCTCAGCTGCGAGGCATAGGCCTGCGTGGCCAGTGCCTGCGCGCCCATCAAGGCCACCACCGCGATGCTCACGGTGTGGCTCAGCCGGTAGGCGATGTTCTCGGCCGCACCGGGCAGCCCGATGTGCAGCATGGCGGCGAGCTCCTTGCGCGGCAGCCGCCACAGGTCACCCCAGCGCGGCGTGAGCGACAAGCGCAGCCGCCACAGCCACAGGTGCAACAAGACCCCGACGATGCGACTGACCAGCATGGCCCAGGCAAAGCCGACCAACCCGAAAGCGGGCAGCGGCCCCGCGCCAAGCATCAAAGGCACGGCCAGCGCCAGATGCGTGAGGTGCATGGTGACGATGACGAAGAGCGTGTCGCGCGCGCGCAAATGGGCGCGCATGACGCCGGCCATCGCCGCGTTCCAGGCATCGAACAGCAAGGCCGGCGCCAGCGCTTGCAAAAAAGGCAGCGCCAGCGGCAACACCTCAGCCGGCGCATTGAGCAGTCGCAGCAGCCCCGCGCCACCGGCTAACGCGGTGAGTGCACAGACAGCGCCGACCCACGTGCTGGCGCCCAATGCGGCCCGCGCCAGCGCGTCGGCGGTGTCGCGCCGCCCCGCCCCCAAGCTTTGCGACACCACCACGCCGATGCCCGCGCCGATGATGCGAAAGAAGATGAAGAGCATGGCCGTGACTTGGTTCGCCAAGGCAAAGGCCGCGCCTGCGGTGTCAGAGCTACGCGCGGCGAGTGCCGTGCCGACAATGCCCACGGCGATGCCGAGCAAAAGCTCGATGAACAAGGGCCAGGCCAGGCTGAGCAAGCGAGGGCGGGTCGTGGGCGGGCGCGTCATGGGGTGGCGATGCTAGCGGTGGCTCGGCGGCGGAGCGGTGCCGGCATACTCGCGCCGTCGCCCACGGAGACCGTCATGAAAGCCTTCGCCACCTGCCTGCTCTTGCTGTGCTCGCTGCACGCCGCCGCCTTCGACCTGCAAGGCCACCGCGGCGCGCGCGCCTTGGCACCCGAGAACACTTTGCCAGCCTTTGCGCTGGCGTTGAGCCTGGGCGTCACGACGCTGGAAACCGACATCGCCATCACGCGCGACGGCGTGCTGGTGATCTCACACGACCCCGCGCTGAACCCCGACATCACGCGCACCAGCGACGGCCAGTTCCTCGCCGCGCGCGGGCCCGTGATCGCGCAGATGACGTTCGACGAGGTACGCCGCTACGACGTCGGCCGCCTGAAACCCGGCACCCGCTACGCCGGCCTCTACCCCGAACAAAAGCCCGCCGACGGCGCGCGCATCCCCACCCTTGAAGAGTTATTCGCGCTCGTCAAGAAATCGGGCAACACCCAGGTGCGCCTGGCGCTGGAAACCAAGATCACGCCCACTGCACCGCACGAAACGCTGGCACCCGAGCCCTTCGCGCGCGCATTGATCAAGGCCGTGCGCGAGGCCGGCCTGGCAGCGCGCACGAGCGTGCTGTCGTTTGACTGGCGCACCTTGCAAGTGGTGCAGAAAGAAGCCCCCGAGATCGCCACCGTCTACCTCACCGCGCAGCAGCGCTGGCTCGACAACATCGGCGCCGACAAACCCGAGCCTTCAGCGTGGACGGCCGGCTTTCAGCATGCCCAGCACGGCTCGGTGCCGAAGATGATCAAGGCTGCGGGTGGGCGCATCTGGTCGGTGCACTGGGCTGACCTTGACGCGGCCAAACTGCGTGAAGCCAAGGCACTCGGGCTGACGGTGTTGACCTGGACCGTCAACGAGCCCGTGCAGATGGCGCGGCTGCTGGAAATGGGCGTCGACGGCATCATCAGCGACCGGCCTGACCTCGTGCGCGCTGAGATGCAAAAGCGCGGCATGCCGTTGCCCGCACCCACGCCCGTCACGCCCTGAGAGCAACGCTGGCCCCTGGCCAGTTCCGCGCACGCTGGCGAGGGCGTTGGGTATGGGGTTGCGCTCATGTCCTCCGGCCGGGGGTACCCGGCCTCCCCCTTTACTTCGCTCCACCCCATACCCAACGCCCTCGCCAGCCAGCACCGGTGTTGCGCGCCAACGAGTTCGAGCGCCCGGACAGTGGTTCGAGCGACGGGGAGGGTCACCGGGTGGAGCGAAGTAAAGGAGGAGGGTCGGGTATTTCCCGGCCCGGAGGAGCGAGCTCGGACACGAACAGTCCTGAGGACTGTTCGTGCCTAGCGAGCGCGTGGGCCTCCGTGCCCACGCATGAGCG
>JANOJR010000421.1:0-3961 GCA_031418855.1 Rubrivivax sp.
CCCGCAGGTGCGCGCCATCACGCACAGGCTGCCGACCTTCGTAGCCCTGCCCACGACCGCCGGCACCGGCAGCGAAGTCGGCCGCTCGGCGGTGGTGGGTGAAAACGACACCCACATCAAACGCACCGTCTTCAGCGCCAAGATCTTGGCCCGTGCGGTCTTTGCCGACCCAGAGCTAACGTTCAACTTGCCCGCAGCCGTGACCGCCGCCACGGGCATGGACGCTCTCACGCACAACGTTGAGAGTTACCTCTCACCCGCCTACCATCCGCTGTGTGATGGCATCGCACTCGAAGGCCTGCGCGTCGGTGCGCGTGCGCTGGCCTTGGCCGTGGCCGAGCCGCACAACCTGCAAGCACGCAGCGACATGATGATGAGCTCGATGATGGGCGCCATCGCCTTCCAGAAAGACCTGGGCTCGGTGCACGCCTGCGCGCACGCGCTGGGCGCCGTGTGCGACCTGCACCACGGCTTGGCCAACGCGCTGATGATCGACACCGTGTTGACGTGGAACCACGAAGTCGTGCCCAAAAAATTCGACGAGCTGGCGCATGTGGCCGGCGTCTCGGGCGGCGGCTTTGCCTTCATCGCCTGGCTCAAGCACCTGAAGCTACAAATCGGCATCCACGGCGGACTGTCATCGCACGGCGTCACCGCCGCGCATCTGCCGCGCCTGGTGCCGCTGGCGCTGCAAGACTTCACCGGTCAGACCAATCCACGCCCCGCCAATGCGGGCGACTATGAACGCCTGTTTTTGCAGGCCATGTGAGTAAGCCATGCTGGACAGCCCTCCCCTCATCGGCGTGTCGGCACGCATTTACTACCCCGGCTCGCAAGGCGCGCTCACGGGTGTGTTCACCAAGACGCTGCACTTTCTGGAGCAATCGGTGGCGCACTGGGTGCTCGGCGGGCATGCAGTGGCGGTGATGATCCCGGCCGTCACGCGCGACAGCATCGTCACGCGCACCGACCTGAATCTGGACGACTATGCACAGGCGCTGGATGGCCTGGTGCTGCAGGGTGGCAACGATGTCGCGCCACAGCACTATGGTGAGGAACCGCTGCACCCCGACTGGGCCGGCGACGCCGTGCGCGACCAGTACGAGATGGAGCTGATCGGCGCCTTCATCAATGCAGGCAAACCGGTGTTTGGTGTCTGCCGCGGGCTGCAGCTCCTCAACGTGATGCACGGCGGCACGCTCTTGCAGGACATCCCGACGCAGCGGCCGGGGTCGCTCGAACACCGTGCCTTGGGGCGCTACGAAAAGCACTTCCACGATGTTGAATTGGTTCCCGGCACGAGGCTGGCCGATCTGTACCCAGGCGTGACATCAGCGCGTGCCAACAGCATCCACCATCAGGCAATCAAGGACGTCGCGCCGGGATTTGTCGTCGAAGCACGCTGCCCGCAAGACGGTATGGTCGAGGCCATCCGCAAGTCCGCGGGCTCTTATGTCGCCGCAGTGCAATGGCACCCCGAATTCCATCAGCCCGGTGACACACAAACCTTCGACGACATGCCGATGCTGCAAGACTTTCTGGATGCCGCGCGGCAGGCGAAGGCGAATTAGGGTGTCAGTAATTTAGCGAAGTCGCGGTCGAGCTTGGTCAGCGCATTGGCAATGGCCGATCTTCTGGCCTTGATCCATTGCTCTTGATCCGCCAACTTTTGTTTTGCAAGCGCCAGCATTCGCTTCATCTCCGGCAATTGCGGCCCGCCGACGGTCTTGCGGTTTTGCACGATCGCAGTCGGGTTCAAGGTCCATCGAAATTCCTGCTCGCTCATGGGGAATTCAGCGCCCGCGCTGTACTCTTTCACAGCATCGCGGTAAATCTTTTGCGCCTCCGCGTACGGGAACTCCAGCGGCTTAATGTTGTTGGCTTTGGCATAGGTCACCACCTCGGAGCCAAAGTGGTGGCCGACGCGAAGCGGCACCTTGTATTTTCCCATCAAGACATCGGCGAGTTCCTGTGACGCGGTCCAGTCGCTGTTGAGTTCTTCGAGTGCGCGCTCTGGACTGATGACCAGCGCGTTCAACACCCTATCAAACATCTTCAGGAATTGAACGGCGCTTTGCACCATCTCTGTATTGGAGCTTTCTTCCTTGGGGTCTTGCATGCCAGGCGTGATGTTGTGGGCGCGCATGATGGGCCCCATCGCCAACGCCAAGGCAGAAGAGACCTCACGGCGTGTTTCCGTCAAGAGGATCGGGTTCTGCTTTTGCGGCATGGCGCTGGAGACCCGCGTATTCATGCCACGCGCCTGCAGCAACATCCATGGCCGCGTCTGCGCGTATTGGGTCATCACGTCCTGAATGAAATGGCCCACATGCAAACCAATGCTCGTCACAATGGAAGCAACTTCTACCGGGTACTCACTCGAAGAAATCTGCGCTGCGTCGTAGGCGTTGTCGACAATGGCGGCAAAGCCCAGGTAATCAGCCATTCGCGTGCGGTTCAAAGGCCAGCTGCTGCCATTGAGTACCGTCGTGCCCATCGGCGACCTGTCAATTCGTGCGTAGGCCTGTCGGATGCGTTGCGCGTCTCTCTCGAAACCCGCCGCGTGGCCCAATAAGGCGTGGCCCAGACTATTGGGTTGCGCCGCCACACCGTTGGTGTAATTCGGCACAATGGTTTGCGCATGTTCTTCGGCCATCTTCACCAAGGAATCGGAAGCCTTGTTGAGTTGGTCGGCCAACTCCAGCAGGTTGTCGCGCATGATCGCCGCGCGGTAGGTGGCGAACATGTCCTGGCTGGAACGGCCCGCATGCAGTAACGAAGCATCCTGGCCGGCCGCGCGAATCATCAAGGGCTCGAATTCGATGACCCTGAAGGGCCTTTTGGCACCGGGCTTGGCGCCGTCTTCCAGCACCTTGACAAGACCTGCGGCGATCTTGGGTGTCTTGGTCTTGTCCAGCAAACCCTCATCGGTGTTGATCACGGCGCTGGCCTTGTTGATCTCACCCAACCAGAAGAATTGGTCCCTGGGCGCGATACTTTGGGCCCATGTGTTGGCGACAAGGAAGGACATTGCCAAGAAAGCAGGAAGTCTGTTGTCAATCTGCATGATTCAATTCCGTTGGGTCGTATGCTGAACAAGCGGCGAAGCATTCTTGCATGTCGGATCTTGCGGACGCACATCGCGGACACGAGTGCGCAAACTTCGTGGCCCGAGGCAGGCCCCCGCCGCGCCGGCCCCCTTGTTATCCTCCGGCGCGTTCAACCGGCCCCGGCGCCGTTCGTCCGGCACGGCCCATTTTTGGACCTCCAAACCCATGACCATCTTGCAGATCCACAATCCCGCCAGCGGCGCGCTCATCACCGAGTTGGCGGCCGACACGCCTGCCACCGTGGCGGCCAAGGCCGCCGCCGCGCGCGCCGCGCAGCCGGCCTGGGCGGCACTGGCCATGCATGAACGGCTGACCATCGTTCAACGCTTTCGCGCCGGCATCGTGGCCGAGCTGGAAACGCTGGCCACCACGCTGACGCAAGAGACCGGCAAACCGATCAGCCAGTCGCGCAATGAATTGAATGGCCTCTTGGCGCGCATCGATTTTTTCCTCGAACAAGCCGAAGGCGCGGTACGCGACGAACATGTCTTTGACGACGGCGGCACGCACGAGCAGGTCTCGCACATCCCGCTGGGCGTGGTGGCCAACATCTCCGCCTGGAACTACCCTTACTTTGTGGGCTGCAACGTCATCGTGCCGGCCTTGCTGACGGGCAACGCCGTGCTCTACAAACCCAGCGAATTCGCCACGCTCAGCGGCCTGCACCTCACGCGCCTGCTGCACGCAGCCGGCGTGCCCGCCGCGCTGATGCCTTGTCTGGTGGGCGGTGGCGAGGTCGGCCAGGCGCTGCTGGCGCAGCGCATCGATGGCCTCTTCTTCACCGGCGGCCACGCCACCGGGGTGCGTATCGCGCAAGCGCTGGCCGCTCGTTTGGTGAAGGTGCAGCTTGA
>JANOJR010000422.1:0-6595 GCA_031418855.1 Rubrivivax sp.
TGCTTACGCCTCGGTGGGGTAGCGCTCATGGCTCGGGGGTACCCGTGTCTCTGTCCCCTCGATCAAGACCTTCGCGAGCGGCTGCTGCAAGCACTTGATACTTGCGACGGAAAGTGTCAAGCGCCTCTTCTTCCAACTCTTCAAGGTCGAGAAGCGCGTTGTGCGCGCCATTTGTTGCCCGAATCAGCTCGTCGAGCTTGATTTGTATGGCTTCGGTGTCGCGATTCTGAGTGTTTTGAATTAGGAACACCATCAAGAATGTGATGATCGTGGTTCCCGTATTGATGACAAGTTGCCAGGTGTCGCTGAAACCGAAAAGCGGACCGGTGACGATCCACGTCGCGATGACGGCTACCGCGAGCGCGAATGTTCTAGGACGTCCGCAGAAGTGTGACGCCGACTTGGCGAAACCGGCGTACCAAGTGGCGGTGTGCATGGGGTGTGCCTTGTCTTAGGTTTAACGTTTGAGGTGAGCGAAGACTGGAATTGCGGTGAATTTGAAACTCACAGCACGCTGAGTGGCGCGAAGATCTCGCACGCGCACGCGCACGCGCACGCGCACTCGCTCTTGCTTGGTGTGCGTGCTGGGTCTGGGAACACTCATTCGCACTCTGACATGAGGTAGAGCTGAGCTACTGGGCGCGTGAAGCGCGGGACCGGTAACTCAGCTGCAGGAGCCGAATGACAGACACCGCGATTGACATGAGGGCCATCAGCATGGTCCAGAAAGCTACACCTGCGTGAAACTGCAAGCGCGCCGCTTCTTCAGGATTTGCATCGGGCGCGGGGAAGCCATACATGACACCCCACACAGCACCAATCAGGAACGTTATGGAGCCGCCAAGGAGCAACAGCAGAGAGTGTCGCGCAGTCATGTATTTTGTGTCCGCATAACGTTTGAGTTGAGCTGGAGCCAGCGGCGTGGCGCGCTGGACAGCAAGCACAAAATGGGCCGCAGGCCCTGAGCCTGATGGCCCGTGTGCCACGCCGCTGGCTCTCAGCTCGACCGAATGGTTAGCCGTCAGTTTTACAGCGACCGCAGCAGCGCTTCGTATTGCGGATGAGGACCAACCCAAAACCACACAAGGGTTTCACCCTCAAGTACCCCGACCGCCCGCCAATCGAGATCGACGCGAGCTGAGTAGATGGGTAGACGCGGATGTACCTTCTTGAACCGAAGCGAGGGGTGTGCCGGGTTCTCCGCCCACTGCCGATAGGCGTTTCGTATTCGAGCCTGACGCTCGTTTGGTGCGGAAGCAAACAACAACCGAAACTTCTCGGTCGTTACTGATTTCATAGGCCGTCGAGAGGCTTGGTCTTACCAGACCGGAATTCAGCCAGCGCTTCGGACGCGAGTGATTCAAGGGCTAGCTCGGACTTCGCGAAGGACTGTGTCCACCGGTTCTCGGAGGCGATCTCTTCCAACAAGATTGCAGCAAGTGCGTCTTGCTCGGCGGGCGGGAGCTTTGTAGCCGCAGCAAGCGCGGATGTAAGTGCCTGGGTCATGCCTCGTACCTCGAGCAGGATGGGCCGCGATTCTAGCGCCGGCGGCTTGTCCCTGACGGTGGCAAAACGCCAAAGGTGGCGTCTGACGGCAAACGCTTGAGGTGAGCTGGAGCCAGCAGCGTGGCACGCTGGACCGAATGGTTGGCGTCACTGATAACCACACCACAGCGTCCGAATCGTTCACACGTGTCAATTCGACAACGCTCCTCTGATTCCTTGAATAAGCTGCCGTACACGGGTCTGTTGGCTATCGTCGTACAGCCCGGCGGTTACAACAATGACGAGTTCTTGCTCTGGCACGACGAAAATCCGGTGTCCACCGTTGCCGACGGCCGCATACCAACCGGACGCCGGGTTCGCGGCACAGGTTGGTAGGAGCCACCAGAAGTAGCCATAGTTGAACCCGCACTCGCCGCCGTTAGTGAATGGCGCTTGCGGCGACACCGCCGCCTTTACCCACGTCTCCGGCACAACCTGGCGGCCGCCTTGAAAGCCCTTCGCAAGCATCAGTTGTCCGATCTTCGCCATGTCCCGTGGAAGTAGGCGCAGGCCTGAGGCTGCGTAGGGCACGCCGCGCGCGTCCTTGTACCACTGGAGCTGAGTGATTCCTAGCGGCTCGAAAAGCATCTGCGTTGCGAAGTCCTCTAAGTTCATCTTCGTCGCGCGAATGAGGACTTGAGCAATGAGTTCCACGCTACCACCGCTGTAGCGGAACTGCGAGCCGGGCAAGCTTTCCAGCGGTTGTTCCAGCACATAGCGCATCGGGTCGTCAGCGACACCCATCGCGGTTTCGCTATTTCGCGGGTCGGTGTACGGGAAACTGCTTTCGTCCCAGCGTAACCCCGAGCTCATGGATAGCAGATGCCGCAGTGTGATCAGCCGGCGCTCCGTAGTCTGGAGGTTTTTGTACTCAGGGAAAAAGTCGAGTACGGGAATATCGAGATTCTTGATAGCCCCGTTGGCCATTGCAATCCCAAACAGCAGCGATACGACGCTCTTGGTGACCGAGCGCACATCGTGCAAGGTGGCCGAATCAAACTTCACCACGCCGATGGCACCGCTGTCGCGCCGGGTATCCGCGCCGTCGAAGTACCACTCGGCCAAGGTGACACCTTGGCGCACGACAATTACGCCGTGCACGTTCGGAATTTCCCCGCTGCGGATGCGTTTCTCCACACTTGCCAGTGCCTGCGACACAGTGGGCGGCGGTTCCGTTGCCAAGCTGCGTGTCGGAAACCAGGCGCCCAACGCGAGCGCAATGGAAATCAGCACTGGCAGGCTTCTGTGTGTCATCGCCCCATTCTTTCGCGATGCGCCTACGAATGCAAATCGACCGAGCGTGCTGCGTCTCTGCTCGTCCGGGTGGCGCCTAACTAGGTTTAGGCTAGCGCCGGCACGATCGCAGCGTGATCCACGGCGCTATTTCAGTGCTTGCCCAGAGCACGCAAGGGCAGCGCCAGCGCACGCAGCCTGCCCACGATGCCCGTGGGAAAGTGGTAGACCGAGAGCACGAACAGCACGCCCAGCCAGAGCAGCCAACGCTCGGGCGAGACCAGGGCTGAGAGCACCGGCACATCGGCCACCACGCTCGCGCCAAGGGCCAGCAGGTCTTGCAGGTAGTTCTGCGCCAGCATGAAGATCACCGCGCCGAGCACCGCGCCATACATCGTGCCCATGCCGCCGATGACGACGATGAGCAGGATGTCGAGCATCACCTCAAACGACAGCGTCGTATCGGGCCCGGTGTAACGCAGCCATAGCGCCAGCAGCACGCCGGCCAGCGTGGCCACCAGGGCCGAGATGATGTTGCTCAGCGTGCGGTACACCACCGTGCGATACCCCAGCGCTTCGGCACGAAAGTCGTTCTCGCGTATGGCTTGCAGCACGCGGCCAAAGGGTGAGTTGACGATGCGCAGCAGCAGCAGGAAGAGCAGCGCCACCGCCGTGAAGATGGCGTAGTAGCAAAGCACGCGCCCGTCGATCGTCAAGCCCAGCACGGGCGCACTGAATAGCTCGAACGACGGCGACAAGAGCGCCGGGCTCTTGAAACTCAGGCCGTCTTCGCCGCCGGTCCATTCCGACATCTGCGAGGCCAAGGTCTGGAAGGCAGCCGCCACCGCCAGCGTGATCATGGCGAAGAAGATCGCGCGCACGCGCAGGCTGAAGAGGCCGACCGCCAGCGACAAGACCAGCGACACGGCCAGTGCTAACACCGTACCAACGAGCACAGCCCACCAGCCTTCACCCAAGCGCGTGCTGGCGATGGCCACGCCATAAGCGCCGATGCCAAAGAACATGGTGTGCGCGAAGCTGACGATGCCGGTGTAGCCGAGCAAGAGGTCGTAGCTGGCCACGAGCAGGATGAAGACCAGCATCTTGGCCGCGACGCCGAGTGCTTTGCTGCCGGGGAAGATGAAGGGCGCCGCAGCGAGTGCGAGCACGACGACGATCAAGGCTGCCGCCAGCCAGCGGCTGCGTGGCAGGTCGTGCGAGAGCAGGCGGTTCAGCATGATCATCGGGCCTCCCGCTGGGCCGCCCCAAGGGAGGCCAGCCCCCACGGGGGGCAGCGAACGAAGAGAGCGTGGGGGCTCATCGGGACTCCCGCTGGGCCGCCCCAAGGGAGGCCAGCCCCCACGGGGGGCAGCGAACGAAGAGAGCGTGGGGGCTCATCGGTTCGTCACCGGGTACAGGCCTTGCGGCCGCCACATCAGGATGGCGACCATCAGGCCGATGTTCGAAAAGAGCGCCAGCTTGGGCGCAAGAAAGCCGGTGTAGTTGGCCAGCAGACCCACGAAGAGCGCGCCGATCAGGCAGCCGAGTGTGGAGCCCAGGCCGCCGATGATGATGACGATGAAGATCAGCACGTTGACCTGCGCGCCGATTTGCGCCGTGACGCTTTGTTGGTACAGCCCCCAGAGCACACCGCCCAAGCCCGCCAGCGCCGAGCCGGCGACGAAGACGCCGACGAAGAGCGAGCGGATGCGGTAGCCCAGGCTTTCCACCATCTCGCGGTCTTGCACGCCGGCGCGGATGAGCAGGCCGAGCTTGGTGCGGTTGAGCACGAGAAAGAGCGTTGTTAGCACGGCGAAGCCGACGACCACAGCCACCAGGCGGTACTTCTCGATCGCCGCTTCGCCAATGAAGACCGAGCCACGCAGCGAAGGCGGCAGCGGCAGCGCAATTTGCAGCGGGCCCCAGATGACCTTGATGAGCTCTTCACCGACGATCATGCCGCCCATGGTGATGAGAATCTGCTTCAGGTGCTGGCCGTACACCGGCCGCACCAGCACACGCTCGAAGGCATACCCCAGCGCGGCGGCCGCAGCCATGGCCGCGCACATGGCGATGAAGATGGCCGTGAGATTGGCCAGCATCGATTCGCTGCCGGCCAGCCCGCCCATGCTGGCCAGCACCGTGGTGGCGACGAAGGCACCGAGCGCGATGAAGACACCGTGGCCGAAGTTCAGCACGTCCATCAAGCCGAAGATCAGCGTCAGGCCCGAGGCGATGATGAAGACGATCATGCCCATGGCGAGGCCGGCGATGGTGAGCGTGAGCCAGGTGGTGGGGCTGCCGATGAAGGGCAGGGCGATGAGTGCCAGCGCGATGAGCAGGGCGATGGGGCGCAGGTCCAGCTTCATGCGTGGGCCTGCAAAGACAAGCCCAACAGCCGCCCCTGCATCTCGTCGTTAGCCGCCAGCTCCGCCATCGCCCCCGCGTGCACCACACGCCCGTTGTCCATCACCGCCACGGTGTCGCCCAGCGCCTTGGCCATCATGAAGTTCTGTTCGACGAGCAGGATGGTGCTGCGTTGCGCTTTGAGTTCACGCAAGGCCCGGATGAGGTTCATCACGATGGCCGGCGCCAGGCCCTTGCTCGGCTCGTCAAAGAGCAGCAGCTCACGCGGCTCGATGATGGCGCGTGCCACCGCCAGCATCTGCTTCTGGCCGCCGCTGAGCTTGCCGGCGGGGTGCCGCCAGAAGGTCTTCAGCGCCGGGAAGAAGCCGAAGATCCACTCAAGCCGGGCGCTGTCGAGCATGGCCACGCCGCGCGCCGAGCGCGCGGCCAGCAGCACGTTTTCCTGCACCGTGAGGTCACCAAAGATGCCCATGCTTTCGGGCACATAGGCAATGCCGCTCTGCGCGATGTCGGGCGTGGCGAGTTGATGCAAAGCGCGGCCTTTGAAGTGCACGCTGCCGCTACTGGCCGGCCACAAACCCATGATCGTGCGCAAGGTCGTCGACTTGCCCGCACCGTTGCGGCCCAGCAGCACGGTCACTTCGCCTTGCGGCACCTGCAAGTCCACGCCGTGCAGGATGTGATAACGCCCAATGTGCGTGTGCACGCCTTGCAGTTCGAGCAGCGCGCTCATGTGCGCTCCTCGGCCACCACGCCCAGGTAGGCTTGTTGCACAACGGGCGAGGCGATCACCGCTGCTGGCTCGCCGTCGGCGACGAGCTGGCCGTTGTGCAGCACGACGATGCGGTCGGCGAGCTCACGCACCACATCCATCTTGTGCTCCACGAGCAAGATGGTGCAGTCGCGCCGCGACTTCAAGGCGCGGATGAGGTCCAGCACCACCGGTACTTCGTCGGCGCTCATGCCCGCCGTGGGCTCGTCGAACATGTAGACCTTGGGGTCGAGCGCCATCAAGAGCGCGACTTCGAGCTTGCGCTGGTCGCCGTGCGGAAGGCTCGCGGCCAAGGCGTCGCGCTGCGCGTCCAGGTGCACGTCGTTCAAGAGCGCGCGCGCTTCGGCGATCCAGGCGCGGTGGTCGAGCCACACGCGCAGCAGGTCCAGGCCGCCACCGTGGCGCGCTTGCACGGCCAGCCGCACGTTTTCCAGCACGCTCAAGTTGGGGAATAGCTGCGTCAGCTGGAACGCGCGTCCGAGGCCGCGCTTGGTGCGCTGTGGCGCGCTTTCACGTGTGATGTCGACGCCGCCCAATAACACTTGACCTGCGATGGCTTGCAGCTGGCCCGAGATCAGATTGAAGTAAGTCGTCTTGCCTGCGCCGTTGGGCCCCACGATGGCGGTGAGCGTGCCCGGCGTGAACACGCAGGAGACGTGGTCGACAGCGACATGGCCA
>JANOJR010000423.1:0-5857 GCA_031418855.1 Rubrivivax sp.
GCGCCGAAGATGGCCATCAGCCCATCCCCCACCATCTGGTTCACCACGCCGCCGTGGCCGGTGATGGCCTCGAACATCAGCGTGTAGTACGTGTTCAGCAGCTCGATGGTTTCGTCGGGCGACTGGCGCTCGGCCAGCGTGGTGAAGCCGCGGATGTCGCTGAACATCACGCTGGCCAGTACATGGCGCCCGCCCAGCGCAAAGCCCGACTGCTGCATGTCTAAGGCCACTTCGGAGGTGGCAAAGCGGCGCACCAATTCCTTCTGCTGGTCGCGCAGGCGCTTCTTCTCCAGGCTGGCATTGATGCGTGCTTTCAGCAGCACGGCGTTGATGGGCTTGGCCAGGTAGTCCTCGGCGCCGAGCTCGATGCAGCGCACGATGCTTTCCACGCCCTCCACCGACGAGGTGACGATGACGGGCAGGTCACGCAGTTGCACGTCGAGCTTCAGGCGTTCGAGCACGCCAAAGCCGTCGAGCTCGGGCATCTCGATGTCCAGCAGCAGCAAGTCAAAGGGCTCGCGCGCCAGCATCTCAAGTGCCACGCGGCCGTTCTCGGCCGTGGCCACGCGGTGGCCTTGCAGCTCCAGGCTGCGCGTGAGCAAGAGACGATTGACCTTGTTGTCGTCAGCGACAAGAAGACGTGAGGACTCAGCCATGGCTTAGCGCTCGCAAAGCTTCGGCGGCGCGTGTGTACGCTGTTTCAAGCGTTAGCAAAGGCGTATCGCTGGTGGGCATGCCACCGAGCTCGAGCTCACGCGCAAGGGCCGCGAGCTCGGTCGCGCCGAAGGTCTGGCTGTTGCTCTTGAGCGAATGCGCGGCGCGGCGAAAGCGGTCAACGGCGCCTTCGCCGCGTGCCGCCCGCAGCTCGGCCAGCATCTCGGGCGCTTCTTCGAGGAAGGTACCCACCAGCTCGGCGGCAAATTCCGCACCTGCCGTGTCTTGCAGCTCGGTGAAGGTGGCGGTGTCAATGATGGCGGGTGTCATCGTGGGGGTCCTTGTGTGGGGTGGTGAGTACCAGCGTGCGCGCCCATCGGTCCATGCTTATTGCTTGAGGCAGATCGTCGCTCATGTTGGCGCGCGCCGCCGGCGGCCAGCGGGCCCGGCGCAACGCGCACGCCTACTGCAAAGTGTGCACGGCCGCGAAGGTACCGGCCGCCATCATGCTGGCACAGGTGCCGGCCACGGTGGCGGTGAAGCCGCGGAAGCGCCAGCCTTGAAGCACGACGGGCGCTTTGGCGCAGCCCGTGAAGCTGACCCAGCCCTGCGTGGGTGACGGCAGGAAGATGCCGCCACCCATCGCCGCCGGCAACACCGCCGCCACGAACACACTGCCGGTGATGCCCGTGGCCACGTCGCGTGCTTGAAAGACCGCGAAGGCGCTTTCGCTCAGCGTGTCGAAGTACGACACCAGCCGCCAGCCGTCGCTGGCGTTGACCGACACCGCAATGTCGGATCAGGTCTGCCGCCCGACATGGGCGGCCAGCACTTGCCCTTCGGCCATGCGTTCGACCAGCACCAGCGGCCGCGCCAGCGCCACGTGGAAGATGATGAAGCTGAAGTCGGGGTACAGGTCGGACGTGATGTGCACTTGCGTGCCGACAAAGTCGGCGCGCAGCATGCTCACCGTGCCGGCCACCGGTGCCGCGATGGCGGTAGCGGCATCGGGCGCGATGAAGTAATGCTTCATCGAGCGGCCGCGCTCGGCGGCGTCGCTGTCGTCGTGGCCCGAGCTGGAGCGAAAGCGCGAGATCTGCGCGATCTTGGCCGCAGCGCACAGCGCGCCCAACACGGCGAGAGCCCAGCGCAGGCGGGCGCCGGGGCAGTGGGCTTGGCTTGAGCGCCCGCCCACCCACTGGCGACGATTCATGCATCGCGTGAACGGCTTGCCACGGCCAGCAACGCCTCCACCAGCGCGTCCACCCGGATCGGCTTGGTCACGTAGTCGTCCATGCCGGCGGCGAGGCACTCCTCGCGGTCGCCCTGCATCGCGTTGGCGGTCATCGCGACGATGCGCGGGCGTTCGTGTGGCTTCCACTTGGCCGTGATGCGCCGCGACGCTTCGAGCCCATCCATCTCGGGCATCTGCACGTCCATCAGCACCACGTCGTAGGTCTGGCGCTCGACGCTCTCGATGGCCTCGATGCCGTTGCTGGCGAGGTCTACTCGGTAGCCCATCTGCGCCAGCAGCCGCATGGCGAGTTTCTGGTTCACCACGTTGTCTTCGGCCAGCAGGATGCGCAACGGGTGGCGCTCGGCCATGCCGGCGTCCATGCGGGGTTTGGCCGGTGCTGCCGCCAGCTTGGGCGCCGCGTCCTGGCCGAGCAGGCTCACCAGCGTGTCGAAGAGCTGGCTCTGGCGCAGCGGCTTGGCCAGCGTGGCGGCGAAGGTGTGGTCGCTGCCTTCCTTCCTGCCCAGGCTGGTGAAGAGCACCAGCGGCAGGCTGTGGCCCGCGTCGCGGATGGCCTTGGCCAGCATGGCGCCGTCCATGCCGGGCATGTGCATGTCGAGGATGGCCAGGTCGTAGGGCTGGGTGGGCGCCTGGCTCTTCAGCATGGCCACGGCCTGCTCTGGGAACTCGGTGTCCTGCACCACCATGCCCCACTTGGCGCTCTGCAGCGCCAGGATGCGCCGGTTGGTGGCGTTGTCGTCGACCACCAGGATGCGTTTGCCCTTCAGCACGGCCTGCTCGCCGATGAACTCGCGCTTGCTGCCTTCGGGCAATGCGGTGGGCTTGGCGGCGATGGTGAAGTGGAAGCTGCTGCCGTGGCCCGCGCCCGCGCTCTCGGCCCACATGCTGCCGCCCATCAGCTCGGCGAGCAGCTTGCTGATGGCCAGGCCGAGCCCGGTGCCGCCGTACTTGCGCGTGGTGCCGCTGTCGGCCTGGCTGAACTTCTGGAACAGGCGCGACAGGCCCGTTTCGCTCAAACCAATGCCGGTGTCGCGCACGGTGAAGTGCAGCTTGCTGCCTTCGTCGGCCTGCTCGTCGCCTTCGACGCGCACGCTCAGCACGACTTCACCACGCTCGGTGAACTTCACCGAGTTGGAGAGCAGGTTGAGCAGCACCTGGCGCAGGCGTGTGACGTCGCCCAGGATGGCCGGTGGCACGTCGCCTTCGCCGTTGCTCTCGAAAACGTAGGCGATGTCCAGGTGCTTCTCGGCGGCGCGGCCGGCGATCAGGTCCATCGCCGACTCGACGCACTCGCGCAGGTCGAACGGGTGCGCCTCAATGTCCATGCGCCCGGCCTCGATCTTCGAGAAGTCGAGGATGTCGTTGATGATAGTCAGCAGCGAGTCGCCCGAGTCGCGGATGGTCGACGCGAAGTCGCGTTGGTCGTCGGTCAATGGTGTGTCGAGCAAGAGCCCGCTCATGCCGATGACGGCATTCATCGGCGTGCGGATCTCGTGGCTCATGGTCGCCAGGAAGGCGCTCTTGGCTTCGTTGGCGGCTTCGGCCTGGACGCGCGCGGCTTCGGCGTCCACGCGTGCTTGCTGGGCCTCATTGAACAGCCGCACGTTCTCCACCGCGATCGCCGCCTGGTCGGCGAAGGTGGCGAGCAGCTCGATCTGCCGCTCGGTGAAGGCGCGGACCTCCTGGCGCCAAACGACGATGACGCCGACCACGTCGCTGCCCTTGAGCATCGGCATACCCAGCAGCGTGCGGTAGCCACCCAGGCGCTGCGACTCCGCGTCGCGGTAGTCGGGGTTGTCCAGCGCGTCCAGCACCTGCACCGCGCGCCGCCCGTTGACCACCTGGCCGACCAGGTAGCCGCGCTCGGGACGCATCGCCAGACGCGCGAGGTGCGCCTCGAACTCCGGCGCGGCGCCGTGCGCCAGCGCGAGCCGGAAGACGTCGCCGTCGGGCCGCAGCACGAAGCCCTGGCTGGCGTCGCACAGGCGGGTGGCGTGCTCGAGCAGCGTCGCCAGCAGGTGCCGCAGGTCCAGCGTCGACCGGTTGAGCTCCTTCAGGATGCCGGCGATCGCAGTCTGCTGCTCGAGGGCTTCGCGCGTCTTCTCGAACTGCTGCCGGCGTTCCTCCTCGGCGCGACGCTGCTCGGTCACGTCCGCGTAGGTGGTCACGAAGCCGCCGCCGGCGAGCGGCCTGCCACGGATCGCAAGCACGCGGCCGTCCGGCCGCGTGCGCTCGAAGCCGTGCGCTTCGAAGCGCTTGGCCAGCTCGATGCGGCTGCGCACATGCTCCTCGACGTCGCCGGGGCCGTATTCGCCGCGCTCGGCATTGAAGCGGAAGGCCTCCTCCAGGTTGAACCCGCCCCCGAAGGACTCGGCCGGAAAGGCGAGCAGGTCCAGGAAGCGACGGTTCACCGCCATCGTGTACAGGTCCTTGTCGACCAGCGTAATGCCCTGGTCGATGTTCTCCAGCGAGGTGGTCAGGATGGCACGCTCGCGGGCGAGTTCGCCGGCGCGCTGCTCGAGTTCGGCGGTGCGCTCGGCAACCTTACGTTCCAGTTCATCGCTGGTGTGCAGCTTGTCCAGCGCCGCCGCCGCCTGCGTGGCCAGCATGCTCAGCAGTTCGCGTTCGGTGCCGTCGAAACGCCCGAACGCGCCGTCGACATCGGCGTACACATGGCCCAGCCGCCGCGAGCGCGTGACCAGCGGCGCAACCAGGCACGACCGTTGGCGCGACCGGTCGGCGCCGCGCGGTCCGTGCCGCAGCCGCGCGGTGCGCGTGCAGCGCGCTTCGTCCAGCCATGGGCCGATCGCCTGCAGCAGCGCCTGCGCGTCTTCGCCGCGCGGCAGCCGCGAGGCGGCGACGACCGGGTCCACCGAGGTGTCGGCCACGACCAGCACGCGGCGCGCGCCGATCAAGGCCTTGGCCTGTCCGGCCAACAGCGCATGCAGCCGGCCGGCGTCGCTTTGTGCGTTGAGCCGCGCGCCGAAGTCGATCACGCGGGCCAGCACCGCAGCGGTCGGGAGGGAGGTTCTGTGTCGGGTCATTTCAACGTTCCCAGCGAGCTGTCGTATTCGTCAAGGCCAGGACCAGCTCGTCCACCCGGATCGGCTTGGTGACGTAGTCGTCCATCCCGGCGGACAGGCATTCCTCGCGGTCGCCCTGCATCGCGTTGGCGGTCATGGCCACGATGCGCGGGCGCGCGGCCAGGTCGGGCCAGCGCGCCCCGATGCTACGCGTGGCTTCCAGCCCGTCCATCTCAGGCATCTGCACGTCCATCAGCACCACGTCGTAGGTCTGACGCGCCACGCATTCAATGGCCTCGATGCCGTTGCTGGCCAGGTCGGCGCGGTAGCCCATTTGCTGCAAGAGGCGCATGGCGAGCTTTTGGTTCACGACGTTGTCTTCGGCTAACAAGATACGTAAGGGGTGGCGGCTGGCCATCTGCGCGTCCATCCTGGGCTTGGCGGCTTCGGCGACCTTGGGCGCCTGGCCGGCCAGCAATGTGACCAGCGTGTCGAAGAGCTGGCTCTGGCGCAGCGGCTTGGCCAGGTACGCACTGAAGTGCCCTTCGGTGTCGCCGGCTTCCTTGCGCCCGAGGCTGCTGAAGAGCACCAGTGGCAGCTTCGGCGCGACCTTGTGAATCTCGCGCGCCAGCTCCAAGCCGTCCATGCCGGGCATGTGCATGTCGATGATGGCCACGTCGAACGCCGGGCCTTGCTTGGCGGCAGCCTGTACCCAGCGCAGCGCGTCTGCGGGCACGGCGCTGTCTTGCGGCACCATGCCCCACTTGGCGGTTTGCAGCGCCAGCACGCGGCGGTTGGTGGCGTTGTCGTCCACCACCAAAAGACGCAGGCCTTTGAGTGCCGGCTGCGCGCCGATGAAGTCGCGCTTGTGGCCTTGCGGCAGCTCGGCTTGCGGCAGCTTGACGGTGACGTGGAAGGCCGAGCC
>JANOJR010000424.1:0-6632 GCA_031418855.1 Rubrivivax sp.
ACCGGCCGCGACACGCCGCGTGCCTTTGCCGGCGATGCGCTGGCGCTGGCCGCGGCGCGTTTGCTGGTGGCGGCCGGGCACGACATGGCGCTCACGCCCGTGCAGCGCAGCTTCGTCTACCTGCCTTTTGAACACAGCGAAGACATGGCGGCGCAGCGCGAAGGGCTGATGCACTTTGGTGTGCTGGCCTGGCAGCACCCGGCGCGCGCGGCGGCCTTCGAGTGGGCGCTCAAGCACTACGACATCGTGGTGCGTTTTGGCCGCTACCCGCATCGCAATGCCGCGCTTGGCCGCGCCAGCACGGTATCGGAACTTGAGTTTCTGGCGCAGCCAGGATCGAATTTCTAACGCACCATGCGTGCTGACAGGCGCGCCCAAGGGCACACCCAAAAGCACACTGCAATGCGCCGGCGTGCTCGACCCTGACTGATCTACAACGGAGAACCGCATGCCCCTCAAGCCCGCACTGCCAGACACCGCACTGGCCCAACTCTTTCATGTCGCTCACACCCAGGGCGGATGGTTGGACGAGCCCGTGCCCGAGGCCACGCTGCGTGAGCTCTACGCCGTGGCGAGCATGGCACCGACGTCGATGAACTGCCAGCCGATGCGGCTGGTCTTCGTCACCACGCCCGAGGGCAAGGCGCGCTTGCTGCCCGCGCTTTCAGCGGGCAACGTCGACAAGGTCAAGCAAGCTCCGGTGACGGCCATCGTGGCCTACGACACGCAGTTCTACGAGCTGATGCCGCAGGTGTGGCCAGGCGTGGGCACGCGCGACATGTTCGCCAACAACGCCGCGCTGGCCAGCATCACCGCCACGCGCAACGGCACGCTGGGTGGCGGCTACCTGATCCTGGCCGCGCGCGCGCTGGGGCTGGACTGCGGTCCCATGAGTGGCTTCGACAACGCCAAGGTCGACGCCGAGTTTTTCCCCGACGGGCGTTTCAAGAGCAACTTTATTTGTGGCCTGGGCGTGGGCGATCCGGCCAAGCTGCGGCCACGCAATGCGCGGCTGAGTTTTGAGCAGGCTTGCCAGTTGGTGTAGGGCGCGGACTGGCAAAAAAACAGGCCCTTGCGGGCCTGTCATTGGGTCATCAAGCAGCTGGGATCAAGGTGCTGCAGGGCATGCGGCTGGCTTGAGGAAGGCCAGTTGAGGCACCTGATCCCACAGGCGCGGCGCGAGCTTGTCGGTGAAGGTGCAGCCGAAGTTCGGGTGGGCCACCGCCGTCGCATTCAAGACATCGTCCCCCGCAGGCTTGACCCCGGCCTCGACCCATTTCACCAGGTCCACGAAGGTCGTGACCAGCTCGGTCGGCGTGAAGGTGCAGTGGCCAACGTCGCGTGTGGCCCGCTGCACCAGGCGGCTGGCGTTGCCCTTGGCGGCGACGCGGCGTGCGTACTCCTGCTCCATGTGGAAGGGCACGAAGAGGTCGCCCAGCGTGTGCAGCGTCAGCATCGGGATGCGCAGGTCACCGGTGGTGGGGGTGACGTTGGCCATGCCGTTGCGCCGGCGCGCCTGGGGGTCGGCGCTGACGCGTTGCACGAGGCTGTTGAAGTAGGTCTCAGCGCCGCTTTGCGACGGGTTGGTGTCGAACTGGTAGACCACATCCGCGTTCTGCGGCGCCGAACCCGGCTGGCGCGCCAGGGTGCCGTCGCCCACGCCGAGGCCGAAAAGGAAGTCACCGGCCACGGCGTTCCAGAACAGCCAGCCTTGATCGAAGAGCGGGCGCACGCCGCCCGAGCGCAATTGCACCAGCGACTTGAAGTTCGTGCCGTTCGCGTTCAACGCAAAGGGGAACGGCGCGAGTGTCGGATGCAGACTCAGCGCCGCCTTGGTCGCCGGCACGGTGGTGCTCAGGTAGTCGGCCGCATAGGGGTAGGTTTTGCTCACCTCCGACAGAGTTTGCGCTGCGACGTTGAAGTCGAGGAAATAGTCGAACAGCGTGTAGTCGCCGAGCACGCCGCAGATCGGCATCGCGCCGTCGTACGACTGCGGCCACTGCTCGGCCACCGCGCCGGTGACATGCCCGCCCATCGACTCGCCGGTGATGTAGGTGCGCGTGGGCCGGCCGAAGCGGCCGTTGAAATACTGCGTCAACGCGTGCGTGTCTTTGGCACCTTGCGCAGGGTCGTAGGAATTCTTGCTGTAGCTCGACGCGGCCCAGGCGTAGCCGTTGTCGATGAGGAATTTGCGCAGCGGGTGATTGCTGACGGTCAGCTCCAGCCCTTCGCCACGGTAGCCATGGGCCCACAGCACGAGCTTGCCATTCCAGTTGCTGGGCACCTCGATCCGGTAGCCTGCGCCGTTTTGCACGCCCCAGAGTTGCTGGGCCGACGACCCGGGCAAGGAGCTGAACTGCAGCTTGGCTTCGTCGACGAAATAGGCCGGTGGCGCGGCCACCGCGTTGAACGCGGTGAAGGCCAGCGCCACGATGGCGAGCTTGAACTTAGGCATCCGGGTCTCCTTGGTGTTGAACGATCTACGGTCAGGACGCAGGGGCGCTAAGGCTACGCCCGCTCACGCCTAAAGACACCCGCCATCCCCCTATTCGCGGGACAGGGTTCACCCGCGGCCCGCACCGACTAAAACGCCAGCCCCGCATAGTGCTCAGCAAAACTTCGCGACGCACTCTCCAAGCTGGTCAGCGTGTCGAGTTCGGCGTGCTGCATGCGCTGGCCAAAGTCGTCAGTGTCGGGGAAGGTATGCAGCAGCGAGGTCGCCCACCACGAGAAGCGTTCGACACCCCAGACGCGGCGCAGCGCACGCGCGGAATAGTGATCGATGCCCGCGCTGGACTGCTCGTCGTAGAACTCGACAAAAGCCTGTGCTAACAGGCTAACGTCACTGACCGCCAGGTTCAGCCCTTTGGCCCCCGTGGGCGGCACGATGTGCGCGGCGTCACCAGCCAGGAAGAGGCGCCCCCAGCGCATGGGCTCGGCCACATAACTGCGCAGCGGCGCGATGCTCTTTTCGATCGATGGGCCGGTGATCAGATCGGCCGCCGTTTGTGGGTCCAGCCGGAGTGCCAGCTCGTCCCAGAAGCGCGCGTCGCTCCAATCTTCGACGCGGTCGCTCATGGGGCATTGCACGTAGTAGCGGCTGCGCGTCAGGCTGCGCATCGAGCACAGCGCGAAGCCGCGCGCGTGGTGGGCGTAGGTCACGGCGTGCGGCGACACCGGCGGCACGTCGGCCAGCACGCCGAGCCAGCCGAAGGGGTAGGCGCGCTCGAATTCACGCAGCTTGTCCTTGGGGATGCTGCGCCGGCTCACGCCGTGAAAGCCGTCGCAGCCCGCAACAAAGTCGCACTCGATGCGCTGGGCTTGGCCTTGATGTTGAAAGTGCACCACCGCGCCGCTGTCGCCCAAGCCTTCGAGGTGGACGTCCGAGGCTTCATAAAACGTCGTCAACCCGGCGGCGTTGCGCGCGTCCATCAAGTCGCGTGTCACCTCCGTTTGGCCGTAAGCCGTGACCACGGCGCCGGTGAGCTTTCGCACGTCGATGTGGTGGTGCGTATTGTCGAAGACGATGTTGATGCCGCCGTGCACGATGCTCTCGCGCGCCAGGCGCTCACCCACGCCAGCAGCGTGCAGGGCGTCGACGGTGGTCTGCTCCAGGATGCCCGCGCGGGTGCGCGACAGCACATGCGCCGCACTTTGGCGCTCGACGATGAGTGCATCGATGCCGGCGCGTGCCAGCAGCTGGCCGAGCAGCAGGCCCGAGGGGCCGGCGCCGATGATGGCGACTTGGGTGCGCATGGTGGGACTCTGCGGTGGCGGTGCGCGCGAGCTTAAACGCGGCGGATGTTCCAATCCTGCGAACCCGCCCAAACCATGAACAAGATCGTCGCTACCCCCGAAGCCGCACTCGCCGACGTGCCCGACGGCGCCACCGTCATGATCGGCGGCTTCGGCACCGCCGGCATCCCCGACGCGCTGGTCGACGCGTTGGTGGCGCAGGGTGCCAGCGGCCTGACGATCATCAACAACAACGCCGGCAACGGTGAGCGAGGCATCGCTGCATTGCTGGCGGCGGGCCGCGTGAAGAAGATCATCTGCAGCTTCCCGCGCCAGGCCGACAGCTGGCACTTTGACCGGCTCTACCGAGAAGGCCGCGTCGAACTTGAGCTCGTGCCGCAAGGCAACCTGTCGGAGCGCATTCGCGCGGCGGGTGCGGGCATCGGCGCTTTCTTCACGCCCACGGGTTTTGGTACCGAACTGGCGCGCGGCAAGGAAGTTCGTGAGATCGGCGGGCGCATGCAGGTGCTGGAGTACGCGCTGCATGCCGACTACGCGCTGATCAAGGCCGAGCGTGGCGACCGCTGGGGCAACCTGGTTTACCGCAAGACGGCGCGCAACTTCGGGCCGTCGATGGCCATGGCCGCGCGCATCACGGTGGCGTCGGTGCATGAGGTCGTGGCCTTGGGTGAGCTCGACCCCGAGCACATCATCACGCCGGGCATTTTTGTGCAGCGCGTGGTGGAAGTAGTGCGTGAGGCTACGGTGGCGGGCGGCTTCAAACAGAACGTCAAAAAAGAGGCCAAGGCATGAAGCGCTGGAGCCGCGACGAGATGGCGAAGCGTTTGGCGCGCGACATCCCACCGGGTGCCGTGGTCAATCTCGGCATCGGCCTGCCCACGCTGGTGGCCAACCACATCGAGCGCGAGCGTGAAGTGCTTTTGCACAGCGAAAACGGCGTGATCGGCATCGGCCCCACACCGCCTGCCGGCGAAGAGGACTACGACCTCATCAACGCCGGCAAAGAGCCCGTGACGCTGCTGCCCGGCGGCGCCTACTTCCACCACACCGACAGCTTCGCGATGATGCGCGGCGGGCACCTGGACATCTGCGTGCTGGGTGCCTTCCAGGTCGCGGCCACGGGCGACCTGGCCAATTGGCACACGGGTGCGACGGGCGCCATTCCGGCCGTGGGCGGCGCGATGGACCTGGCCGTCGGCGCAAGGGCGACCTGGGTCATGATGGAGCTGCTGACCAAGAGCGGCGAATGCAAGCTGGTGCCGCACTGCACGTACCCGCTCACCGGCGTCGCGTGCGTGAGCCGCGTCTACACCGACGTGGCGGTGTTCGACATCACGGCCGCTGGCGTGGTGGTGGTCGACACCGCGTTCGATGTGAGCTTGCCGGCGCTGCGAGCCCTCATCGCCGTTCCTATCATTGCGCTGCATCCCGGAGCCAACCCATGAGCAAACTCGAAGCCTTCATCTGCGACGCCCAGCGCACTCCTTTTGGACGTTATGCCGGCGCCTTGTCTTCCGTGCGCACGGATGATCTCGGCGCGCTGCCCATCAAGGCGCTGATGTTGCGCAACGCAGGTGTTGACTGGGCAGCGGTCGACGACGTCATCTATGGCTGCGCCAACCAGGCCGGTGAAGACAACCGCAACGTCGCGCGCATGTCGGCACTGCTGGCGGGCCTGCCCATCGAAGTGCCCGGCGCCACCCTCAACCGCCTCTGCGGCTCGGGCCTGGACGCCGTGGGCACGGCCGCGCGCGCCATCAAGGCGGGCGAAGCGCGTTTGATGATCGCCGGCGGCGTGGAAAGCATGAGCCGCGCGCCCTTTGTCATGCCCAAGGCCGAGACGGCTTTCTCGCGTGCCAACAGCGTCTTCGACACCACCATCGGCTGGCGCTTCGTCAACAAACTGATGAAGGCGCAGTACGGCATCGACGCCATGCCCGAGACGGCCGAGAACGTGGCCCGGGACTATCACATCGAGCGCGACGCGCAAGACCGCATGGCGCTGGCTTCGCAGTTGAAGGCGGTGGCCGCACAGCAGCGCGGCTTCTTCGACGCCGAGATCTGCGCCGTGACGCTGCCGCAGAAGAAGGGCGAGATCGTCGTCGTCGACCGCGATGAACACCCACGCGCCACCAGCCTGGAAGCGCTGGCCAAACTCAAAGGCATCGTCACACCTGAAGGCAGCGTGACGGCGGGCAACGCCAGCGGCGTGAACGACGGCGCGTGCGCGCTGCTCATTGCCAATGACGTGGCCGCCAAGCGCCACAGCCTGACGCCACGCGCGCGCATCGTGGGCATGGCCACGGCCGGTGTGGCGCCGCGCATCATGGGCATCGGCCCGGCGCCGGCGGTGCGTCGGGTGCTGGAGCTGACGGGCTTGAGCCTGGCGCAGATGGATGTCATCGAGCTCAACGAAGCCTTCGCCGCGCATGGCCTGGCGGTGCTGCGTGACCTTGGCCTTGAAGACGACGTTGCGCGCGACAACCCCAACGGCGGCGCCATCGCGCTGGGCCACCCGCTGGGCGCCAGCGGTGCACGGCTGGCCACCACGGCGGTGAACCAGCTGCACGCCAGCGGCGGGCGCTATGCGCTGTGCACCATGTGCATTGGCGTGGGGCAGGGCATCGCGTTGGTGCTCGAGCGGGTGTAGGTGATTTGACGGCCGCCCTGCCTGCTCTGGTATTCAGGGCGGACCATGGCGACCGTTCGCAGCAAACGCCGCGCGCAGCGACAAACGCTCAAAATACGCTGACACAGCCGGCAGCGCGGGCAGCTCGATCGGGGTGCCCATCCAGCGGTGCGTGGCCAGGCCCAGCACCACATCGGCCAACGTGAAATGCGTGCCGACAACGAAGCCGCTGCCGCGCTGTGCCTGG
>JANOJR010000425.1:0-8736 GCA_031418855.1 Rubrivivax sp.
TCGGGCCGGTTGAAGGTTTCGGGCTTGCCGCGCACGACTTCGCGCTTGGCTTTGAGCACCTGGGCCAGGCGGAAGGCAAATGCCAACTCGGGCGCAAAGGCGTAGTCGGCGCTGGCCTTACCGACCAGGCTGTCTTCGGTGACCACCGCGTCGAGCTGGTCGTGGCGCAAGTTGGCGGCGATGGGCACGCGCTCGATACGTGTCTCGCTGGCACGCACTTCAAACGTTAGCTCATCGAGCGTGACGTACAGGCTGACGGCAGGGCAGTCACGGCCGGCCGTGAGTGTGTAGGTCTGCACCACGGCGTCGGGCAGCATGGTGATCTTCCAGCCCGGCATGAAGACGGTGGACAGGCGCTCGCGCGCCACGCGATCCAGCGCCGAGTCGGGCGCGAAGGCCAGCGCGGGTGCCGCGATGTGGATGCCAAAGACCACCGTGCCGCTGCCCAGGCCTTGCACCGAGAGCGCGTCGTCGATCTCGGTGGTGGCCGAGTCGTCGATGGAGAAGGCCTGCACTTCGGCGAGTGGCAGATCGTCAAGGACCGGCGGCGGCGTCAGGGCCGGGAAGCCCACACCTTGCCCGAACTGCTCGAACAAGAAGCGCTTCCAGTGGAACTGGTAGGGGCTGGTGATGGCGCCCGCGGCCTTGAGCAAGTCCAGCGGCGCACGCTGCGAACGTTTCGCGGCGTCGACCACGGCCTTGTACTCGGGGCCGTTTTTGTCGGGCTTGAAGAGGATGCGAAAGAGCTGTTCGCGCACGGCGTCGGGGCAGCGCCCGGCCACCAGCTCAGCGGCCCAAGATTCGATCTGTGCGGCGACTTGTTTCTTGCGCTCGATGCCCAGCAAGGCGGCCTTGACGATCTCTTCCGGCGCCTTCTTGAACATGCCTTTGCCCAGGCGGCGAAAGTAGTGCGGTGCTTCAAACAGACGCATCAACGCGGCGGCTTGTTTTTCGGGCCCGGCGCTGGCCTCGAAGTAATCACGCGCGAGATCGGCAAAGCCGAACTCGGCTTCGGGCGCAAATTCCCAGGCCAGGTCGAGGTCGATCTGCTGCGCCAGCGCGGCCGCGGCACTCATGAACTCGGCGGGGGCGGGCCTGTCGAACTTGAGCATCACGTTGGCCAACTTGACCTTCACGCGCTTGCCCGAATCGAGCTCTATTTGCAACGAGGCCTCGGCCTCGGCCATCACACGGCCAGCGTAAAAGCGGCCAGCGTCATCGAACAATGCATACATGGCGGGCATTGTCGCCGTTGCCTGCGAACGTTCAGGCGGCCTGGGCGAGTCCCAGAAACGCGAGCAGGCTGGGCAAGTGCTGGTCAAAGTCCGACAGCGCGTGGTCGCTGCCTTCGATCAGTCGCTGCGTCGCGCCGGCGTAGCGCGCCGACATCTCCTGCCAGCTCAGCAGCTCGTCGCCCTTGGCGATGATGGCCAATGTGCGCTCGGGGTGCGTGAACTGTGCCGGTGCTAACGCCGCAAGCTCGCTGACAAACTCAGCGCGGAAGAAGAAGCGCTGGCTGGCGTCATGGAAGGCCGTGTGCTCGCCGATGTGGGCCGCGAGGTCACGCGCCGGGTCGACAGCAGGGTTCATCACGACGGCGGCGCAGCCGGTGTGCTCGGCGACAACGCTGGCGTAGAAGCCGCCCAGTGAACTGCCCACCACGGCCATGCGCTCACGCGGCCAGTCGGCGATGCCCTCCAGCACCTGCGCCATCGCCTCGCGCGGTGAGGGCGGCAGCTGCGGGCACCACCAGTGCAGCGTCGGCCGGTGCGTGGCCAGCCAGCTGCGCAAGCGCTCAGCCTTGAAGGACTTGGGCGAAGAGCGAAAGCCGTGCAGATACAGCAGGTGGGTGGGCACTGTCCTCACGCGGCGCGGGCTTTCAACGCATCGAGCAGCTTGGCATGGATGCCGCCAAAGCTGCCGTTGCTCATGGCCAGCACGTGGTCGCCCTTGCGCGCCACGCGCGTGATCTCGGCGACGAGCGCTTCAACGCTGTCAGCCACGATGGCCGTGCCGCCCATCGGCGCCATGGCCTCGCGCGCGCTCCAGCCGTAGTCGCCTTGCAGGCAGAAACTCAGGTCGGCTTCTTCCAGTGCCCAGGGCAGTTGCGCCTTGATAGTGCCGAGCTTCATGGTGTTGGAGCGCGGCTCGAAGACGGCGAGGATGCGCTCTTGCACCCCGAGCTTGCGGCGCAAGCCGTTGACGGTGCTGCGTATGGCCGTGGGGTGGTGCGCGAAGTCGTCGTAAACCTTGACGCCATCGACCTCGCCGCGCAATTCGAGCCGCCGGCGAACGTTCTGAAAGGTCTTGAGCGAGGCAGCGGCGGCGTCAGGCGCCACGCCGACATGCTCGGCCGCAGCGATGGCCGCCAGCGCGTTGAGCTGGTTGTGTTCGCCCAAGAGCGCCCAGTCGACGCGGCCGATCTTCATGCTGCCGCGCAGCACATCAAAGGCATGCGGCTCACCGCGCGCGCGCAGGCCGCCCGGCTCTTCGCGGCGTGCGCCAAAACGCTGCACCTCGCTCCAGCAGCCACGCTTTAGGACACGCTGCAGGGCCTCGTCGCGCGCGTTGACGATCAGCCGGCCGCTGGAGGGCAGCGTGCGCACGAGGTGGTGGAACTGCGTCTCGATGGCCGCCAGGTCGGGGTAGATGTCAGCATGATCATGTTCGAGGTTATTCAGGATCGCCGTGCGTGGGCGGTAGTGCACGAACTTGGCGCGTTTGTCGAAGAGCGCGGTGTCGTACTCGTCGGCCTCGATGACGAAGTGCGGGCCGCTGCCCGTGCGCGCCGAAACGCCAAAGTTTTGCGGCACACCGCCGACCAGAAAGCCTGGCGCCAGACCTGCGCACTCCAACATCCAGGCCAGCATCGACGTGGTGGTGGTCTTGCCATGTGTGCCCGCCACGGCCAGCACATGGCGGCCCTGCAGCACGTGCTCGGCCAACCACTGCGGGCCGCTCGTGTAGCGCGCGCCGGCGTCGAGCACGGCTTCCATCAAGGGGTTGCCGCGTTTGATGACGTTGCCAATGACGTACTGGTCGGCCTTGAGCGACATTTGCGCCGCATCGAAGCCTTCGATCAGCTCGATGTCGAGCGCGCGCAACTGCTCGCTCATCGGAGGGTAGACCTCGGCGTCGCAGCCCGTCACGCGGTGCCCGGCCTCGCGCGCCAGGGCGGCCAGGCCACCCATGAAGGTGCCGCAAATGCCAAGGATGTGAATGTGCATGGCGCGCGATTCTAGGAGTGGGGCACTCAGCCCCATGTACTCAGCCCCATGCGGCCCGATGCTATGGTTTGGACATGCCGCCCACCGCCGCCGTGATCAACCTGCCGGCACTCACCAGCCTGGCTGCGCACCCCTGGGCCTACCCGGCGCTGGAGGTCGTGCACATCGTGGGCATTGCGCTCTTGCTGGGCAACCTCGTGCTGTTTGAGCTGCGCGTCTTTGGACTGGGCAAGGCGCTGCCATTGCCAGCACTGGCGCGACTGGCTCTGCCCTTGTCGCTGCTCGGCTTTGGCCTGGCGGCACTCTCGGGTCTGACGATGTTTGCCACGCAGCCGAACGAGCTGCTGGCCAACCGCATGTTCGTCATCAAGATGCTTGTCTTGATGCTGGCCGGCATCAACGCGGCGATGTTCCACGCACGTGGCGGCGTCCACCGCGCCGACGCCGTAACGCGCGCGCAGTCTGCGCTCTCGCTCTCGCTTTGGATTGGCGTCATCATCTGCGGCCGTTTCATTGCTTATCGCTGAGGCTCACCATGGACCGAAGAACCGTTTTGTCTGCCACTGCACTGCTTGGTTCGCCCAGCGCCTTTGCCCACCACGGCTGGAGCAGCTTTGACCAGAACCGGCCGCTGTGGCTGGAAGGCAAAGCGCTCAGCGTGGCATGGCGCAACCCGCATGCCGAGCTGCAACTCGAACCGCGCGCCGACCTGGCCTTGCCTGCCGACTTGGCCCGGCGCGAGCTGCCCCGGCAGACCGCGCCGGTGGACGCTGCGGCGATCCTGAAGGCCACCACGCTGCCCACGCGCAAAGAGCGCCGTTGGGAGATTGAACTCGCGCCGCTTACGCGCCTGGAAGCCTGGCAGGTGCCCGTCATCAATGCGGGCGATACGCTGGGCGTGATCGGCTTCACCTTCGCCGGCGAGAAGGGCGACGCGGTGCTGCGCGTCGAGTACCTCTTCTTCGGCGGCAAGGTCTACGCGCTGCGCTCGGCGCCAGCCTGACATGGCGCGTCGGGGGCTGCCCCGACCAAGCCCGCCCTTGAAATTCTGTGTGCCTGCCCCCACCGTGTGGCAGGCGGTTCTTCACATTAGCGCTTAGGCGCCGTCCCTTTCACCCCACCCACCTGGCATCCCACGAAGATGGACAAGCAAACCCTTTCATTCCAGGCCGAGGTCAAGCAGATCCTGCACCTCGTCACCCACTCGCTGTACTCGAACAAAGAGATCTTCTTGCGCGAGTTGGTCTCCAACGCATCTGACGCCTGCGACAAGCTGCGCTTCGAGGCGCTGGACACGCCCGCACTCTTTGAAGACGCGCCCGAGCTCAAGGTGCAGGTTTCGTTCGACGCTGAGAAGAAGACAGTGAGCATCCGCGACAACGGCATCGGCATGAGCGCCGAAGAAGCAGTGGAGCACCTGGGCACCATCGCCAAGAGCGGCACACGCGAGTTCATGGCCAAGCTCGAAGGTGAGCAGAAGAAAGACGCCAACCTCATCGGTCAATTTGGCGTGGGTTTTTATTCCGGCTTCATCGTCGCCGACCGCATCACGGTGGAGACGCGCCGCGCCGGGCTAAGCGCCGAGCTGGGCGTGCGCTGGATGAGCGAAGGTGGCGGCGAGTTCGAGGTCGAGGCCATCACCCGCGCCGAGCGCGGCACCGAGGTCACGCTGCACTTGCGCGAGGGCGAAGAAGAGTTCCTTTCGGCGTGGAAGCTCAAATCGATCATCGCCAAGTATTCCGACCACATCTCGCTGCCCATCTTGATGCGCAAAGAGAGCTGGGACGACGAGCAAAAGAAGCAGGTCACCAGCGACGAATGGGAGACGGTGAACAAGGCCGCCGCGCTGTGGTCGCGGCCCAAGAGCGACGTGACCGACGCGCAGTACCAGGAGTTCTACAAACAGATCAGCTACGACTCCGAGCCGCCGCTGGCCTACACGCACAACCGCGTCGAAGGCCGCACCGAGTACACGCAGCTGCTGTTCGTGCCGGTCAAGGCGCCGTTTGATTTGTGGAACCGCGACAAGCGCGGCGGCGTCAAGCTCTACGTCAAGCGCGTCTTCATCATGGACGACGCCGAAGCGCTGATGCCGGTGTACCTGCGCTTCGTCAAAGGCGTGATCGACAGCGCCGACTTGCCGCTCAACGTCAGCCGCGAGTTGCTGCAAGAAAGCCGCGACGTGAAGGCCATCCGCGAAGGCAGCACCAAGCGTGTGCTGGCCATGCTTGAAGGCCTGGCCGACAGCGACGACAGCAGCGAGCGCGACAAATACATGAAGTTCTGGCGCGACTTTGGAGCCGTGCTCAAAGAGGGCATGGGCGAGGACATGGCCAACCAGGAGCGCCTGGCCAAGCTCTTGCGTTTTGCCTCCACCACCGCCGATGAAGGCGTGGGCTTTGCCGACTACATCAAGCGCATGAAAGAAGGCCAGGAGGCGATTTACTACATCACCGCCGAGACCGCAGCCGCCGCCAAGAACAGCCCGCAGTTAGAGGTCTTCCGCAAGAAGGGCATCGAGGTTTTGCTGATGACCGACCGCGTTGACGAATGGATGCTCACGCACTTCTACGAATTCGACGGCAAGCCGCTGCAAAACGTCGCCAAAGGCGCGTTTGACCTGGGCAAGCTGCAAGACGAAGAAGAGAAGAAACAGGCCGAGGCCACGGCCGAGTCGTTCAAGCCGGTGCTGGAAAGGCTCAAGGCCGCGCTCAAAGACCGCGCCAAGGACGTACGCACGACGACGCGGCTGGTCGACTCGCCGGCCTGCATCGTGGTCGAAGAAGGCGACATGAGCTCACACCTGGCGCGCATGCTTCAACAAGCCGGGCAAGCTGCGCCCAAGGGCATGCCGATTCTGGAAGTCAACCCCGAGCACGCGCTGGTCAAGCGCCTGGACGGGGATGCGCGTTTTGACGACCTGGCGCAGGTGTTGTTCGACCAGGCTCTGCTGGCCGAAGGCGGGCGGCTGGAGGACCCTGCGGCCTACGTGGCGCGCGTCAACCGCATGCTGGCGGCGGCTTGAGTTTGGTGATTCATACCGACATCAACTCAACTTGCTCGCGCAGTTGCGCCGTCTGCTGCGACCAGTAGGCGGCGCTGCCAAAGAAGGGGAAGTTCAACGGAAAGGTTGGGTCGCTCCAGCGCGCGGCCAGCCACGCACTGTGGCGCAGCATGCGCAAGGTGCGCAGCGGCTCGACGAGGCGGCGCTCGCGGTCGTCAAAGTCGCTGAACTGCTCGTAGCCGTCGAGCAGCACGTTGAATTGCTGCGCCATCGAGCCGGCGTCGCCCGACACGAGCATCCACAGGTCTTGCACGGCAGGGCCTTGCATGGCGTCGTCCAGGTCCACGACGTTGGGTGCGCCGTCGCGCCAGAGCACGTTGCCTGGATGGCAGTCACCGTGCAAGCGCAGGCTGCTCCATGGCGCGGCGTTGTCGAACGCGGCCACGACGGCGTGCAGGGCGGTCTGGCTCGCCTGCTGCCACGACGGCAGCTGATCGGGCGGTACGAAGCCGCCTTCGCGCAGCAGCGTAAGGGCTCGTTGGCCATCGATGGCCGCATTCATGTGGTGTCGATGGGCGAAAGGCTGGCGTCTGCCCACGGCGTGCAGGCGGCCCAGAAAGCGGCCGAGTTGGCGCAGCGTCGCGGGGTCGTCGAGCTCGGGCTCGCGGCCGGCGCAGCGTGCGGCCACGGTGAAGCGGTGGCCCTGCCAGGTCGCCAAGGTGGGCGGCTCGCCGTGCAGTTGCAGGCCTGCCGCGTCGGGGTCAGCCGTCAAGATCAGGGGCGGCACCACGGTGACTTCGGCTTCGGCCAGCTCGAGCGCGAAGCCGTGCTCTTCAACGATCTGCGCATCACTCCAGCGCGCGGGCCGGTAGAACTTGGCCACCACCGCGCGGCCGTCTTCGAGGAAGACCTGGAACACGCGGTTTTCGTAAGAGTTCAACTGCAGGATACGGCCGTCGCCACGCAGGCCCACGGTGTCCAGGGCATCGAGCACGTGTTGCGGTGTCAAGGCGTCGTACTGACGCGCGGCCGGGGGCGCTTGGTGGGTCGGCTGGCTCGGCGCAGGCGGGGTCATCGCCCCATGCTACGCCCCACCCCTGCGAAGACCGAGATCAGTGGCGCAGCGGGGGCACTGACCGTCTGCCGTCCAGCGGAGCATCGGTCACGTCGGCGCCGGGTAACTCGCCGGCCGCGCGCAGGGCGCCGAAGTCGCTGACGGTGGCACCTTCGGCGCGGCTGCCGGAGCCAAAGAACGAGTCCTGGAAAACGCTGGAGTCTTGCCATAAGGTCGCGCGCCTCCGCGCCGCCACTCCCGCTGCGGGCGAGCCGATATCGGTCTGGGCGGCCCGAGCCGGCTGCGGCGCACGGTTGCTGGCCGCACTCTGCGGCACCAGCAATTGCAGCTCAGGCACCGACGGCAAATGGTCCACCGGGCAGCGCAGGTAGCGGATACGGCACGAGCCAAGCACCGATTGTTTGATTTGCACGGCGCGCCGCGAGCTGGTGCGCTCGTTGTCGAGGTCAATCGCGGCCAGCACGCGGCCATTCGCACTGCAAATGGCAAACGTGACGTTGATGCCGCCTAGCAATTCGTACCAGAAGCGCACTTCCTGTGGGTCGGTGGGCTGGCAAAACCGCACCAGGGGCAGCTTGGACAGCACGATGTGATGCGGCAGCGCCTCACGCAGCTGGCGGTACACGCGTCGCTCGTCAGCGCTGAAAACCGGCCGGCCCGTCAGCGCCCATTCGCTGGGAAGCGCGCGGCCCTGCACCTGGCGCTGGCGCAACCATGCCAACACGCCTGCGGTAAAAAGCAGAATCGCGGAGATGCTGGCAAGAATCCAGGGCAGCAGAGGGGAGATGGCGAAAGTCGAAAGCAAGTGGTTGTCCCCGCGTCGTCGGTGACAACGGGCTCTGCACCATGTTATCGGGCGCACTGTGTTGCGATGATCCCTCATGCCGGGTGCGCTGCCCATGGGAGGTCCCCTCATGCCGGGGATCAACACACCCGCATCAAGCCGTGCTAGGCGCAGCTGCGGGGCAATCTGGGCAATGTGGGCGCGTTGCGGCGACACGCCAGGCTGACATCAACATCCGATATAGAATCTCGGGCTCTCCTCGGTTCGGCTGGGGAGCGTGGGGCACGCCATCCTGGCGCCTTGCACAGCAGGCTTATGGGGCGACCCGATGGCCTGAGGTTCCAAGCGACACGGCCGCCGCCCCAGACGCCGCACGAGAGGCCACCCGATACAAGTGGCACCGAATGTGGGCTTCAAACTGCGCGAGCAATTTGCAAGAGCAGATGCCGTATTTCGGGGCAGCGTTCAATGACGCGGCTCCATTCAACCCGAAAGACCCTCATGAAGACCTTCAGCGCCAAACCGGCCGAGGTGAAGCACGAGTGGTTTGTGATTGACGCCACCGACAAGGTGCTCGGACGTGTTGCCAGCGAAGTGGCACTCCGTTTGCGCGGCAAGCACAAAGCCATCTACACGCCTCACGTCG
>JANOJR010000426.1:0-1597 GCA_031418855.1 Rubrivivax sp.
GCCGTTCGTCCGGCACGGCCCATTTTTGGACCTCCAAACCCATGACCATCTTGCAGATCCACAATCCCGCCAGCGGCGCGCTCATCACCGAGTTGGCGGCCGACACGCCAGCCACCGTGGCGGCCAAGGCCGCCAGCGCGCGCGCCGCGCAGCCGGCCTGGGCGGCACTGGCTATGCATGAACGGCTGACCATCATTCAACGCTTTCGCGCCGGCATCGTGGCCGAGCTGGAAACGCTGGCCACCACGCTGACGCAAGAGACCGGCAAGCCGATCAGCCAGTCGCGCAACGAGTTGAATGGCCTGTTGCCACGCGTCGACTTCTTCCTCGAACAGGCCGAAGGCGCGGTGCGCGACGAGCATGTTTTCGACGACGGCGGCACGCACGAGCAGATCTCGCACATCCCGCTGGGCGTGGTGGCCAACATCTCCGCATGGAACTACCCGTACTTCGTGGGCTGCAACGTCATCGTGCCGGCCTTGCTCACCGGCAACGCCGTGCTCTACAAGCCCAGCGAGTTCGCCACGCTGACGGGCCAGCACCTCACGCGCTTGCTGCACGCGGCCGGTGTGCCCGCCGCGCTGATGCCTTGCCTGGTGGGTGGTGGCGAGGTCGGCGAAGCACTGCTGGCGCAGCGCATCGATGGCCTCTTCTTCACCGGCAGCCACGCCACCGGGGTGCGTATCGCGCAAGCGCTGGCCGCTCGTTTGGTGAAGGTGCAGCTTGAACTCGGCGGCAAAGACCCGAGCTACGTGCGCGCCGACGCCGACCCCAAGGCCGCCGCCGAGAGTCTGGCCGATGGCGCCATGTACAACACCGGCCAGAGCTGCTGCTCGGTCGAGCGCATCTACGTGCACGCCAGCATCTTTGACGCCTTCGTCGAGCACTTCGTGCACACCGTGCGTGGCTTGAAGCGCGGCGACCCGATGGACCCTGCCACCTATATCGGCGCCATCACGCGCGCGCCACAGATCACTGTCCTGCAAGCCCAAGTGGCCGACGCGCTGGCCAAAGGCGCCACGCTGCGTTGCGGCGGCGCAGCACTTCCTGGCCCCGGGCAATGGTTAGAGCCCACCGTCATGACGAACGTTAGCCATGCGATGGACTTGATGCGCGAAGAGAGCTTCGGTCCCGTCATCGGTATCCAGAAAGTGGCCAGCGACGATGAGGCCGTGGCCTTGATGAACGACACACGCTACGGCTTGACGGCGGGCGTCTACACACGCGACGAAGCCAAGGCGCGCGAGTTGCTGGCGCGCGTCAACGCAGGTAGCGTGTACTGGAACTGCTGCGACCGCGTGAGCCCGCGCCTGCCGTGGTCGGGCTATGGCGACTCGGGCCTGGGGCTGACGCTGTCGCGCTACGGCATTCAGGCCTTCACGCGCACGAAGGCGTGGCACCTGCGTCAGCCGTGATGGGCGCGCCGAAGCTCACCATCTTCGACCTCGACCACACACTGCTCAGCGGTGACTCCGACGTGCTGTGGTGCGAGTTCCTGATGGCGCGCGGCGTGCTCGACCGCGAAAGCTTCGCTGCACGCAACCAACAGATGGACTCGCAGTACCGCGCGGGCACCGTCAGCACACGCGCCTTCTGC
>JANOJR010000427.1:0-2153 GCA_031418855.1 Rubrivivax sp.
GTGTTGCTGTGCTGTGCGCGGCGGAACTTGCCGCCTCGCTTGATTGCCTGCCCGCTGATCGCAATGTAAATTGACCCTATTGAGATCAACATCGCAGTGAACGTCATACCTTTGCGGATTGCAAATCCTTCGGTGGTCAGCAAGGTCGAGCGCCTGGCCAAGAGCACGGGCTTGAGCAAGACGGCCCTGGTTGAGCGCGCCGTAGACCGGCTGCTGCAAGAAACCAACCAACCTGCCCGGCGGGCCGACCGCATGGCCGCGCTGCTGGCCCAGCTCGACCGCATCCCTGAGCGCAGCGACGCCGCCGACCCCCTGGCCTGGGACGCGCGCGGCCTGCCGAAGTGATCGTCGCCGACACCTCGGCCAACGTCGCCATTGCCTCCGGCGAGCCCGAACGCGCTGCCTTCGTGCAAGTCATTCAGCGTGCTGATCGTGTGTTGATCAGCACGGTGTCGGTGGTGGAAGCGCGCATGGTCGTGCGCTGCCGGCGCGGGCAGCGCGCGGTGGTGCTGGTGGACGACCTGCTGCGGCTGCCCATGTTCGAGATCACGCCCCCGGCCCGGCGGAGATGGACGCGGCGTACGCTGCCTTCGTGGCCTTTGGCAAGGGCAGCGGGCATGCGGCGGCGCTGAACTTCGGCGACGTCTTCAGCTATGCGCTGGCCAAGGTGCGTGGCCTGCCGCTGCTGTACAAAGGCAGCGATTTTTCCGAAACCGACATCGCCAGCGCCTTGGGCGCCTAAGCGGCGCGCGTCAGCCTTCATTGCGCGTCCTGGCCGCCAGCAGCGCCGCCACCAGCGCATCCACCCGTATCGGCTTGGTCACGTAGTCGTCCATGCCCGCAGCCAGGCATGCCTCGCGGTCGCCCTGCATGGCGTTGGCCGTCATGGCCACGATGCGGGGCCTCTCGTGTGCTTTCCACTTGGACGTGATTTGGCGGCTGGCTTCCATGCCATCCATCTCCGGCATCTGCACGTCCATCAGCACCACGTCGTAGGTCTGGCGCGCCACGCACTCGATGGCCTCGATGCCGTTGCTGGCCAGGTCCGCGCGGTAGCCCATCTGCTGCAAGAGGCGCATGGCGAGCTTCTGGTTCACCACGTTGTCTTCGGCTAACAAAATACGTAAGGGGTGGCGCGTCGCCATCTCGGCGTCCATGCGCGGTTTGGCCGGGGCGGCGGCCTGCTTGGGCGCGGCGTCGTGCGTCAAGAGGCTCACCAGCGTGTCGAAGAGCTGGCTTTGGCGCAGCGGTTTGGCCAGTGTGGCGGCGAAGGCGCTGTCGCTGGCTTCCTTACGCCCCAGGCTGCTGAACAGCACCAGCGGGAGCGTGTGGCCGGCGCTGCGGATGGTTTGGGCCAGCATCGTGCCGTCCATGCCCGGCATGTGCATGTCGATGATGGCGAGGTCGTAGCGCTGTGCGTTGAGCATGTCCTGCACGTTCGCAGGGAACTCGGTGTCTTGCACCACCATGCCCCACTTCGCCGTTTGCAGCGCCAGGATGCGGCGGTTGGTGGCGTTGTCGTCCACCACCAGCAATCGTTTGCCTTTGAGTGCAGGCTGGGTGCCGATGTAGTCGCGGCGGTGGCCTTGCGGTAGCTTGGCGGCTTTGGCGGCGATGGTGAAGTGAAAGCTGCTGCCCTGGCCTGCGCCTGCGCTCTCGACCCACATCGTGCCGCCCATCAGCTCAGCCAGCAGTTTGCTGATCGCCAGCCCGAGGCCGGTGCCGCCGTACTTGCGCGTGGTGGAGCTGTCGGCCTGGCTGAACTTCTGGAACATGCGGCTCTTGCCTTGTTCGCTCAGGCCGATGCCGGTGTCGCGCACGGTGAAGGCGAGGAAGCTGCCTTGCTCGCTTTGCTCGTCGCCGTCCACGCGCACCGTCAGCACGACTTCGCCCTTCTCGGTGAACTTGACGGCGTTGCTCAAGAGGTTGAGCAAAATCTGGCGTAAGCGCGTGACGTCGCCTTGAATAGCCAGTGGCACCTCGCCTTCAAAGACGTAGGCGATGTCCAGATGCTTCTCGGCCGCGCGTGACGCCATCAAGTCCATCGCCGATTCCACGCAGTCGCGCAAGTCAAACGGCTGGTGCTCGATGTCCATGCGCCCGGCCTCGATCTTCGAGAAGTCCAGGATGTCGTTGATGATCGTCAGCAGCGA
>JANOJR010000428.1:0-1695 GCA_031418855.1 Rubrivivax sp.
CACGAGAGCGTGGCCGTCGAAATCGCCTGGACCATCGTGCCCTTCATCATCGTCATCGCCATGGGCGCGATGGCCACGCGCACCGTGGTGGCGATGAAAGACACCTCCAACGCCGAGCTGACCATCAAGGCCACGGGCCACCAGTGGAAGTGGGGCTACGACTACCTCAAGGGTGAAGGCGAGGGCATCAACTTCCTGGCCACCCTCGACGCCGCGCATCGCGAGATGTCCAACAGCGGCAAGCCCTCGGGTGACGACTACCTGTTCAAGGTCGACAACCCGCTCGTCGTGCCGGTGAACAAGAAGGTGCGCATCATCACCACCGCGAACGACGTCATCCACGCCTGGATGGTGCCAGCGTTGGGTGTCAAGCAAGACGCCATTCCCGGCTTCGTGCGCGACACCTGGTTCCGTGCCGACAAGACCGGCGACTTCTACGGCCAGTGCGCTGAGCTGTGCGGCAAAGAGCATGCCTACATGCCCATCCATGTGAAGGTGGTGAGCCAGGCCGACTACGCGCTGTGGGTCGACGGCAAGAAAAAAGCCATGGCCGCGCTGGCCGACGACCCGGCCAAGGTCTGGAAGCTTGAAGAGCTGGTGGCGCGCGGCGAGAAGGTCTACGCCGCCAACTGCGCGGCCTGCCACAAGGCCGACGGCAAAGGTGCCGGTCCGATTAAGGCCCTGGACGCCAGCGCCCTTGTCCTGAACGACCCCGCCAAGCAGATCCAGATCCTGCTCAACGGCGCGGCCGGTGGCGCCATGCCGGCATGGAAGACCTTGTCCGACACCGAGATTGCGGCCGTGGCAACCTACACCAAAAATTCGTGGAGCAACAAGACCGGCAAGCTGGTGCAGCCTGCCGAGATCGTTGCCGCGCGCAAATAAGAACGTCGAGGAAATTTCATGAGCGCAGTTCTGCACCCGCACGACCACGGTGGCCACGCCGACGATCACGACCACCATCACGGCGCACCCTATGGTTGGCGCCGCTGGGCCTATGCCACGAACCACAAGGACATCGGCACGATGTACCTGTTGTTCAGCTTCGCGATGTTCATGTTCGGCGGTGTGCTGGCACTGGCCATCCGCACCGAGCTGTTCCAGCCGGGCCTGCAATTCGTGAACCCGGAACTGTTCAACCAGTTCACCACGATGCACGGGCTGATCATGGTCTTCGGCGCCATCATGCCGGCCTTCGTGGGCTTCGCGAACTGGATGATCCCGCTGCAGATCGGCGCGGCCGACATGGCCTTTGCGCGCATGAACAACCTGAGCTTCTGGTTGTTGATTCCCGCTGCCGCGATGCTTGCCGCCTCGTTCTTCGTGCCAGGTGGCGCGCCGGCTGCGGGCTGGACGCTCTACGCGCCGCTGACGCTGCAAATGGGCCCGTCGATGGACATGGCGATCTTCTCGCTGCACATCATGGGCGCCAGCTCCATCATGGGCTCGATCAACATCGTGGTGACCATCCTCAACATGCGCGCACCCGGCATGACGCTGATGAAGATGCCGCTCTTTGCGTGGACCTGGCTGATCACCGCCTACCTGCTGATAGCCGTGATGCCGGTGCTGGCCGGTGCCATCACCATGACGCTGACCGACCGCCACTTCGGCACCACCTTCTTCAACCCTGCCGGTGGTGGCGACCCGGTGATGTACCAGCACATCTTCTGGTTCTTCGGCCACCCCGAGGTC
>JANOJR010000429.1:0-5286 GCA_031418855.1 Rubrivivax sp.
CCTGCCGCGCACACCAAGGGCAGCGCCATCTACGGCATGCCCATCCTGGAGGCCTACAAGGCCAAGACCGTGATCGTCAACAAGCGCTCGATGGCGTCGGGCTACGCGGGTCTCGACAACGAGCTCTTCTACATGGACAAATCCATGATGGTGTTTGGCGACGCGAAGAAGGTGGTGGAGGCGATGGTGAAGGCGGTGGAGTAGGCGCCCTAGAGGCCATCTGGCAGGCCTGCGCCAACGCGGGCACCCGGGACTTCGCCGAGCCCTCTAGACGTCCGCTGTGCCGGACACATCGTCCAGCGCCATGGCCGCCGCGTCGCGCAGGCTCATGCGGCTGCCTTCGGCGATCAGGGCCTGCGCAAGCCCGGCGCCAAGGCGCAGACGCAAGCGGCGGCGGGTACGACGCATCTCCTGGGCCTCGATGCGGTTGAGGCGGCTGTACAGGCGATCCCAGTGCGCCACCGCAAAGCCATGCAGGCGTGCAGCGGCCTCGGGCTGTGAACCCATCACCATCGCATCGGGCAGATGCAGCAGCGCGTGGGCGATACCAAAAGCATATTGGCGTTGCCAGGCCACTCGCATGCTGCGCCGAAAGGCAGCTTCGCCCTCGTCCCAGCGGCGCGCGCGCACGTAGATGCGCCCGAGCTGCCGCGCGACGTTGCTTTGCCCGACCCAGTTGTGTTCCTCCCGCATGGCGCGCTCGCAATCCAGATGCGCGGCAATGCCCTTGTCCACGCGCCCGGTCCAGGCCCACATCACCGCCAGGTTGAGCATGCCCACCAGCGCCATGGACCTGTTGCCAACGCTCTCCCAAAGCGCGAGCGACTGCGCCGACAACGCCTCGCTCGTGACGAAATCAAGGCGAATGTTGCTGGCCACCAGCGCCTGCATGCGCAGCACGGTCGCCAGCGCCGCCGTGTCCTCGGCACGTCGGGCCAGACCCGCGGCTTCTTCGAGTGCGTGCTCAAAGGCGTCGCCGTCCATGGAGCCGGTCATGTAGCTCGCCGTCACCCAGCGCACCAGCGCGAGGCAGCGCCGCCGATCGTCGCGCGCTGCGGCCAGGCCGGCTTGTGCGTGCGCCAAGGCCTCGTGGGCGAACGAGGCTGCACCACGAGCAAAGGCCAGCAGCTCCAACGCGTCAGCACGCAAGTCCGTATCCGCTTCATCGGTGACGTCAGCAAGGGCACTCTCCAGCGCCAAGAGGCCGGACAGCGGCAAGGCATCGGTCTCCCAGAACACGCGCAAGGCCAGCGCCAGCTCCAGCGCTTCACGCGGAAGACCATCGGACACCGCGCTCACGATGGCGCCATGGATGTGTGCGAGCTCCGGCGCGATGGCCAACGGCCCGTTGCCGCTGGCAGCCCGCGCGTAGCCGATCAACCAGTGCCGCAGGCGCTGTCGCGCGCGTCGCCCATCGTTGGCATCCAGCCGCTCGCCGGCAAACTCGCGCACCGGCTGCAGCAGCTGATAGCGCGTGGTCTCGTCTTGGGAAGTGCTGGTGTGCAGCAGCGAGGCATCGTGCAGCGCGTCCAGCAGCCATTGGGTGGCGCACACATCGGCCGCCACCATCGCAGCTACCGCGTCCGCGCACGCCGGTGCGGCCAACACCGACATCTGCTCCAGCAGGGCCGCCTGCGCCGGGCTGAGCTGTTGCCAGCTCCATGCCATGACGTGGCGCATCGAGGCGTGCCGCGCCTGCGGTGATGCCCGATGCGCGCCACGTGTCAGCAAGTCCAGCATCGGCGTGCCGGCGCCTTCGCTCAAGCGCTTCAAGAGCTCTTGCGGCGTCAGCCCGCGCACCCGCGAGGCCGCCAGTTCGATCGCCAAGGGCATGCCCGCCAACAGCCGCACCAACGCCACGATGGCCGCGGCATTGCGCGCGCTCAGCTGAAAGTCGGCACGCACGGCGCGCGCACGATCGACGAAGAGGCTGACCGCCGCACTCTCGGCGGCTTCGGTGAGCGAGGCCTTGGCCGGCGGCACGGGCAGGCCATCCAGCTCAAAGGCGATTTCGCCGTCGATGCCCAGCAGCAGGCGTGACGTGGCCAGCACATGCAGCGCCGGCAGCGCCGCCAGCAGGCGCGCGATGTCCGGGCCAATGGCATCGCCCAGCTGTTCGAGGTTGTCCAGCACCAGCAGCGTGGGCCAACCCGTCAGCGCCGCGACGATGCGCGCGTGCGGGCCGCCCTCGCGGCCATCGATGCGCAGCGCATCGCACAGGGCGCTCATCGCCATGACGGTGTCGCTGCAGGCCACCATCGAGATGAAGCTGACACGGGCAAAGGGCGGGGCGTTGTCATCGATCTGCCAGCCCGGCGCTTCGCGCAAGGCGTGCGCCACCTCGGCGGCCAGCCGCGTCTTGCCGCTGCCGCCCGGGCCGTGCACGGTGACCAGGCGCTGCGTTTGCACCAACGCGCGCAGGCGTGACGCCGGCAGCTCGGCGCCAAAGATCCGCGTCCAGTAGCTGGGCAGGCCGCTCGGTGGCGGCGTCACCGAGGCTTCGCTGGCTGTTGCCGGCGCGGACTGCAGGGGCGCGCTGGGTGCCGGCCCCAAGCGGTCGAACAAGGCCGCCAGACGAAGGCGCTCTTGCACCACCCAGTCATCGAAGTAGCCTGGCATCAACTCGCCCTGGTACAGCGCACGGGCACGCTCAGGCTGCGCATTGCGCAGGGCACTCTCGAACTGCTGCGCGTCGCAGGCCAGTGCGCCGGGTACGACGCACACGGTCAGGCGGTCGGCCAGCAGCACGGCTTGCGCTTCGGCAGCGGGCGGCTCAAGCAGGCTCTTCAAGGTCGACAAGGCCTGGCGCAGCCGGTTGCGACCGACCTCCAGCGATACGCCGGGCCACAGCGATTCGATGAGCTGCTCACGTGGATGCGCACGCTCTGGCGCGAGAGCCAGTTGCGCAAGCAGGGTGGCGACGGCGCGCGACGGCCAGTGCGTCAGCTTCTGTGTAGCGCCTTGGGCTTCGACGGCGCCCAGGAGGCGCACCGTCCAAGTCGCTTCGGCCACGGCGGGCAGCGCCCCGCGCGGCAGGTCTATCGGACGGACGCCTTCGGTGGGCGGAGGGAATAAGGCTGCCATCGTGCAGCCAGCATACGCGCGGCTCTCAGGTGTCGGCGTGATCTACCCACGGCAGCGGCGCAGACGTTGCGCCGAAACGGCACGTTAGTGCCATGCACGGCAAGCGCCGCGCGCGACTCGGCGCAGCAATGCCGCTACTTCGGCACCGCCTTCCCGGCATTGATCGTCACGCCGCGCTTCTTCAACTCTTCCACCAACAGCCGCGCGCTGGCGTTGCCGGCATCGGCCAAACCTTGCGTGTCGGCGGCCAGTGCGTCGAGCGAGCCACGCAGCTTGGCCGCGTTGTCCACCGTCTGCTGCTGGTTGGCATGCGCTGCCAGGAGCGCCTGGCGGTCGGTGAAGAGCTGCCAGGTCTGAAAACCCATCCAGCCCAGCAGCGCCATGGCGGCCAGCAGCAGGGGCAGGAACGGGCTGCGCAGCGGCGCCTGTTGGGCTTGCCTGGCCAGACCCGGTGGCGGTGCCGCGGTCAACACGCCGTCTGCCTCGGCGGGGAGCGTGTCGCGGCCCTCGTCCGCCGGGTGGTGTGCCTGGCTGCCTGCCTGAGTGTTCGCCTGCACGCCCGCCCGCGTGGCCTCGTCGTAGGGTGCCAGCCTGGGCGGCGTGATGACGGTCCTGACGCCGGGCGTTCTCACTTGCGCACCACGTTGCCGGGGGTTGCCGCGCCGCTCGGCGCATTGGCCGTTGCCGCTGCGTTGACGCTGTAGCTGATGCCGTGGCGCTGCAGCATGGCACGCACCCCTTCGTCGTTGTTGCGCGCGCCCAGTTCGGCCAAGGCACGCACGATCTCGCGGTACAGGCCTTCGAGCTGTACCGACTGCTGCACATACTGCTGCCGCATGGCGACCTCGCCCTGCGCCAACTTGTTGAGCAGGGCCAGCGTGACGTTGGCCCCCAGCACGGCTAAGCACAGCGCGCCCAGCAGCGTGCTGATGCCGTACTGCACGCGGGTCACGCTGCGCCCCTCGAGGAGTCTGTCTTCAATGCGCTGTCCTCAATGCACCCTCCTCAGTGCATTGCGGCGCGGCGCCGCCGCACCAGGGCGGCCGCCACCGCAGCGGCCAGCATCAGCGCCAGCGAGCCCGGCTCGGGCACCGGGTTGCCGTCGGGGTTGAAGACGTTGGCGCGGATGATCAGGGTGCGCGTCTGCGCTAGGCCCTGTGCGTCGCTGGCGTTGGTGCCGCGCCCGTTGAAGACGATGCTGTCCTGGAACTGGCCCAGGGCGCTGGCCAGGTAGTCGATCTCCAGATCTCCCGTGGCCTGCCCTGCGGCCAGCGGGCCCACCGCGGCACCCCAGCCTTGGTAGCTGAAGTCGTTGATGTCAATCAGATTGAAGTCGCCACTGAGCACGTCGGCCGGGCCCAGCACGTCGTTGTCCAGGCGCAGCTTGCTCACGATGCTGCTGCCCAGTGCGATGTTGCCCAGGTCGAGCACGTAGTTGCTGCCGTTCTGTGTCAGCACGCCCAGGCCCAGCAGCAGGTCGAAGTCGGCATTGGCCAGGTTGTTGATGGTGGCCAGCAGGTTCACGCCGGCGTTGGCCCCGGCGGAGGCATCGGCCATGTCGGGGTTGCGGCTGGTGAAGGCCACGCTGGCGTTGACGTTGAAGGTGCCTGCGGTAGTGGTGGCCAGGCCCACCGCGATCTGGCCGCTGCCTTGCGCGGTGATGCCGTTGGCGCTGCCGCCGCCGCTGAAGGGGCTGGCCGCGCCGCTCAGGTTGGCTGTTAGTGTGTCGTTCAGCGCCGTGGCGGCCGCAGTGTTGTTGATGGTGATGTTGCGCGCCGTCACGGTGTCGCCCACGCGCACGACGCCGAAGTTCACGCTCGGGGTGGCGAGTTGGCCCAGCGCTGGCGTGTAGAGCTTGCCGTTGATGGTGACGCTGCCGCTGGCAACTTGCGCCGGGACGTCCGCAGCACCCGTTGTGCCGGCACCCGTTGAGATGAACGTCAGGTTCAACTGGCCGCTGCTCAATCCCGCCACGGCGCTGGAGCCCAGGCCGACCTGGATCGACCCATTGTTGTTGCCCTGAGCGGCGAGGTTGGCGATGGCGCCGCTGCCTTGCGCGTTGCCGCTGGTGCCGCTGATGTTGACCTTGAGACCCTCGGTGAAAAGGTCGGGGCTGGTGTTGCTGATCGACACCGGCTGGTTGGCGGCCACCGCGTTGCCCACGCGAGCGACGACGTTGACCACGCTCGTGTTCAGGCTCGG
>JANOJR010000430.1:0-4093 GCA_031418855.1 Rubrivivax sp.
CCGATCACGGCACTTCGGTCGACATGCCGGCGTGGCGCCGCCGCCGTGCGTGCCCAGCCGATGCCCAGACAGATCGCCAGCAAGAAGTCGAATTCGTCGAGGTACAGCCGCCCGCTCCAAGGCACGAGGTCCAGCACGGGCATCGCGGCGGGCACGATGAAGAGCGCCAGTGGCGGGCGCCGCCAGACGGCCCATCCAGCAGCGATCAGCAAGGCCAGCAAGGGCAGCGTGTGCACGGGGTAGAGCAGCGCGCCGACCACGGCGGCCGTCACCATCAGCCACGGCCAGGGTGTCGCCAGCGTGGTCGATACTTGCGGCGCCACGGCCACCACCGAAGCGGCTGGCGCTGGCCTTTCCCAAGCGACCAACAAGCGCCAAAACACAACGTTCGCACCCAGCGCAATGATCAGGTTCGTCGGGTCGGGGTGCATGCCGACGAGAAACAACTTGCTGGCCTCAACTGCCAGCACCGTCAACGCCACCAAGCCCAGGCTCGTACCCCGCCCCCAGCCTCGCGCCCAGCCGGCCAAGGACAGCGGCAGGTACATCAGCGACACCGTGCCCAGGCTGAAGAGCGCCACGGCTTCTGTCGAGTAGTAGTGGTAGTAGAAGGGCAGCAGATGCAGCTCGTGCCACGTCGCCCACGCACCCGCTGCGCCGTGCCACGGGTTGCGCACCCAGCCACTGACCCAAAGCAGCATGGGCAACCACGGCACCAGCAGCGGCAGCACCAAGCCACGTACGCGCTCGCGCGCGGCCGCTGCACCGCTGTGCATCAACCAGGGCAGCGCCGTGGCGCCCAGGGCGAATGCCGCGCCGCGCGTCAGCACCGATGCGCCCTGGCTGTAGCCAGAAAGCACGAAAAACTGGCCGATCTCGATGAACAGACCCAGGCCAAGGCCCATGCGCGCGGCCTTCCAGGCGTTGGTGTTGGCGTTTGCGCGTAAACGCTGCCACAGCCAGCCCAGGGGCGCGCACAGCAGCACTTCCACGACCAACTGCAACAGCGACGTGAGCCGCCCATGCTCGCCCGTGGTCAGCAGCCAGGCCCAGTTTGCGCCGCGCATCCTGGCCAGCAACTCGTCGCTTGAGAGCGCGAAGTCGTAGGGGAAGAAGCTCAAGGCCAGGTAGATCAGCGCATAGGCCTCCAGCACATGGGTGGTGACACGCTGGCCGCCTTCATCCAACGCGTGGCGCAGCCGCTGCGCCCAGGGTTGCAGCACGAAGGCCAGCCAGGCACCGAGGGCACTGCCCAGGACTTCAGCGATGAGGTCGTTTTGCGAGACCGTGCGCGGCGGGAAAAAGAGTTGCGCGAACTCGACGGCGACGGCGACGGCACCGCACATGGCCACCGCACCAATGAATGCCGTGCCGGTTGACGCGCCGAGACCACCGCGCAGTACGCGCGCCAGCAGCAAGCCCAGCGGCAGGTAGAGCACGCCGTTGGCGATCCAGTCGGCGCGCGAGCCGGCGCCTAGTTGCAGGAAGGGAATGTTGGCGAAGTGGCGCAGCGCTTCGTCCAGAGCCATCCCGTTGTAGTTCAGCGGGACCAGACTGCCGTAGATCACGAAGGCCAGGTAGGCGATGAACCAGGGCCAGCTCGTCGTTGCATGAGGCTTACGCCGGCGCAAGTCGGGCCCCTTGAACACGGGGGCAGCGGCGCCTCGCGTCACGATGGACGCCGTGGATCACGGTCGGCATAAGTGCAAAGTGCGGTTTGGCGGCAAGTGGTTGGTCCACGCGGCTACTGTCGTCGCCCGACAGGTCGGTCAACAACCCGTCGCGAGCGATAGCAGCCAGTCCGGAATTCTGCCGCTTGCGTCATGGCGTTGCACCGTCAAACGAAAGCGCGGTGTCGGCGCAGCAACCGTTCAACTGACCGACACCGATCCAACTGCCTGCGGCCAGACCCGGGGACAGCGCGAACTCAAGCCTGGACGAAAAACGGCCCGGTCAATGGACCGGGCCGTCTGCAATCGAGCCAGGTTCAGCTTGACTTGCGGCGACGCGCCAACGCCAGCCCGGCAAGGGCAAGCCCGGCCAAGGCGAGTGAGGCCGGCTCTGGCACCCTCGGGTCAGGGTCAGCAACCTGGCGCACCAGGAAGGTTTCGGCGGCAGAGTTGTTGCGCAACGAGTCGTTTGCGGCCAGCGGTGAGTGCCAGATGGCGCCAACGGTCAAGTCGCTGGCGTCACAGTGGTTGTGCACGGTGCTGAAATAGGTCGATGCGCACAGTTGTGGAGTATCGAAAGCATCGATGAGGGCAGCCAGGTTGGCGAAGCTGCTATTCCATTGGGCAGCGGTGGGGAAGCCGAAGCCGTTGTGCAGCTGGACCACGCCACAGCTGGGTTGCTCGCCGGCGCAGGGCGCGGCCCAGACCCACTCCAGATTACCGGCCGAGACAATCAAGGCCGGGGCCGGCGGCTGGCCAAGCAGCGCAAGGGCCTGTGCCTGGCCGGCGACCAGCAGCGCAGCCGCTGCCGCCACCTTGGCCAGAGTTGAAGTTAACTTTGATCGATTCGTCGACATGATTGAGTTCTCCAACGTTGAGGCGACTTGCCTGAACAGTCCTAAGCAAACATCGGGCCATGACTTCGCTGGCCCATTTTTTATAAATTGAATCATGGGCTTGCGACAAACCTGTGCCGCGCCGTCAAGTTCTGTGCGGCGCCAGGTGTAAAGAATTCAGACATGTTGCTGTCCAATGGCCAGGCACCTTTGGCGCATGTCTCGACATCGCTGTACTGGCTGGAGCGGCGGCTTCACTTCGGCGCGGCCCAGCTGGCCGACCGGCGCCGCAATGACAAGACGTCTGCACCCTGAATAGGGGGCCCGGTTTGCTTGCCGCTGCCAGTTCATTGAAATAGCATCCCACCGCTTCGTTCAGCCACTAAGGGTGCAAAACATGATGAAACAGATTGCTGTCGCGGGCCTTGTAGCGCTGGCCGGCGGTGTTGCCGCACAGACTTGCACCTGTGAAGGTGCCGGTAACACCCGCATTCAGGACGCGGCCCTGACCGCCGCCCTGTCGGGCAACACGGTGTGCGTGCCCAATGCCGCGGGCTGGGAGTGGCAGGAGCAACATCGGGCCGTAACTGCGGGAGTGAGCCGCAGTGGCGAACTTTGGGATTTCAAACGTGGCCCGGGACACGCCATTGACCCCACCAAGCGCGTCGGCGACTGGGCCATCACCGCGACCACCATTGCAGGCGGTGAGCATGTCAGCCACAGCTACCTGGGCGGTAGCGGTAGCAGCTACTCCTACAAGGTGTGCCGTGTCGGGGCGACGGCCAGCTACGGCTTTTGCCCGGTGATCGCCGGGCCGATCATCATGTCGACGATCAAACCCGGTATCAGCGGTTGTCCCTGAGTCGCATTCGGGGCGCCACCGCTCTTCCGTCAACCTGGCTTTCAATGTGCTGCCACAAACGGAAACACCACCGGCAGCGCAAACATAGCCACCACCAGGAACACCACCGCCACCGGCAGCCCGGCGCGCAGGTAGTCGCGCAAGGCATAGCGCCCGGGCGACATCACCATCAGGTTGGTCTGGTAGCCGTAGGGCGTGATGAAGCTGCAGCTGGCGGCATAGAGCACGGCCATGACGAAGGGCATCGGGTCCAGGCCCAATCGTTGTGCGACGCCCGCAGCCACCGGAAACGCCAATGCCGCCGCAGCGTTGTTGCTCATCAGTTCGGTGAGTATCCAGGTGACCAGCAGCACGATGGCCAGCGCCGCATACGGGCCCCAGCGTTCGGCCCCGACGAGTAAGCCCGCAGCGAGCAGGTTGGCCACGCCGGTGTTCATCATCACCTCCGAGATGACCAGTGCCGAGGCGATCACGACAATGATTTCGTAGGGCATGTTGCGGCGCAGGTCAGCGGTCTTGGCCAGCCCGAAGAGCAAGTACAAGGTGAGCAAGGCCAGCAGTGCCTTGAGGAAGTCCACCACCTCGAAGGCTGAAAGCACGATCACAGCCACGAAACCCAGGGTTGCCAGCAGCCCTTTGCGCGGGTCGGTGAACTTCTGCACCTCGCGCCGCGAGACGATGACGAAGTTGCGCTGCAGGTTGTTGCGCTTGTCGAAGTCCTGGCC
>JANOJR010000431.1:0-8511 GCA_031418855.1 Rubrivivax sp.
TCTTGAGCGCGTAGCTCTTGAACCGGAAGCCGTCGGGAAAGACGTACTCGATCGGCGCCATGCAGGTCCCCACGCCGGCGGCGGTCGGGTCGCCGAGCACGAGCACGGTGTATTCGCGTCCCTCGACGTACTCCTCGACGAGCACCTCGGGGAACTCCGGCAGCAGCGTCAGGATCTGCTGGCGCAGCGCAGCGAGGTCGGCCACACTGGCGCCGTCGACCACGCCCAGGGTGTAGCCTGCCATGGCCGGCTTCACGAAGAGGGGATACCGGAGGTGCCGCGTGAGCGCGGCGAGCAACTCGTCCACGCGCTCGATCCCACCTTCTGCCCGCGCGGCGCGCACGCGGCCGCCGTCCACGAGCGCATGGAGCGGCGTCGCCACGCCGACGGTGTGCGCGACGTACTTCATCAGGGGCTTGGGCGGGTCGTACAGCAGCGGAGTGGGGCCGGTGTACGGGAGGCCGAGTGATTCGAGGGAGTGGATGACGTCGATCGTGGCCGGCGGCCGCAGCGCGGTTGAGCAATGCTTCGGTGGCGGCTTCGCCTAGCGACAAGAGCCAATGCTGCCAGCGCCGCATCACTCGCGCGTCGCTCCAGAGCTGGGCCAGGGCCAGGCGCTGTGCCAGCGAGTGCGTGGCGCAGCTATCGATGGCGGGCAGCTCCAAGGCACGCGGTGCGATGGCGCCGATAAAGAGCTGGAAGTCCTGGCGCAGTGCGCTCTCGCCGGTGATCTCTTCAGCCATCTCGCCGAGCTGGCGCAGGCGCCGGCTCCAGCCCGGCGCGGCGAGTTGCCAGCTGACCAGCGCTTGCAAACCCTGCGCCGGGTTGAGCACGCGCACGCGATTGGGCGGCAGCACGCACATCGGCATTGCGGCGGCTTGCGCGTGGGGCATGGGCGTGACGAAAGTGATCAGTGCGGCGAGGCGGCGCCAGGCGGCGGCGTCGAGGCCAGCGCGTTCGGTGTCACCGCGCGCTTGTAATTCAATCGCGACGGCCAGCGCTTGAGCCGCCGTGCGGCCGGCGCGGGCTGTGGCAGCCTGTCGGCTCATCATCACCACGTGGCCGGCGGCGTAACCCGCGTCATGCCGCAGCCGCTCGATCACGGGCGCGTCGGCCGACGCTGCCGCGCCGCCGAGCGGCTTGAGCGTCACCGGGCAGCGGCTGACCTCGATCTGCGCGATGTAGTGCGCCGTGAGCTGCGTCGTCTCGACGCTGATGCCTTGTCGCCACGCGTCGGTGCGCAGCGCGAGCCAGCGCCGCACGGCCAACGTGGCGGCCATCGTGCGCTGGCCAAAGACCGAGCGGCCAGCCTGCCAGCCTTGGCGCAGTGGTGTGCCGTCCAGCAGCAGCTCGGGCGGTGGCACCAGGCCGTGGTGGGCGTGGTCCCAGCCGAGCTGGAAACCGGCGTCGCGGACAACGCCTTGCGTGGGCGCCGGGTCAAGTTCGAGCAGGGTCTGGTCCATCGCACATCTCCTTGGGTGGGAGGCAAAACGCCTCGATGTGGAATCCAGTGTCCGGGCCAGGTAGCTCATAGAGTGAGCTACCTCGGCGGGCTTCAAAACTTTTTTTCAAACGGCCCGGGCCAGCTTGGGACGAGCTGCCGAGACCTCGCGCGCGCGTCGGGCACACTGCACGCCTTACGCCAACCACGGCCAACCACAGCACACCGCATGGGACCACTGCACGGACTGAAGGTCATCGAGCTCGCGGGCATCGGCCCCGCGCCCATGTGCGCCATGCTGCTGGCCGACCAGGGCGCCGATGTCGTGCGCATTGACCGGCTCGAGGCCAGCGGCCTGGGCGTGAACATGGCGCCGCGTTTTGATGTGCACTCGCGTAACCGCCGCTCGCTGGCGCTGGACCTCAAATCGCCAGCCGGCGTGGACGTGCTGATGCGCTTGCTGACCACTGCCGACGTACTGATCGAAGGCTTTCGCCCCGGTGTCGCCGAGCGCCTGGGCTTCGGCCCCGTGGCCTGTCACGCGCGCAACCCCGCGCTTGTTTACGGGCGCATGACGGGCTTTGGCCAGCACGGGCCACTCGCACAAGCCGCCGGCCACGATCTCAACTACATCGCGCTCACCGGCGCGCTTGACGCCATCGGCTCGGCGGGCGGCCCGCCTGTGCCGCCGCTGAATCTTGTTGGCGACTACGGTGGCGGCGCGCTCTACCTGGCCTTTGGCGTGATGGTGGCACTGCACGAGCGCCAAAGCTCAGGACGCGGGCAGGTGGTGGACGCCGCGATGGTTGACGGCGCGGCCTCGCTCTTTTCGATGTTCCACGGCCTGGCCGCTGGCGGCCAATGGGGCGGCGGGCGTGGCGGCAACCTGCTCGACGGCGGCGCACCTTTTTATGCCACCTATGAGACGGCCGACCAACGCTACGTGTCACTGGCGCCGTTGGAGCCGAAGTTCTTTGCCGAGCTGGCGCAGCGTATCGGCCTGGACGAGCGTTTCGTCAAACGCCAGTACGACCGCCGCTTGTGGCCCGAGATGCGCGAGGCCATCGCCACGCTGATGCGCAGCAAGACACGCGACGACTGGTGCGTGCTGCTCGACGGCAGCGATGCTTGCTTCGCCCCGGTGCTGAGCCTGACCGAGGCCAGCCAGCACGTACACGCCCAGGCGCGCGCGGCTTACGTCGACATCGACGGCGTGACGCAACCCGCCGCCGCACCTCGCTTCAACCGCAGCGTGGCTACTACGCCGCAGCGTGCGCCCAGGCGCGGTGAACACAGCGCCGCCGTGCTGGCCGAGCGCGGTTGGTTGCAAAGCGAAATCGACACCTTGATGGCCACCGGCGTCGTTGCAGGGGAGGCCGCGTGACGGCTCACTACGAAGCGGCGGCCGACGCACGCAAGGCGGCGTCCATCCTCTTGCTGCGCGACGGCGCGGCGGGCCTTGAAGTGCTGATGCTGCGCCGCGCTGAGCGCGCGGGCGACAACCGCAGCGGTGCGGCGGTCTTCCCCGGTGGTGTGCTCGACGTGGGCGACCGCGAGGCCCAGCGCTGGTGCCTGGGCCCCGACGACGCCGTCTTCAGCGCGCGCCTCGGCCTGGCCGAAGGCGGCGGCGACTACGCCGTGGCGGCCCTGCGCGAATGTTTCGAAGAGGTCGGTCTGCTGCTGGCCTGCGGCGCCGACGGCGCGGCGTTTGACGTGGCCACGCACGAAGCCGCGCTGCACCCTTGGCGCGCCGCCATGCACGCCGGCACCAAGACGGTGGGCGACTTATGCAGCGCCTTCGGCCTGCGCCTGGACCTGCGCGGCCTGGCTTACACCAGCCACTGGCTGACACCGCCAGGCACACCCAAGCGCTTCGACACCCGCTTCTTTTGCGCGTTGGCGCCGACTGGCCAGACGGCGGTGCCGGACCTGACCGAAGCGCAAGCCCTGATGTGGCTGACGCCGACGGCGGCGATGGACGCGGCCAGCGGCTTGACGCTGCTGCCGGTGACGCGGCGCACCTTGCGCGAGCTCTCGCGCTTTACGACCGCCGCCGAAGCCTTCGCCGACGCGCAGTCCAAACGTGACATTCCCATGATCATGCCGCGCGTAGCCACCTCGCGCAAAGGCCGCACGGTGGTGCTGCCCGACGAGTTTGCCTACGCCGAAATCGGCCGGCTCGACCCGCTAGGGCGCGGCGATGTGTTCAGCGAAATCCTGCCCGGGCGCGTAGTGACACTGAGCAGCCGCGTGCGGCGCATCACCGCGCCCAACGCTGGCATGATGACCGGCCCGGGCACCAACACTTACCTTGTTAGCGAACCTGACACAACGCCTAACACCACGCGCTGGACGGTGATCGACCCCGGGCCGGCTGACGCGGCGCATGTGCAAGCCATCGTTGACGCCGCCGGCAGCGGCCGCATCGACCGCATCCTCGTCACCCACACCCACAAAGACCACTCCCCCGGCGCCGCGCTGCTAGCCCAGGCCACCGGCGCGCCCGTATGGGGCCGCCACGCGCTGCACCCGATGTGGCAAGACGACAGCTTTGCGCCGCAGCGTGTGCTCGAAGGCGGCGAGACCATCCGCGTCGGCGAGACGACGACGCTGCGCGTGCTGCACACGCCCGGGCACGCATCCAACCATCTTTGCTACCTGCTCGAAGAAGAAGCGCTGCTCTTCACGGGCGACCACGTGATGCAGGGCTCCACCGTCGTCATCAATCCGCCCGACGGCGACATGGCGGCTTACCTGGCAGCGCTGCGTGGCCTGCTCGACCTGCCGCTTTCGTGGCTGGCCCCCGGCCACGGCTTCCTGGTCGGCGCGCCGCACGACGTGTTGCGCGCGCTCATCAAGCACCGCCTGGCGCGTGAAGCCAAGGTCGTACAGGCGCTGCGCCGACATGGGCCGTGCGCCATCGAGGCGCTGCTGCCGGATGTCTACGCCGAGGTGCCCAGCGCGCTGCATGCGATGGCACAGCGGTCGTTGACGGCGCACTTGCTCAAGCTCGAAGGGGACGGTGTGGCGCGCCGCGATGAGGGCACGCCCGCACGCTGGCGGCTGGTTTAAGGCGCGGCAGCTGGCGCTAGCCCAGGCGGCACTTCGGCGCCAGGCTCAGGCGGCGCCTGCCAGCGCCCGTCAATCAGCATCTGGTGCGGAGCGAACTGAGCCTTGTAGGCCATCTTCGGGCTCTGCTCGATCCAGTACCCCAGGTAGACGTGGCGCAGCTTGAGAAGACGGGTCTGCTCGATCTGCCACAGCACGCTGAAGGTGCCGTAACTCGTGTTCGTCTCGGGCTCGTAGAAGGTGTAGACGGCCGAGATGCCGTCGTTCAGCACATCCAGGATCGACACCATCTTCAGCGCGCCGGGCGTGCCGTCGTCCCTCTCTTCGCGGAACTCCACCAGTCGTGAATTGACGCGGCTTTGCAGCAGGAACTGGGTGTACTGGTCGACGCTGTCGTGGTCCATGCCGCCGCCGCTGTGGCGCCCGGACTGGTAGCGCAGGTAGAGCTGGTAGTGCTCGGGCATGAAACACAGGCGCAGCACGCGGGCCTTTAAGTTGGCGTGGCTTTTGAGCGCGCGGCGCTGGCTGCGTGTGGGCAAAAAGGTGGCCACGGGCACACGCAGCGGCACACAGGCGCGGCAGCCGTCGCAGTAGGGCCGGTAGGTGAACATGCCGCTGCGCCGAAAGCCATTGGCCACCAGGCCTGAGTAGGCGTCGGCGTGGATCAAATGGCTGGGCGTGGCCACTTGCGAGCGCGCCTGGCGCTGCGGCAGGTAGCTGCAAGGGTAGGGCGCCGTGGCATAAAACTGCAACGACGAAAGCGGAAGCTCCTTGGGATGCGTCACGCGCTGGGGCCTACAGGGTTGGGTGGGTCCAGCGCAAGCTGGCGCCACATGGCGGGATCATAGGTCCAGTCATCGACCTCTTCCGCCCCCAACGTGAGGGCCAGGTGCGCTTCAAAGGCCGCGCGCGTGATCTCTCTTGCGCCGAATGTCGCCAAGTGGCCGGTGTTTTGCTGGCAATCGATGAGTGGTACGCCCTTGGCGCGGCAGAAGGCCACGAGTGCGGCCAGCGCGATCTTGGAAGCGTCGCTGCGGTGGGCAAACATCGATTCGCCGAAGAACATGCGGCCAATGCTCACGCCGTAGAGGCCGCCCACCAGCTCACCGTCGACCCAGGTCTCGACGCTGTGCACGCGCCCGCTGCGGTGCCACTGGGTGTAGGCGACCATGGTCGGCAAGATCCACGTGCCGCGCTGGCCGCCGCGCGGCGTGCTGGCGCAGGCCAGCATCACACGCTCGAAGGCGTTGTCGATGCGGATCTCGCAACCGGGGCTGCGGATGAAACGGCGCAGCGTTTTGCGCAGCGAATGCGCGATGCGGAAGTCGGCTACCGGCAGCACCATGCGCGGGTCGGGGCTCCACCACAGCGTGGGCTGGCCGGGTGAGAACCACGGGAAGACGCCATGCCGGTAGGCCTCTTCCAGCCGCTCGGGTGTGACGCGGCCACCGGCGGCCAGCAGGCCCGGCGCTTCGTCGTCGACGCCCAGGGCGCGATGCGTGGGCGGCAGCGGCGTGTTGTCGTCGATCCACGGAATCATGCTGGCGCTAGGTGATGAACGACTACCGCAGGCCCAGCGTGGACTTCAAGAAGGCGTACTCCAGCGCCAGCATGCGCGCACGTTGAGCGTTATCGGCCGCGCCGCCGTGGCCGCCCTCGGTGTTTTCCCAGTACAGCACGCGGTGGCCAAGCTCATGCAAGCGCGCCGCCATCTTGCGTGCGTGGCCGGGGTGCACGCGGTCGTCGCGAGTCGAGGTGGTGAGCAAGACGGCGGGCTGCTTGGCGCCGGCATGCAGGTTCTGATACGGGCTCCAGCGCGACATCGCGTCCCAGTCCTCGGGCTTGTCGGGGTCGCCGTATTCGGCCATCCACGACGCCCCGGCCAGCAGCCGGTGGTAGCGCTTCATATCCAAGAGCGGCACCTGGCACAACACGGCGGCAAAAAGCTCGGGCCGCTGCAGCATCACGGCGGCCACCAACAGCCCGCCGTTGCTGCCACCTTCAAAGCCTAACATCGAAGCGGTGGTGACCTGTTGCTCGATGAGATGCTGCGCGATGGCCGCGAAATCATCGAAGCTTTTCTGGCGCCGGCTCGGGCCTTGTGCCGCCTGGTGCCAGCCCGGGCCGAACTCGCCACCGCCACGGATGTTGGCCATGACAAACACGCCGCCTTGCGCCAGCCACTCGCTGCCGACCACCCCGGAGTAGCTGGGCTGCTGCGAGACCTCAAAGCCACCATAGCCGTAGAGCACTGTGGGCCGCGCCTGGCCTTCATGCCAGCCTTTGGGCGTGACCAGAAAGTAGGGTACTTGGGTGCCGTCGGCCGAGCGCGCGAACTGCTGGCGCACCTGCATGCCCTGGGCGTTGAAGAAGGCGGGCCGGGACTTCAGCGTCGCCACTTCAGCCGCGGTGGTGCTGGCCAGCAGCAGGCTGTCGGGCGTCAGGAAGTCCGCGTAATTGACGAGCAGCGTCTCGGCCAACACATCCTTGTCGACCAGCGGCTCGTGCAGCGCGCTCACGCTGAGGTGGCCGAGCTTGGGCAGCGCCATCGGCTGCGCCTGCCAGCGGCCAGCCACGTGCTGGCGTGTCTCGACGCGGCTGGTGACCTGGTCTTGCAGCGTCAATACCAAGCGCGTGGCGGTGGCGTTGAAGTCTTCCATCGAGCAGGTGGCGGTGGGCACGAACAAAGCCTCAAGCTCGCCGCCACCGGCCAGGTAGGCTTTGGCGTCGACGGCCAGCAGCGCGCCACGGAGCCAGAGCCTGCCGCCGCGTGACCAGTCGCTGCGCAGGCTGATCAGCGCCCATTCGCGCCAGAACGAAAGATCGGCGTCTTCGGGCTTGTCGACTTCGACCAAGGCTGCGTCTAGTTGCAGCCACATGCGTGAGCGATAGAAGTCCAGCGCGCGATGGAACACCACGCGCTCGAAACCCGGCGTGCGGTCGACAGATACCGACACCGAGACATCGCCCGCCACGCCTTCAAACACCAGCGGTGCAGCGGCCAGTGCCGTGCCGCGCGACCAGCGCCGCAGCTGCCTTGCGTAGCCTGAATCGGTGAGCGTGCCCGGGCCAAAGTCGCTGCCCACGAGCAACGTGTCGGCGTCAAGCCAGCTCACCTGCGACTTGGCTTCTTTGATGGCAAACCCACCGCCGACAAAGTCGCGCGTGAGGGTGTCGAATTCACGCACGACCTTGGCGTCAGCGCCGCCGCGCGACAAGGCCACCAACACGCGGCGATGTTCGGGCGCGAAGCTGGTGGCGCCGGCCCAGACCCAGTTTTCGCCCTCCAGCGTGGCCAGCGCGTCGAGGTCGATCAGCACGTCCCAGGCCGGCGCGTCACGCCGAAAGTCGGCCAGGCTGGTGCGACGCCACAGCCCACGCGGATTGGCCTTGTCGCGCCACAGGTTGAAGACAAAGTCGCCGCGCCGCGCGACGTAGGGAATTTGCTGCGGCGAGTCGAGGATGGTGCGAATGCGCTCGCGCATGGCGGCTTGACCGGGCAGCGATTCCAGCGTCGTTTCGCTGTGCGCATTGCGCTCGCGCACCCACGCCATGGCGCGCTCGCCGTCCACCTCTTCAAGCCACAGCCAGGGGTCGTCGTGGTTGCTCATGCCCGTGCTCACTGTCATGCCGCCACCGGGTTCAAACGTGTCAACGCCAGCTCGACACTTTGCGCGCCGTTGCCGACCCAGATCTGCCCCTCTTGCACGGTGACTTGCAATTGCATCGAGCGCTCGGCCAACGCCGCCAGCGCTTGGCTTTGCTCGCTGGGCAAGTGCCAGACCGCGAGGTTACGCAAGCGCGTGAGCTTGGCTGCAATGCCGGCCCACCAGACCAGCGCGCCGCTGCTGTAGACAAAGAGGCTCACCGAGCCGGCACGCGCGCTGGCCTTGAGCAGGCGGCGCTCGTCGGGTTGGCCAACCTCGATCCACTGCACGATCTGGCCGGTGAGGTCTTTCTGCCAGAGGTCGGGCTCGTCGTCGTCGGCCAGGCCGCGCGCC
>JANOJR010000432.1:0-7045 GCA_031418855.1 Rubrivivax sp.
CCCGGCCGGGGGACATGAACGGAGCCGGTCACCCGCCGCTCTCGGCCGCGCCGAGCGCCAACAAGCCCCTCACCCCGCCTGCGCAGCCTCCGCCGTCAGTACCGGCCCCTTGCCGCTGAAGCGATCCAGCGCCAGATAAATCACCGGCGTGATGTACAGCGTGATGGCCTGCGAAAACACCAAACCACCGACGACCGCCAGCCCCAACGGCTGGCGCAACTCGGCGCCCGCACCGATCCCCAGCGCGATCGGCAGCGCACCCATCAGCGCTGCCAGCGTGGTCATCATGATCGGCCGAAAGCGCAGCACGCAGGCTTCACGAATGGCGGCCTGCGGCGTCATGCCGCCGTGGCGCTGCGCGTCGAGCGCGAAGTCGATCATCATGATCGCGTTCTTCTTCACGATGCCGATCAATAACAAGATACCGATGGTGGCAATCAGCGTCAGGTCCTGGTCGAAGATCATCAGCGTGGCCAGTGCGCCCACGGCAGCAGAAGGCAGGCCAGCCAGGATGGTCAGCGGGTGGATGTAGCTCTCATACAGCACGCCCAGCAGCACGTAGATCACCAGCAAGGCCGCCACGATGAGGATCACCTGGCTGCCTTGCGAAGCCTTGAACACGGCCGCGTCACCACCGTAGCGCGTGATGATCGACGTGGGCATGCGCAGGGTCTCGCGCAGCTGCTCGATCTTGGTCGTGGCGTCGCCCAGGGCCGTGCCCGGCGCCAGGTTGAACGAGACGGTGACGGCCTGCAGCTGGCCCACATGGTTGATGGAGGTCGGCCCCACGCTGCGGCGCACGGTGGTGAAGGCCGACATCGGAACCAGCGTGCCGCTGCTGGAGCGCACGTAGATGTTGGCCAGCGCACTCTCATCTTGCTTGGCCGAGGGGGCCACTTCCATGATCACCTGGTAGGTGTCGGTGGGCAGGTAGATGGTTGAGACCTGGCGCTCGCCAAAAGCGCTGAAGAGGGCCGAGCGCACAGCGTCGATGCTAACGCCCAAAGTGTTGGCTCTATCGCGGTCGATATCGAGCTGGGCTTGCAGGCCACGCAGTTGCGCGTCGCTGGTGACGTCGCGGAACAGGGCATCCGTGCGCATGCGCTCTTGCAGCTTGGTGGCCCATTCGTAAATCTCGTCGGCCTTCACGCTTTGCAGGATGTACTGGTACTGGGCCTTGCTTTGGCGCCCACCCAGTTGCAGGTTCTGCACCGGGCGCATGAAGACATTGATGCCCGCTACCTGGCGCACGCCGCGGCGCAGGCCCTCGATGGTTTGCTTCATGGTGCCGCGCTGATCGCGTGGCTTGAGGTTGACGAACATGCGGCCGGTGTTTTGCGAGCCGCTGCCACCATTGAACGAGCTCACGGTCAGCACATTGGGATCGGCGCGCACGATGGCCGCCACGCGGTCTTGCAGGCGCACCATCTCCGGGAAGGACGTGTCTTCCGCGGCTTCGGTGCTGACACTGATCTGGCCGATGTCTTCTTCAGGAAAGAAGCCTTTGGGGATGGTGATGAAAAGCCAGGCCGTGGCGGCGAAGGTGGCCAGCGCCACCAGGCCGACCAGCTTGCGGTGGCGCAGCGCGGCGTCGAGAGAGTTGGCGTACTTGGCCAGCAGCCAGTTGAAGGCGCGCTCGAAGCTGCGCACGACCGTGCCGGGCGGCTTCTTGTGCGACTCGTCACTCAAGAAGCGGCTGGCCAGCATGGGCACGAGTGTTAGCGAGACGAAAGCTGAGACCACGATGGCCAGGCCCACCACCACGGCGAATTCATGAAACAGCAAACCGATGACGCCGGGCATGAAGAAGATGGGGATGAACACCGCCACCAGCGAGGTCGAGATCGAGATGATGGTGAAGCCGACTTCGCGCGAACCGCGCAGCGCCGCCTCGAAGGGCGCCTCGCCGTTTTCGATGTGGCGCATGATGTTCTCCAACATGACGATGGCGTCGTCGACCACCAAGCCCACAGCCAGCGTCAGCCCCAGCAGCGAGATGTTGTCCAGGCTGTAATTCAGGCCCCACAGCAACGCCACGGCGCCGACCAGCGACACCGGTAGCGACAGTGTCGGAATGACGGTGGCGACAAAACGCCGCAGGAACAAGAAGATCACCAGCACCACCAGCACGATGGTGCCCGCCATGGTGAGCGAGACGTCATGCAGCGCGTCGCGCACCGACACCGAGCGGTCGTTCACGGGGGTGAGCGAAATCGACTGCGGCATCTGGCTGCGGAATCCCGGCAGCGCGGCGCGCACGGCGTCGACCACGCGCACCGTGTTGGCGCCGGGCTGGCGCAGCACGGCCAGGGTGATGGAGCTTTCACCGTTCAAGTTGGCCGAGGTCTTCAGCGACTCCACGCTGTCGATGACGCTGGCCACGTCGCGCAGGCGCACCGGGTTGCCGCCGCGGTTGCTGACGATGAGCTCGGCGAACTCGGCGGCGTTGCGCAGCTGTCTGTTCGCTTGCAACGTTAGCATCTGGCGCGCGCCGTCCAGCGTGCCCACGGGGGTGTTGACGTTGGCGGCGCGCAGGGCGGCACTGAGCTCTTCCAGGCCGATGCCACGCGAGGCCAGCGCCTCGGGGCTGACGCGCACGCGCACGTCATAACTTTTCTCGCCGTAGTTGTTCACCTGCGCCACGCCCTCACTCGTGGACAAGGTCGGGTTGATCAGGTGTTCGGCGTAGTCCTGTAGATCCGTCAGCGCCATCGACGGCGAGGTCATGGCGATGAGCAACACCGGCGCATCCGCCGGGTTGACCTTGCGGTAGGCGGGCGGGTTGGTCATGTCCTGCGGCAGCGAGCGCTGCGCGCGCAAGAGGGCCGCTTGCACGTCGACCGCTGCTGCGTCGATGGCGCGGCCCTCCACGAACTCAAGCGTGAGCGAGGTATTGCCCAGCGTGCTGGCCGAGCTGATGGTGGCCAGGCCGGGGATCGTTTGGAACTGCTTTTCGAGCTGCAAGGCCACCGAGCTGGCCATGGTCTCGGGGCTGGCGCCGGCCAGCGAGGCCGAGACGTTGATCACCGGCGTGTCGTAGCTGGGCAAGGCCGCCACCGGGATGCGGCCCAGGGCCATGACGCCGGCCACCACGATGGCCAGGTTCAGCAGCACCGTCATCACGGGGCGGCGGATGAAAAGTTCGGACAGGTTCATGGCTGCACTCCTGACGCGGCGCCGGCGCCGCCACGATTTCCACCACCACCGCTGGCGGCGCCGCTTGCGCCCGCGCCTGGGCCACCACCCGCGCCGACACCCGCGCGGCCCTCGCGGCCCTCGCGGCCGCCACGTGCGCCGCCCGGGCCACCAGCACCGCCGCCCTCACGTGGCCGCTCGACCACCGTACTGCCCGGGCGCACGTTTTGTTTGCCGTCCAGCACCACACGCTCGCCACCACGCAGCCCCGTGACGACCGCGTCGTCACCCTGCGCCACCACCAGCTGCACCGGTCGCACCGAGACCGTCTTCGTCTCTTTGTCGACCACAAACACGATCGTGCCGCGCTGGTTCTGAACGATCGCGGCCTGCGGCACCACGATGGCGTCTTTCAAAGTGCGCACGACCATGCGCACGTTGATGAAGGCGCCCGGCCAGAGCTTTTGCTCCTTGTTGCTGAACTGTGCCTTGACCTTCACCGTGCCCGAAGCGGCGTCGACCGCGTTGTCGACGAACTGCAAGCGGCCATCAAAGCTGCCGCCCTTCTCAGGCAGCACGGCGGTGACCACCCCGCCGCCATCTTGCAGCGCCGCCAGCGCGTCCCCCAGGTTGCGCTGGGGCAGGTTGAAGGCGACGTTGATCGGGTCAAGCTGGGTGATGCTCACCAGCGTGGTCTGGTTGGCCTGCACCGAGCTGCCGGGGAAGACATTGATGGCGCCGACGCGGCCCGCGCCGGGTGCGGTAACACGCATGTATGAAAGCGCCAGCCGCGCCGAGTCGAGTGCCGCGCGGTCGGCCGCTACGGCGGCGGTTTGTGACTCCACCGCCGTCTGCGCCGCGTCCACCGCGCCTTGCGAGACGAAGCTCTGTGCCAGCAGCTCGCGGCTGCGTGCGAACTGGCGCTGTGCGTCAGCCAGCGCGGCTTCATTGCGCGCCATCTGGGCCCGCACACGCGCGACGTTAGCTTCGTCGGCGCGTGTGTCCAGCGTCATCAGCAGTTCACCCACGCGCACGAACTGGCCTTCGCGGATGTGCACCTTGGTGATGAGCGAGGTGGCCTGCGGGCGCACGTCGACCGTGGAGGCCGGCACGACGGTGCCGGTGGCTTCAAGCGTGATGGGCACGTCGCGCTTGACGGCGGGCACGCTGGCCACACTGACCGGCGGGCCCGACGCGGCTGCACTGGGTCCCGACGCAGCAGCGGGTGCGGCCGGCGCCGAGCCGCTGGCTGCTGCCGACGCGGCCCCAGCGGCGCCAACATCGGACTTGTCCCCGCAGCCTGCGGCCAAGCCAGCGCACAAGGTAGCTAACAGGCGAAGCGCGTGGAGTGCCGGGCTGCGGCGGCACGATGAGGGCAGCGGGGTTGAATTCACCATCGCGCGAGCCTAGCCGCAGTGTGTGAACTTGCGTATCCGCACGGACGCCAGCGTCTGCGCCGAGCAAGCACGGTTCGCACCAGGATTTGGGACCACGCCACCACCGCCAGCCTCGCACCGCCGCGCGCTACAGTTGCGCTATGCCCACCGACCCCCGCGGCTGCCCCAGTGGCAGCGCCGAGCCGGCCGCGCGCGCTGCGGTCGAATCGGCGCTGTGGCGCTTGATGTCTTTCTACGATGTGCCCATAGTCGACCTTGACCTGGCCATCGCCGCCGACCCCGGCTGGGCCCTGCCCCACGTCATGAAGGCGGGCTTTCTGGCCGGCCTGACCGAGCCCAGCTTCATGCCCGAAGCCGCCGCGCATCTGCGCGCCGCGCGTGAACTCACCCGCCCGGCACCCGAGCGCGAACGCGGCCATCTGGAGGCCGTGCAACAGCTGATCGACGGCCGCTGGCACGCCGCCTGCCGCAGCTGGGACGAGCTGCTGCTGGCATGGCCACGCGACGCGCTGGCGCTGCTGTGGGCGCACACCTGGGACTTCTTCCGTGGTGACCAAGTGCAGCTGCGCCAGCGCCCTGCGCGCGCGTTGCCCGAGTGGATTGAGGCCGACCCGCTAACACCCTATGTGATGGGCCTCTACGCCTTTGGCCTGGAAGAAAACCATCTCTACGGCCAGGCCGAAGACATGGGCCGGCGTGCGCTGGACATCAACCCGCGCGGCCCCTGGGCCATCCACGCCGTGGCGCATGTGATGGAGATGCAAGGCCGCTTCGAAGAGGGTGCGACCTGGCTGCGCCAACACCAGGGCGCGTGGGCCGAAGGCAATGGTTTTGCCGCGCACCTGTGGTGGCACAAGGCGCTGTTTCGCCTGGAAGCGCTGGACACCCCGGGCGTGCTGCGCCTCATCGACAAGCACCTTAGCGGCCCCGTGCTGCAAGTGACGCTGGAGCGGCTGGACGCGGCGGCCATCCTGTGGCGGCTGCACCTGATGGGCGAGGATGTTTCGGCGCTGGCCGCCGACCTGGCGCGGGCCTGGCCTGATGACGAGGCGAGCGCGGGCTTTTATGCCTTCAACGACGTGCACCACCTGCTGGCGCTGCTGATGGCCGCGCGCATGGCCGACGCCGACGCTTTGCTCGCGCGCTGCGCGGCGCGCGCGATGGCCAGCGACGACGCCCGGCGCAGCAACCATGCCATGGCACGCGAGGTCGGCCTGCCGCTGATGCGCGCACTGCTGGCCTTTGCGCGTGGTGAGCACGCGGCGGCGGCCGAAGCGCTGTACCCACTGCGCGTGGTGGCGCAGCAGTTCGGCGGCAGCCACGCCCAGCGCGACCTCATCGACCAAACACTGATGGCCGCCGCCGCCCACGGCAAGCGCATCGCGCTCGGCCGCGCGCTGCTCAATGAGCGCTGCCTGGCCAAGCCCGTGACACCGCTCACGCGCTACTGGATCGAAACCCTGGGAGCCGCACCATGGCCACGCTAGAGAAACGCGAACAACGTTTGAGGCTGCTAGAAGACCACATCGGCAAGTCGCTCGGTGAGAGCGAAGCCAGCGGCGAGCTGCGCAGTGCGCCGAGCTTTGGCAAGCCGATGCACTTTGGCGACGGCTACGACGAGACGCCCCCTGAATTGCGCATGGGCATGAAGGTGCTGAAAGACGCCGGCATCGTGCCGCCCGAGGTGGAGGTGATGCGCGAGATCGCCGCGCTGCAAACGCAGCTGGCAGGCAGCGTTGACGAAGCCGTGGCCAAGCCGCTGCGCCAGCGCATCAGCGAAAAACAGCAGGCGCTGGCGATGCGACTAGAGAAGTTGCGCAGCAGCGGGAGCTGGTAGTTCTTGGCTCCCTCCCCCTTCAAGGGGGAGGGTTGGGGAGGGGGTGGAATGGTTGAGACGCGGCAACACGCCACCCCCATCCCAACCTTCCCCCTTCCAGGGGGAAGGAGCTACACAAACGGCGCCACCAGCCCCTCGGCCTTCAACGCCACCTGCACGGCCGGCCGCGCCAGCACACGCTGCACATAACCCCCAAGATGCGCGTACTCACGCGCCGGCTTGCTCGTGAAGCCGCGTGTCCAGCGGCACAACATCAAAGCCATCGGGTCCAGCGCGCTGTAGTGCTCGCCCAGCAGCCAGGGGCCGCCACATCGCGCGAGCTGCGCGTCCAGCTGCGCCAGCATGGCGCCGATGTCGGCCTGGGCTTTGGCGCGCAGGGCGTTGGCGACATCAGCGTCAGCGTCGGCCAGCAAACGGTCGGGATAGAAGTAGTGCATCAGCCGCGCTTGCAGGGTGTTGGTCATCCAGACCATCCACTTGTAGAAATGCGCGCGCGCCGGCGTGCCCAGGGCCGGCGCCAGGGCTGCGGCGGGGTAGGCGTCGGCCAGGTGCATGCAGATCGCAGCCGTCTCGTACAGCACCAGCTCGCCGTCCACCAGCACCGGAATGCTGCCGTTGGGATTGAGCTTCAAGTAAGCCGGCGACTTGTGCGCGTCGTTGGCGCGGTCCACCAGCG
>JANOJR010000433.1:0-4033 GCA_031418855.1 Rubrivivax sp.
TGCGGTTCTCCGTTGTAGATCAGTCAGGGTCGAGCACGCCGGCGCTTTGCAGTGTGCTTTTGGGTGTGCCCTTGGGCGCGCCTGTCAGCACGCATGGTGCGTTAGAAACTCGATCCTGGCTGCGCCAGAAACTCAAGTTCCGATACCGTGCTGGCGCGGCCAAGCGCGGCATTGCGATGCGGGTAGCGGCCAAAACGCACCAGGATGTCGTAGTGCTTGAGCGCCCACTCGAAGGCCGCCGCGCACGCCGGGTGCTGCCAGGCCAGCACACCAAAGTGCATCAGCCCTTCGCGCTGCGCGGCGAGGTCTTCGCTGTGTTCGAAGGGCAGGTAGACGAAGCTGCGCTGCATGGGCGTGAGCGCCATGTCTTGCCCGGCCGCGATCATCGCCCGCGCCGCGGCCAGCGCCAGCGCATCGCCGGCAAAGGCACGCGGCGTGTCGCGGCCGGTGTTGCGCGTGAACTGGTCGAGCAGCAGGATGCGCGCCAGCGCGCTGTGCGCGTCGGCCATCCAGTGCGTGAGGCCGCCAGCCAGCGCGCTGTCGATCAATGCGCCGAAGCGCGCGCTGATCTCGGCGTCGAAGGCCGGGTCCTTCTTGAACCATTCGGCGCGCGGCTGGTCGGCCCCGCGCGCGCCGAACCAAAACATCAGCACCTCATCGGCATCGTGGTTCATGGCAAAGCATCCCCCTTCGGTGGTGGTTTGGTCGGCTGGCGTCGAGCTGGCGTATAGCGGCCAGGCTCAGCGCTCGGCAATGTAATGCTGCATGGTCGGCGTCTCGCCTGGCAGCAGGTACTCGCGCAGCCGCGCTTCGAGCTCTTGGTCGGCCACCGTCGCGCGAGCGCGCTGGTGCAGGTAGTCGGCCCAACTCGTGACGATGAAGCGTTCGCTGAAACGCGTGGGGTCGTTGAGGTCGCGATAGGCGCGCCACAGCGTGGCGCCGTCGCGCTTGCGGGGTGCACGCAGCAGCGCCAGCGCGTCGAGGAAGACGGTGGCGTCCTCAGGCCGGATGCGGTAGCTGATCTCCACCGCCACCGGCCCGGCTTCGGGCGCGGGTTCGTAGGCCACGAAAAGGTCTTCGGAGAGTGTCGCCTGCGTCACGTCTTGCAACTCGCCCATGCGCAGCGGGAAGGGGCGCGCCAACAGCAGGCCGGCGGCCATGGCCGTGGCCGCCAGGCCCAGGGCCGGGCCCAGGCCGATGAGGTCGGACAGCGCGCCCCAGAAGGCCGAGCCGATGGCGAAGCTGCCTAACGCGCAAAGTGTGTGCATGGCCGTGGCCCGCGCGCGCACCCAGGGTGGCACGCTGGTTTGCGTGGCGGTGTTGTAGGTCGACATGACCGACATCCAGCAGCCGCCCGCCACCACCGCCGCCAGGTACACCACGGCCGGCACGCGCACCACCGCCGCCAGCGCCATCACCAGCGCGTAGAGCACCGTGCCGATGCGCACCAGGCGCTCCAACCCCCAGCGCTGGCGCATGCGCCCGACAAAGAGGCCGGCCGCCACCGCGCCCACGCCCAGGCAACCGATGAGAAAGCCATAACCCGCCGCGCCCAGGCCCAGGTTGCGTTGGCCGATGACCGGCAACAGCGCCCACAACGCCGAGCCCGCCGCGCTGTAGGCGCCCGTGCGCACCAGCTGAGCTAACACCGTATCGGAGTGGCGCGCAAAACGCAGGGCGCTGAGCATGCCGCCCCAGAGACGTTCCGCCGGCAATCGCGAGACGGCGTGCGCTCGCGGCGGGTACAGGCGCACCGACTGCAAGAGTGCCAACACACCCGCTGCAGCGATGGCAAAGACCCAGCCGCTGCCGACCTGTGCAAAGACGAAACCGGCCAGCGCCGGCCCGAGCGCACGTGCGGCGTTGTAGGAGATGCCGATGGCGGTGATGGCCTGCGGTAGCTCGTCGCGCGGCACCACGTCGACGATGGCCGAGTTCCACGACGGCGAGAGCAGCGCCGTGCAGCAGCCGCCCGCAAAGGTCAACAGCAAGAGCGTGGTGGCGCCGGCCCAACCCGCCAGCACCAGCGCGGCGAGCAGCAGGACGATGAAAAATTGCAGCGTCAGCGCGCCCAGCACGAGGCGACGGCGGTCGGTGGTGTCGGCCAGCACGCCCGCAGGCAGTGAGAACAGGAACATCGGCAAGAACACGGCCGTTTGCACCAGTGCGGCGAGGAAGGATGAGCCGGTGAGCTCGATCATCAGCCAGGCCGTGGCCATGACCTGCATGGCGTTGCCGATGAAGTAGATGCTGCCGCCGGTGAGCAGGCCGCGGAAGGCGCGGTGGCGCAGCGTGGCACGCATGCTCGGGCCCGGAGCGGCCGGCGTGACGAGCGTGCTCGGGGGTGTGTTCGCGGGTGTGCCTTCGCTCACAAGATCAACACCGCGCGAAAGTCGTTCACGTTGGTGAAGGTCGGGCCCGTCACCACCAGGTCTTGCAGCCTGTGGAAGAAGCTGTAGGCGTCGTGGCGGTCCAGGTACTCGGCCGCATTCAGGCCCATGGCCTGCGCGCGCGCCAGGGTGCTGGGCGTGACCACCGCACCAGCGTTGTCTTCGATGCCGTCAATGCCGTCGGTGTCGGCGGCCAGCAGGTGCACTTGCGCGTGGCCTTGCAGCGCCAGCGCCGCGCCCAGCAAGAACTCGCCCGCGCGCCCGCCACGGCCACCCTGGGCTTTGAGCGTGACGGTCGTCTCGCCACCCGAGAGCAACACGCAGGGCCGCGCAAACGGCGCCCCGCGCTCGGCCACCGCGCGCGCCAGCGCGGCGTGCATCTTGCCGATGTCGCGGCTTTCGCCTTCGATGGCGTCGGACAGGATGTGGGCGTCGATGCCCACCGCGCGTGCGCAGGCGGCCGCAGCTTCCAGGCTTTGCTGAGGCGTGGCGATGATGCGCACATCGTGTCCGGCGAAGGCGGCGTCACCCGGCTTGGGTGTCTCCAACGCGCCGCTTTGCAGCCCCTCAAGCGCTGCACTCGGCAGCGAGATGCCATAGCGGCGGCAGATGGCCAGCGCGTCGGCGCAGGTGGTGGCGTCGGGCACGGTGGGGCCGCTGGCGATGACCTCGGGCGCGTCACCTGGCACATCGCTAATCAGCAAAGTAAGCATGCGCGCGGGCGCGCACATGGCGCCCAGGCGGCCACCCTTGATGGCCGAGAGATGCTTGCGCACGCAGTTCATCTCGTCGATGGCCGCACCGCACTTCAGCAGCGCCTGGTTGATGGCCTGCTTGTCTTGCAGCGTGATACCGGCCGCAGGCATGGCCAACAAGGCCGAGCCGCCGCCGGAGATGAGCGCGATGACCAGGTCGTCGGCCGTGAGCCCACGCGTCAGCTCGGCGATGCGCGCCGCCGCGTGCGCGCCGGCAGCGTCGGGCACCGGGTGCGCGGCTTCCACGACTTCGATGCGGCCTGGCTTGGCTTGGTACGCCGGCGGCACATGCCCGTAGCGCGTGACGACCAGGCCCGACAGCGGCGCGGTGGCGGGCCAGGCCGCGTCGAGCGCGGCGGCCATGGCGCCACCGGCCTTGCCTGCGCCCAGCACCAGCGTGCGGCCCTTGGGCGGCGCAGGCAGATGCGCGGCCAGGGTATGCGCAGGCAGGGCACGCTGCACGGCGGCGTCAAACAGACTGCGTAGGAAAGCGCGCGGCTCGATCGAGTTGGGGTTTGCGGGCGGCGTCGACATGGCTTGCATTGTCGGCGCGGCGAGGATTCAGGCGCGGTGCGTCGGGTCGATCCAGGCCACGCCCTCGGGCGCTTCCACCGGCGTGATGTCCAGGTTCACCGCCACCGCTTCACCATCACTGCGCACGAGCACGCATTCCAGCGTTTCGGTCGCACTCGCGTTGATCTCCTGGTGCGGCACAAAGGGCGGCACGTAGATGAAGTCGCCCGCTCCAGCTTCGGCGACGAACTCCAGGCGTTCGCCCCAGCGCATGCGCGCGCGGCCTTTAACGACGTAGATCACGCTTTCCAGGTGGCCGTGGTGGTGCGCACCGGTCTTGGCGTTGGCGTGGATGTGCACCGTGCCGGCCCAGAG
>JANOJR010000434.1:0-5224 GCA_031418855.1 Rubrivivax sp.
CCCCCCGTGAACCCGATCATCGCCGCCACCAAACCCAGCCTAGGCGTCGCCGTGATCCTGGAGCGATTGCGCCAGCCCAGCCAGTGGGAAGCCTGGCGCCACACCGTGCGTGACGTGATGGTCGACGACGGCCGCTTCACCAACCACAACGGCCCCAAGACCTTACGCGACGATGGCGACGTGATGCAGAGCTTGCACGCGGGACTGAAGGTCACGCTGCACGTTGACGAAGCCGAGGGCTACTACCTCAACTTGAGTTCGGGCGCGCCGGTGTGGTTTGTGATGTGGCGCGTCGACGATGAAGACCCCGCGCGTGCTTGGCCCGAGAGCGTGACGCTGTCGTACAACGAAGCCGGCCGCTTGCTCGACGCGCAAGAGCGGGTGGACAACACGCCGCTGCCGCACGACGTGGTGCAGTGGCTGCAAGCCTTTGTCGACGAACACTACCGCCCCGAGCCCAAGCGCCGCCGCCGGCCCGAGTCATTCAAAGCGCCGCAGGATCGATGAGCCATGGCTGAAGACGCGGGCTCGTTCGCCAGCCGCTGGTCGCGGCGCAAGGTGTTGGTGCGGGAGGGGCACAAGGTGCCGGCGGCGCCGGTGGTCGAGGTGGTGCCTGTGCCAGCAGTTGCAGCCGTCGCGGTAGCGCCGGCCGCTGTCCCCGAAGCCGCCGCGCCTGAAGCCCCACGTGAGCCGCCGCCCACGCTGGCCGACGTCGCCACGCTCAACCGCGATTCCAGCTACGCGCGCTTCGTCACCAGCGACGTCACGCCCGAAGTCAAAAACGCCGCGCTGAAGAAGCTCTTCACCGACCCGCACTTCAACATCATGGACGGGCTGGACACCTACATCGACGACTACGGCAAGCCCGACCCCTTGCCCTTGTCGATGCTGCGCCAGATGACGCAAGCCGTCGCGCTGGGCCTCTTTGACGACGACGACAAAGACAAGCCTGCCGCGATCACCGTCGCCACCGCCCCAGGCGCCCTTCCCCAGACCGATTGCCCACCCGCCGCCCCCAATGAAGACACTGATCTGCAACTGCAACCGCAGCATGCCGCTGGATGCGAAAGCACTCAGCCTGGCGCTGGACAAGACCCCCGGCGCGAGCTCTGACGGCCTGGAAGTCGAGCACACGCTTTTGTGCCGACGCGAGGCCGCTGCGTTCCAACGTGCGGCCAAAGACAGCGGCAACTCGGGCGACGAATTGCTGGTGGCCTGCACGCAAGAAAGCCGCCTGTTCCTCGAACTTAACGAGCAAACGGAGGGTGCCGCCAGCGTGCAAGAGCGGCCCATCCACTTCGTCAACATTCGCGAAACCGGCGGCTGGTCGCGCGACGCCAAAGTGGCCACGCCGAAGATCGCGGCGCTCATCGCCGCCGCGCAGTTGCCCGCGGCAGAACCGGTGGCCACCGTCAGCTACCGCTCGGGCGGCAGAGTGCTGGTGCTGGGTGACGCCGCCGCCGCCGAGCGCGCCGCAGCGATGCTGGAAGACAAGCTCGACGTCACCGTGCTGGCCAGCTCTGGCGCCATCGCGCAAGCCCACAGCCGCGCCACCTTTGCCGGGCGACTGCTCAGCCTGCAGGGCTGGCTCGGCGCGTTTCACGCCGAATGGGACAGCAGCAACCCCATCGATCTGGACCTCTGCACCCGCTGCAATGCCTGCGTCGAAGCCTGCCCCGAAGGCGCCATCGACTTCAGCTACCAGGTCAACCTCGACGCCTGCAAGAGCCACCGCGACTGCGTGCGCGTGTGCGACGCTGCGGGCGCCATCGACTTCAACCGCGCGGCGCAACAGGTGGCCGAAGACTTCGACCTCGTGCTCGACCTGCGCGAGGCCCCCGCCTTCACCATGCACGCCAAGCCGCAAGGTTATTTCCACGTGGCGCAAGACGCGGCCGCGCTGGTGCGCGCGGTGCTGGCGCTGCGCGAGATGGGCGGTGAATTCGAGAAGCCGCGCTTCTTCCGCTACCAGCCCAAGATTTGCGCGCACAGCCGCAATGAACAGATCGGCTGCCGCGCCTGCATCGACGTGTGTTCGGCGCAGGCCATCCGCAGCGACGCCTCGCTCAAAGGCAAAGGCAGCACCGGCGGCAAGATTCGCGGCGCCAAGGCCAACACCGACATCAAGGGTGAAGGCGGCGGCATCATCGTCGAGCCCTACCTGTGCGTAGGCTGCGGCGCGTGCACCACCGTCTGCCCCACCGGCGCGCTGGGCTTCAACTACCCCGGCCCGATGGACCAGGGCCGGCGCCTGCGCACCATGCTCACCGCCTACGGCCACGCTGGCGGCAAAGACGCTGTGCTGCTCTTGCACAGTGAAGTCGCAGGCGTGCGCATCGTCAATGAACTCGGGCGCGCGGCAAGAACTAACAAGGAACGGCAGGGCATCCCGGCGCGCGTGCTGCCGGTGGCCGTGTGGCACACCGCCAGCCTGGGGCTGGACCTGTGGCTCACAGCGATTGCCCAAGGCGCCAGCCAGGTCTGGGTGCTGCTCAGCGAGGAAGAAGCGCCGCAGTACGCCAAGGCGCTGAGCGAGCAGATGGCGGTGGCGCAAGCCTTGATGACGGGCCTGGGCTACGCCGGTCAGCACTTCCATGTGATCCAGGCCGGCAGCGATCTCGCGGCGCTTGACGCGAGCTTGCGCGCAGCTCCTGCACAAGGCGTAACCCGCGCCGCCACCTTCGCCGCCACACCCGACAAACGCGGCACGCTGGACCTGGCCATCGATCACTTGATGGCGCAAGCACCACGCAGCGCGCCACTGCCCGAGGCCATCACCTTGCCCGCCGCCGGTTCGCCCTACGGTTCGCTGTTAGTTGACACCGCCAAGTGCACCATGTGCCTGAGCTGCGTGGGCGCCTGCCCCGCCGCAGCGCTGGCCGACAACGCGGAGAAGCCGCAGCTCAAGTTCATCGAGAAAAACTGCGTGCAGTGCGGCATCTGCAAGACCACCTGCCCTGAAGACGCCATCACCTTGCAGCCGCGCCTGTGGCTGGCCGACGGCGGCAAAGCACGCAAGCAGTCACGTGTCATCAACGAGATGGAGCCCTTTTGCTGCATCCGCTGCGCCAAGCCTTTCGGCACCTTGCGCGCCATTGAAGTCATGATGGCCAAGCTGGCGGGCCACTCGGCCTTCCAGGGCAAGGCCGCAGAACGCCTGAAGATGTGCGCCGACTGCCGCGTCATCGACTTGCATAGCGACCCCGACGAAGTCCGCATCACCGACCTATGAACGAATCCATCCTGACCCAGAACCTTGCCATCAGCCTGGGCTCGCCCGACGAAGAGTTGGAGCGCGCCGAGCTCTACGGGCTGCTCGCTCAGCTGTGGCTGGCGCCGCCCGACGCGGCCTTGTTCGAGCAGTTCAAGGTGGCGGTGACCCAGGCGCCGCAAGCAGGTGGCCACCTGGAAGCACCGTGGCAGGAGCTCGTGGCGGCGGTGCGTGCAAGTTCAGCGTTAGCAGCCGCCGAAGAACACGAGGCGCTCTTTCACGGCGTGGGCAAGCCCGAAGTCTTTGCCTACGGCTCGTTTTACTTGAGCGGCTTTCTCAACGAAAAGCCGCTGGCCACCCTGCGCACCGACCTCAACACCTTGGGCCTGACACGCGACGCCAACCGCGTCGAGACCGAAGACCATGTGGCCTATGTCTTCGAGGTCATGCGCTACCTCATCGCCGGTGAGGACGCGGCGGTGGTCAATCTCGAACAGCAGCGCCGTTTTTTTCGCGCCCATGTGCAGAGCTGGGTGCCGCTGCTATGCGAAGCCGTGCGCGCCCACCCGCGCGCCGTGTTGTGGCGTGCCGTGGCGGCTTTGACCGACGCCTTTGTGCAGGTCGAGACGCAAGGCTTTGACCTGCTGGAAACATGAACAACAACCTCGACACGATCGACACGATCAACCCCAGCGAGATCACCGGCCTCATCCTCGCCGGCGGCCGCGGCAGCCGCATGGGCGGCGTCGACAAAGGCTTGCAGCCCTTCGGCGGCGTGCCACTCGCGCTGCACGCGCTCTTGCGTCTGGGCCCGCAGGTGGGTGAGCTGATGATCAACGCCAACCGCAACCTCTCGGCCTATGAGTCGATGGGCGTGCCGGTCTGGCCCGACGCGCAAGCCGACTACGCCGGGCCGTTAGCAGGCTGGCTGGCAGGTCTAGAGCGCTGCGAGACGCCCTACCTCGTCACTGTGCCCTGCGACAGCCCGAACTTCCCCGTCGATCTGGTTGAGCGGCTGGCGCAGGCGCTGGTCGCATCGGGTGCCGACATCGCCATGGCCGCCACCACCGACGACGGCGTGCGCCAGGTGCAGCCGGTGTTCAGCCTGATGAAGTCCACGTTGATGGAGAGCCTGGTCGCGTACCTGCAAGACGGCCAGCGCAAGATCGACAAGTGGACGGCACTGCACGCTTGCGTGGAGGTCGACTTCGTGGACGCCGCCGCCTTCGCCAACGCCAATACGCTGGAAGAATTGCAGCGGCTGCAACGCTGAGGCGCAGCGCCATGCCGCGCCATGACCCGAGCACCGCCGCCACCGCACTGCCTGCGGTGGAACGCTGGCCGCATGCCTCGCTGCTTGTCGTGGACGACGAGCCCGGCATGCTCAACTTCCTGCAAAAGACACTCACACCGCGCGCAGGCCAGGTGCTCACTGCCGACTCCGCCGAGGCGGCTGAAGTGCTGCTGCAAAAGCACCGCTTCGACCTCGTCATCCTGGACATCTCGCTGCCGGGAAAAAACGGTATCACGCTCTTGCGCGAGATGCGCGAGCAAGGCCTGCAAAGCGAAGTCGTACTGATCACGGCCTTCGCCGACCTGGAGACCGCCATCGAAGCGCTGCGCGCTGGCGCCAGCGACTTTTTGCTCAAGCCCTTTCGCGTAACGCAGGTGCTCAACGCCTTCAAGCACGGCATGGAACGCGCGCGGCTGAAGCGCGAAAACTGGGTACTCAAACGCGCCTTGTCGCAGCGCACACCGGCGGCGGGCGGCTTGGTCGGGCGCTCCATCGTCATCAAGGGCCTGCACGAGGCGCTGCGCCGCGTGGCCGCGGTGGACAGCACGGTGCTGCTCACCGGTGAGTCGGGCACGGGTAAGGAGCTCGCCGCGCTTTCGCTGCACCGCCTCAGCGCGCATGCCGGCGGCCTGTTTGTGCCGGTGAATTGCGCCACCGTATTGCCTGGCAGCATTGAAGAAGAACTCTTCGGCCATGCCCAGCGCCAAGGCCAGACGCGG
>JANOJR010000435.1:0-2734 GCA_031418855.1 Rubrivivax sp.
CCTGGGCCGACAGCATGCGCAACGTCTTCACCTTGGCCCACGAGCTCGGACACGGTGGCCACTTCCGCCTGGCCATGAAGCACCAGCGCTTGGGCAATACGCGGCCGGCCATGCCCTTTGTTGAAGCGCCGTCGATCATGAACGAGATGCTGTTGGCGCAGCACATGCTCGCCGGCACCAGCGACGCGCGCATGCGCCGCGCCGTCATCATGCAAGTGCTGGGCACCTTCCACCACAACTTCGTGACGCACCTGCTTGAAGCCGAATTGCAGCACCGTGTCTATGTCCAGGCCGAAGCCGGCCAGGCCGTCACCGCGCAGCTCTTGTGCCAGCTCAAGGGCGACATCCTCAGTGCCTTTTGGGGCGACACGGTCGAGATCGACGACGGCGCGCGGCTGACCTGGATGCGCCAGCCGCACTACTACATGGGCCTGTACCCGTACACCTACGCGGTGGGCCTGGTGGCGTCTACAGCGATGGCCCAGCGCATCCGCGCTGAGGGCGCGCCGGCCGTCGAGCGTTGGCTCTCGGTGCTCCAGGCCGGCGGCACGCTCAAGCCGCTGGAGCTGATGCAAGCGGCAGGCATCGACATGAGCTCACCCGCGCCCATCCACGAGGCCGTGGCTTATGTCGGCAGGCTGATCGATGAGCTGGAGCTGGCCTTCGCGGCTTGAGCGCCACGCAGGCGCCGCCAGCTTGCACAATCCGCCCGCCGCCACGACACGAAAGCCCACCATGACCCTGACCCGACGCACCCTGCTCAGCAGCAGCGGCCTGCTGCTGCCCGCATTCGCTAACGCGCAAAGTACCTGGCCCCGCCAGTCGATCCGCTTCGTGGTGCCCTTCGCACCTGGCGGCACCAGCGAGATCGTGGCGCGCACGGTGGCCCATGAGCTGAGCAAGCAACTCGGCCAGACGGTGTTCGTCGACAACAAAGGTGGCGGTGCGGGTATCCCAGCGATGGTGGACGTGTCCAAGGCCGCGCCCGACGGCCACACCATCATCCTTGGCCACGTCGGCTCGCTGGCCGTGAACCCGTACATCTTTCCTAACCAGCCTTTTGACGTGAACAAAGACTTCATGCCCGTCACGCTGCTGGCCAAGGTGCCCAACCTTTTTGTCATTCACCCCGACGTGCCGGCCACCAACTTCAAGGAGTTCGTGGCCTATGTGAAGAAGAACCCAGGCAAGCTGAACTACGGCACCGCCGGCAACGCCAGCGCCGGGCATTTGGCGATGGAATACCTGAAGCTGGTGACGGGCATGTTCATCACCCACATCCCCTACCGCGGCACCGGGCCACAGCTCACCGACTTGCTGGCCGGGCGCACACAGGCCAGCTCGGCGGGCTTGCCGGCGCTGATGGCGCATATCAAGAGCGGCAAGCTACGCGCGATCGCCGTGGGCACGGCACAGCGGCTGCCGGCGCTGCCCGATGTGCCCACCGTGGCAGAGATGGGCTTCAAGGACTTCGAGACCTCGCAGTGGTACGGCATCCTGGCCCCCGCCGGCACGCCGCGCGACGTGGTGAAACGTTTGCAGGAAGAGTCGCTCAAGGCGCTGAAGTCGAACAGCGTGACCGAGCGCTTTGCGAGTGACAGCGCGGTCGGCGGCGGCGGGCCACCCGAAGAGTTCGCGGCCTTTATTGCCCAGCAGCAAAAGGTCTGGAGCGACATCGTCAAGCGCGCGGGCATCAAGCCGGATTGAAGGCTGGCGCAGACAGGAACCGGCGTGGCGTGCTGCTAGCTCCATGGCTGGCTTCGCTAACGTTCCAAGCGTGGGCACAGTTCACGCGCTCCGTCCGCTTGGTGGTGCCCTTCACCCCCAGCGGCAGCACCGACATCCTGGCGCGCACGCTGGCTGTCAACCCTGCCGTCTACCCCAAACTCGGCTACGAGCCGCTGAAGAGTTTTGCGCCGGTGGCCTGGGTCGCGCGCGTGCCCAACGTGCTGGTGGTGCCTGCCGCTTCACCCACCCAAACCTTCGCGGAATTCATCGCGCTGGCGCGCGCGGCCCGGGCGCCTGAGCTATTCCTCGGGCGGCAACGGCAGCGCCGCGCACATCGCCTTCGAGTACCTGAAGCTGAAAGCGCGGCTCGTCATGCTGCACACCCCCAACCGCGGCACCGCCCCTTCGCTCACCGACCTGATCGCCGCTCAGATCGACGCCCGCTTCACCGGTGCGCCCACCGTGCTGCCGCACATCAAGAGCGGGCGGCTGCGTGCGCTGGCGGTGCCGAGCACACCGCGGCTGGCGGCCCTGCCTGATGTGTCGCGCCTGCGGGCGCACCCGCTGCGCTGGTAGCGCGGCTCAACGCCGAGATCAACAAGGCCCTGCCTTTACCCGACGTCGCGCCGCAGCTGGCGATGGAAGGCGCGCTGCCCATGCCGGGCATGCTTAAGGCATTCACCGAGCTCATCACCCGCGAGATTCCCCGATGGGCGGAAGTCGTGCGTGCGGGTAAGGTCACGGCTGACTGAACAAGGAGCTCACGATGACCATCCAAGCCAACCGCCGCCGTTTTGTCGTCAACGCTGCCGCCACCGCCAGCAGCATTGCATTGCCCACGCTGCTTCCCGCAAGCGCCTGGGCACAGGCCTACCCGGCGCGGCCCATCCGCTACATTTGCCCCTGGCCCGCAGGTGGCTCCACCGACGCGGTGATGCGCGCCATCGCCGAGAGCGCGGCCAAGGTGCTGGGCCAGCAAATCATCATCGACAACAAGCCCGGCGCG
>JANOJR010000436.1:0-1757 GCA_031418855.1 Rubrivivax sp.
AGCGGGCCGTGGTCGGTGTTGAGGTTCGGGCAGATGCCGGGGTAGACGCAGCTCGGTTTGCGACAGGCGGCTTCGATGGCGGTGGTCTTGCAGCCGATGCGCCACATGTTGGCGGTGGGGCCGCCCAGGTCGCTGATGACGCCGGTGAAACCCTTGACCTTGTCGCGAATGTCTTCGATCTCGCGGATCACCGAGTCTTCACTGCGGCTCTGGATGATGCGGCCCTCGTGCTCGGTGATCGAGCAGAAGGTGCAGCCGCCGAAGCAGCCGCGCATGATGTTGACGCTGAAGCGGATCATTTCCCAGGCGGGGATCTTGGTGCTGCCGTCGTGGCCACCCTTCTCGTCTTGGTAGCGCGGGTGCGGGCTGCGCGCGTAGGGCAAGTCGAACACATGGTCCATCTCGGCCGTGGCCAGCGGGATGGGTGGCGGGTTGATCCAGACGTCACGCTCGCCGTGGCGCTGCACCAGGGCGCGCGCGTTGCCGGGGTTGGTTTCCAGGTGCAGCACGCGACTGGCGTGGGCGTAGAGCACGGCGTCGCTTTTGACCTGTTCGTAGGAGGGCAAGCGCAGCACGGTTTTCTCGCGCGCGGGCATGACAACGGCGCCGGTCTTGCGCGTGGTGGGCATGGCGACGATGGCCTGCGCCGGTGGCGAGCTGCCGTCTTCTTTGGCGCAACTTTCACCCACCGACGCGGCGGCTTCGCTTGTCGTCAGGTAGGGGTTGATGTGCTCGTCAATGCGGCCCGGGCGGTCGACCTCGGTGGAGTCGATCTCGAACCAACCGCGCGCACTTGCGTCATCGTCGCGGCGCATGAAGGCGGTGCCGCGCACGTCGGTGATGCGCTGCACGCTTTCGCGCGCGGCCAGGCGGTGCGCGATCTCGATGATGGCGCGCTCGGCGTTGCCGTAGACCAGCAGGTCGGCCTTGCTGTCGACCAGGATCGAGCGGCGCACCTTGTCTTGCCAGTAGTCGTAATGCGCAATGCGGCGCAGGCTGGCTTCGATGCCGCCCACCACCACCGGCACCTCGCTCCAGGCTTCTTTGCAGCGCTGCGTGTAGACGAGGGTGGCGCGGTCGGGGCGGCTGCCACCCAAGCCGCCGGGGGTGTCGGCGTCGTCGCTGCGGATCTTTCGATCGGCCGTGTAGCGGTTGATCATCGAGTCCATGTTGCCGGCGGCGACACCGAAAAACAGGTTCGGTTTGCCCAGCGCTTTGTAGGGCTCGGCGCTTTGCCAGTCGGGCTGCGCAATGATGCCGACGCGAAAGCCTTGCGCTTCAAGCACACGGCCGATCACCGCCATGCCAAAGCTCGGGTGGTCGACGTAGGCGTCACCGGTGACGATGACGATGTCGCACGAGTCCCAACCCAGCTGCTCCATCTCGGCGCGGCTCATCGGCAGGAAGGGCGCGGGGCCGAAACGTTTGGCCCAGAACGGGCGGTACGCCGTCAGCGCTTTCATGGCGCGCGCCGGTGTGGCGGCGCTCGGGGGGTCTAGGGTTTGCAAGGGCAGCTCGGGCCAGCAGGATGCCGGCAGCCGCGATTGTCGCTGCGCTGGCTCAGACCTCGGGTCATGGCGGGCTATTCAGCGCCGCCGGCCGGCGTCAGGGCAACACGAGCTCAAACCGCGCGCCGCCTTGCGGGCGGTCGAACAAGGCCACGCTGCCGACGCGCTCACCGCTGCGGTGCGCGCGTGCGACGCTGCGGCACAGTTCGGTGCCAAGGCCTGTGGACCAGGCGTCACCGGCGCCGGCGA
>JANOJR010000437.1:0-9158 GCA_031418855.1 Rubrivivax sp.
GGCGCCGACTTGCACGAAGTACATGAACGGGTCGACCCCAGGCGCGGTGGACTTCACCGCAGCGGGCGCGCTGGCTGCGCCGCCAGCGAGGATGGCGGCAGGATCGCGCCCGCTCTTGGCGCCGCTGGCCGGCGCCGGCACCGCAGACGCCGCCGCCACGGCGGGTACCGGCTTGGCATTGCCTCGGCCGCTCAAAGGCGCGTTGGGGTCCCAGTCGCGGTTGCGCTCGGTTTCGGCCTTGTCTTGCTCGGCCGTGCGCGGCGGCACCTTGTTGACGAAGGGCACCGGCGCCTTGGTGATGTACAGCGCCACGCCCAACGCCAGCGACAGGCCCACCAGTAAGCCCACCACCAGACCCAGCACAAAGCTGCCGCGTTGTTGAATCCGTAGTTGACTCATGCCTCAGCTCTCCAGCGCAGGCGCGGCCTGGGCATTGCTTTCGGGTTCACGTGCCATAGCCTGCGGGGCGCTCACACCCAGCACTGCCAGCGCCAGGCGCAGCACCTGCGCGGTGGCCTGCAGCAAGGCCATGCGCGCGCGCGCCAGCGCCGGCTCACTGACCAGGAAGCGCTCGGCCGCGTAGTAGCTGTGGAAGGCGCCAGCGAGGTCGCGCGCATAAAAGGCCAGGTCGTGCGGTGCTAGTTCGGCCGCGGCACGCACCAGCAGCTCGGGGTAGGCGGCCAGGCGCAGCATCAGCGCGGCTTCGCTGGGTGCGCTTAAGTGCGACAAGTCTGCATTGGCGAAGTCGCGTTCGCCACTGTAGAGCGCCAGCACCGAGCAAATGCGCGCATGCGCGTACTGCACGTAGAAGACCGGGTTCTCGTCGCTGGCCTTGAGTGCCAGGTCGATGTCGAACACAAACTCGGTGTCGGCCTTGCGGCTGCTGAGGAAAAAGCGCACGGCGTCGCGGCTGGTCCACTCGATCAGATCGCGCAGCGTGACGTAGCTGCCCGCGCGTTTGGACAGCTTGACCTCCACGCCGCCACGCATCACCGTGATCATCTTGTAGAGCACGTAGTCGGGGTAGCCCTGGGGTATGCCCATGCCCACGGCCTGCAAGCCCGCGCGCACACGTGCCACCGTGCCGTGGTGGTCGCTGCCCACGACATCGATGACGCGTGTGAAGCCGCGCTCGAACTTGGCGAGGTGGTAGGCCACGTCGGGCACGAAGTAGGTGTAGACGCTGACATCGGTGCCTTTTGAGTCGGCGCCAGCTGGCACCGACTTGCGCATGACACGGTCTTTGTCGTCACCGTAGTCGGTGGTCCGCAGCCAGAGCGCGCCGCCGTCTTCAAAGGTCTTGCCCGAGGCCACCAGGCGCTGGACGGTGTCGTCCACGCGGCCGCTGCTGTAGAGGCTGCTCTCCAGGTAATAGTGGTCAAAGCGCACGCCAAACGCGCGCAGGTCCAGGTCTTGTTCATGGCGCAGGTAGGCCACGGCAAAGGCGCCAATGGCGGGCAGGTCGCTCGTGTCGCCGTTGGCGGTGGTCTCACGGTCGTCGGCCTGCACCTTTTTACCGGCCAGAAAGTCGGCCGCGATATCGGCGATGTACTCGCCGTTGTAGGCCGCTTCGGGCCAGGCCTCGTCGCCCGGCTTCAGGCCCTTGGCGCGCGCTTGCACCGAGGCCGCAAGGTTGTTGATCTGCACCCCGGCGTCGTTGTAATAGAACTCGCGATAGACGCTGTAGCCCTGCGTTTCCAGCAGCTTGCACAGGCTGTCGCCGAGCGCCGCGTTGCGGCCATGGCCCACGTGCAGCGGGCCGGTGGGGTTGGCCGAGACGAACTCAACCATCACGCGCTCGTCGCGTGCGGCCGCACGGCCAAACGCGTCACCTGCCGCCAGCACCTCGGCCACCACGGCCTGTTTGGCGGCTGCCGTGAGGCGCAGGTTTATGAAGCCGGGGCCGGCGATCTCGATGTCTTGCACCCAGCGCCGTACGGCTTCTTGCTTTTGCAGCGCGGCGACCAGGGCGGCGGCGAGCTCGCGTGGATTTTTTTTCAGCGCACGCGCCAGCGGCATGGCGGCGGTGATGGCCAGGTCGCCGTGGCTGGCTTGTTTGGGGGATTCGAAGGCGGCCGCAATGCCCGCGCCCGGCGCCAGCTCCGTCAGGGCCTGGGTGAGCGCGCCCTGCAACGCCTGCTTGGCTTGGATCATGCGTCGATTCTACTTTTGGCCTGCATGGCCCCATGTGGTGGTGGCGCGCTGGTGTCAAGGCGGTGTTCCCCCCGTTCATCAACGGATGCGCGCGCCAGCGCAGCGGCACCATGGTGGGACGACGGCGCTCTGAGCTGTTGACGACCCGCCATGTCCGCCCGACTCCCACGCATCCAAGCCGACCCCCGCGAAGAGCTGCCCGCCATGATCGGCAAGTACGCCGTGCGCGCGCGCCTGGGGCAGGGCGCCACGGCCGAAGTCTTTCTCGCGCACGATGAATTTCACGGCCGCGACGTGGCCATCAAGCGTGTGCGCACCGACCTGCCCGGCGACGAGCGCGAGCAGCGCTATCAACGCTGCTTCTTCGCCGCTGAGGCCGCACTCGTGGGCCGGCTGCACCACCCCAACGTCGTGCAGATCTTCGACGCTGTCTTCGAGACCGAAGCACCCTACCTGGTGATGGAGTACGTGCCCGGTGTGACGCTGCGGCGCTTTTGCCGCGCGCACGCGCTGCTACCGCTGGCGCAGGTGCTCGAGATCGGTTTCAAGTGCGCCATGGCGCTGGGCTACGTGTTCCGCCAGGGGCTGATCCATCGTGACGTGAAGCCGGCCAATCTGCTGGCTGTGCTCGACGGCGGCCAGGTCGTGGACGTGAAGATCAGCGACTTCGGCAGCGTCTTCAACCTCGACGCTGAGCGCACCCAGGTCTACCGGGTGGGCTCGCTGGCCTACATGTCGCCCGAGCAGCTGAGCGGCGACGCGCTCGACAGCCGCGCCGACATCTACGGCCTGGCGGCGGTGCTCTACCACCTCATCGCCGGTCGCCCGCCCTTTGACGCCACCGAGCAGCATGCGCTGATGCACCAAATTCACCACACCGAGGCGCCGGGGCTGGGTGGTCTGCGCCAGGGCGTGCCGCCGGCGCTGGAAGCGCTCATCCACGGCGGCCTGAGCAAAGCACGCGAAGGGCGGCCGCTGGACTGGGACGCCTTCGCGCAAGGCCTGTCGGAGATCGTCGCGCGCGGCGACGTGCCGCGTGGGCCGCTGCAATCGGTGCTGGACTCCGAGCGCTTCACCCTGCTGCGCCAGCTCGAATTTTTCACCGGCTTTGGTGACGTCGAGCTGTGGGAGGTGGTGCACCGGGCGCGCTGGGAGCGCCACAACTTCGGCGCCGCGCTCTACCGCAAAGGCGAAGCCGGCAACAGCTTTCACATCATTGCGCTGGGCGCCATCGAGGTCTATCGAGACGGCCAAAGGGTGGCGCAATTGGGTGCAGGCACCTCGGTGGGTGAGATGGCCTACCTCGCACCCAACCCCGAGCTGCGCGTGCACAGCGCCGACGTGCTGGTGAGTGAAGCCGCGACCACCATCGCCTTCACGCCGCAGATGCTGGAGCAGCTCTCGATGGGCACCAAGCACCTCTTCGACGGCGCGTTCATCCGCGTGCTGGTGCGCCGGCTGCATGCCGCGCATGAAGCGCTGCACCACCCGCGGCGCATCATGTAGCCAATGGTTACGGTCGTTTGATTTCCCAGCGGGCAGTCGGCCAATCGTCATCTAAACGCCAGGCATTCGCGTTGCTGCCCTTGCCGCAGGACACCGCCTCTGCTGAAATCGCCGGCGGCTACCCAGGTTCACACATATCCCAACTCACTCAGGAGCGACCCCATGAAAGCATTCATCGTTTGCGCCGCCATGGCCTTTGGCCTGGCCGCAGGTTCGGCCATGGCTGCCGAGCCCACGGCACAACAAGGCAAGATGGCCACCTGCAACAAAGACGCTGGCGACAAGAAGGGCGACGAGCGCAAGGCGTTCATGAAGACCTGCCTCTCGGCCAAAAAAGAAACCCAGCAGAGCAAGATGACCACCTGCAACGCCAGCGCCAAAGACATGAAGGGCGACGCGCGCAAGGCCCACATGAAAGAGTGCCTGAGCAAGTAAGACCTGCGCACTGGTCTTGGCTCAACGCAAACCCGGCTACGGCCGGGTTTGTCGTTGGGCTCGCGCTAACGAGATCACTGCGGGGGGCGCCACTGGGGCCACAGATCCACGGGGCCCCTCAGTCCAGCGCCACGCGCGACGTGCGGACCACGTCGCGCCACCTGCTGATTTGCGAGCGCACATGGCCCGCAAATTGCCCCGACGAACCGCCCACAGACTGCGCACCCAGCGCCTGCAGCTGCCGCTGAACGTCGGGCAAGGCGAGGATCTTGTTGACCTCGGTGTTGAGCCTATCAATGATGGGCTGGGGCGTGCCGGTCGGCGCGGCCAGCCCGTTCCAGGAGCTCACCTCAAAGTCGGCCATGCCAGCCTCAGCCATGGTCGGCACGTCGGGCAGCTCGGCGAGCCGGCGGGCATGGGCCACCGCGATAGGCCGCAACTGGCCACTCTGCATTTGCGCCAACGCACCCAGCGAGGCCATGAAGCCCATCGACACATGGCCGGCGATGACGTCTTGCATGGCGGGCGCGGCGCCCTTGTACGGAATGTGCACGAGGTTCAGGCCCGCGCGCAACTTCATCAACTCACCCGCCAGGTGCGTCGACCCCCCGGTGCCAGACGACGCAAAACTGAGCTTGCCGGGCTGCGCCTGCGCCAGCCGGATCAGCGAGCGCAAGTCCGTCACCGGCAACGATGGCGTGACCACCAGCACGCTGGGCGTGGACACCACCAGCACGATCGGGCTCAGGTCGCGCGTGGTGTCGTAGCCAGGGTTCTTGTAGGTCGTCATGTTGGTGGCGTTGGCGATCGTGGCCATCAACAAGGTGTAGCCGTCGGGCTTGGCCCTGGCTAACTGTTCGGTGGCAATGTTGGAATCCGCCCCGGGCCGGTTCTCGACGATGAACGGCTTGCCAAGCGCCTGGCTGAGCCTGGCTGCCAGCAGTCGTGCGGTGATGTCGGTGGCGCCACCCGACGTGAACCCGACGACGATGGTGACAGCGCGCGACGGATAGCCCGATGCGTCGTCGGCAGCAAGCGCAACGCCCGCCGCCATGCCGAGTGCCAGCGCGACGAGTCCACGCGGCAGCGAAGTCTTCACGGGTCTCATGCGTCGCTAAATTGCAGCGGCATCGCTCGCCGCAGCATCGCGGCAACTCGGAAGTGGCAAGCCTGGTTTCAGGGCCGGGCCAGAGGCCCCCGTCGGTGCGTCGGGGCCCGCAGGCTCCGCTCGATGGTACCTGGACCCTCATGCACGCAGCCAGCACGCAGTCGCGACGCGGGCAGCCTTCGGCGCCCGGCTTCAGTCGGCCTTGGGCGGCGGCGCAGGGGCGAGCGGTGACTCGCCGCCGGTGCGCTCAAGAATGCGCCGCAGCAGTGCCTCGCGCTGACCAGGCGGCAGCGTGATGGGATCCAGCTCTTCCTGCATCAACCGCGCTACGTCGTCCGGCGCAGGTGCTGGCGTGGGGTCATCAGGGTACATTTTTCAAGCGGGGCCACGACGTCAATCCGTGCCGAGCGTCCCACGCAATGTGGCCAGTGCCCGGCGGATGTGCGACTTTACGGTGCCCAGCGGCATCTGCGCCGCAGCCGCGATCTCGTTGTACGTCAGGCCACGAAAGAAGGCCAGGGCGAGCATCTGGCGCTGCTCAGGCCGCAGCGTGGCCAGGGCGGCATGCAGGGCGGTGTGCTCCTGAGTGGCCTGCAACAGGTCTTGCAACCCGGGCAACTGTTGGTTGATGGCGTCCACGCGCTCGGTGGGGTCGGGATCGAGGATCGCCTTGTCGGCACGCCGCAAGGTGTCGATCGCGCGGCTGCGGCAGATCGTCAACAACCAGGCCATGGGCGAGCCGCGTTGCGGGTCGTAGAGGGCGGCGCTGTGCCAGACCTGGACGTAGACGTCCTCGGCGACTTCTTCAGCCGTGGCGCGGCAACGCACAATGCGCAGCGCCAAGCCGAATACTTTGCCCAGCGTGAGGCGGTAAAAGCGCTCCAGCGCGCGCTGTTCACCCGAGGCGATGCCCGCCATCAAGGTCGCCAACTCAGGCGGGCACGTTGCGTGCATCGGCGGCAACATCGGCGCGGGGTGAAAGTTTGTTGACTCGGCGTGGGCAGCGATCATGGCGTTCCTCGTGCGTGTTCGGTGGGCGATGCAGGCAAGTCCTTCCCGCGATGAATGAAGTCTGCGCTGCCAGCAAGCGCTTGAAAATGCAGCAGATGCGGAGCCTGCCTCTGGCTTAGCCGAAGGCAGCTTTGCGTAACCGAGCGCCGACATGACTTTCCGTTTCGACCTCATCGATATCCAGCTGTTTCTCAATGTCGTCGAGTCGGGCAGCATCACTGCCGGCGCTGATGCCACCCAGATCGGCTTGGCCGCGGCCAGTGCGCGCGTGCTGGCGATGGAAGACACGCTGAGCTCGCCGCTACTGGTACGTGAGCCGCGTGGTGTGCAGCCCACCGCCGCCGGCCAGGCGCTGGTGCTGCACGCGCGCGCGCTGCTGCAACAGATGGAGCGCCTGCACGGAGGCCTGGCCGAGCATGCGCAGGGCACGATGGTGCAGCTGCGTTTGCTGTGCGACACGGTCGCCTTGCACGAGGTCGTTCCCGAGCGGCTGGCGCCCTATCTGCTGGCCCACCCGCATGTCAACCTGCGCGTGGACGAGCGGCCCGGCAATGAGGTCGTCAGTGCTGTGGCCGAAGGCACCGCCGACGTGGGCATCGTGCGCGAGAACACCGACGTCTTTGAGCTCGAGTCCTTTCTCTTCTATCCCGACCGGCTGGTTGTCGTGGCACCACCCGGCCATCCCTTGGTGCAGGCGGCGCAGGCCGGGCCCATCTCGCTGGCGCAGGCCGACCTGTGCGACGTGGTCGGCTTGCCGCAAGGTGCGGCGCTGCAGGAGCTGTGGGACCGCCGCGTGGCGCAGCGCGGCCGCCATCTCAACTACCGCATCCGCGTCGGCAGCTTCGACGCGCAGTGCCGGCTGGTGGCGCGTGGCGCGGGCATCGCGCTCATGCCGCGCAGCACGGCCCAGCGCCACGCGCGCGCGCTGGCCATCTGCATCGTGCCGCTGGCTGAAGACTTCGCGGCACTCGCGCTGCGCTTGTGCGTGCGCCACCTGGACGAGCTGCAGGCGGCGACGCGGCAGCTGGTCGGCAGCCTTTTGGGCGACGCTGCACCGCCCCACTTGCAGCGGCCACCCGGGCCCAGCGTGCCAAGCAACGCCGTGGTGGCCCCGTGAGTTTTGTTTTCGACCTCATCGACCTACGGCTCTTCCTGCGCATCGTCGACGCCGGCAGCATCACGGCCGGCGCGCGCGCTGCGCACCTGTCACTGGCCGCAGCCAGCGCGCGCGTGCTGGGCATGGAGCAGACGCTGTCCACCGCGCTGCTGGTTCGCGGGCGCCGCGGCGTGGTGCCCACCGCTGCCGGGCTGGCTTTGACGCACCATGCGCGCTCGGTGCTGCATCAGGCCGAGCGGCTGCGGCTGGATCTGCAAGAGCACGCCCACAGCCGCAAGCACCACATCGCCTTGATCGGCACCTCGGCCGCGATCCGCGAGCACCTGCCGGATGCCTTGGGCGACTTCCTGGCGCGCCACCCGCAGATCAACGTCTCGGTCGCCGAAGCGGCGAGCGAAGAGTCCGTGCAGGCCGTGGTGGCTGGCAGTGCGGACATCGCCTTCGTCACCGAGCGCCCCAAGATCGACGGGCTCGAGTTCTTCCCCTTGGTCATCAACCGCTTCGCGCTGGCAGTTCCGCGTGGCCACCGCCTGGTGCAAGAGGCCGGCGGCCGTGTGGTTTCGGAAGCCCTTGCCGACGGCTGCGACGTCGTCGGGCTGCCCGAAGGCAGCGCATTGCAAGACACCTGGGAGGCACGCGCTGCCGGGCGCGGTGCCGCGCTGAACTACCGCGTGCGCGTGCCCAGCTTCGACGCGCAACTGCGGCTGATCGAGCGCGGCGTGGGCGTGGCCATCCTGCCCGAGGCCACCGCCCGGCGCGCGGCGCGCACCATGGCCATCGAGGTGCTGCCGCTGTCAGACCCCTATCTCATCCGCCAGCTGCTGATGTGTGTGCGGCGCTTCAGCGCGCTGCCGCCGCACACGCAAAGCCTGGTGGCGCAGCTGCGCAGCGTGTACGCCGCGCCGTAGACGTTCAGCGCCTGGCGCGAGTCGCGTTCAACGCTGGGCGGTGGTGCCGGCCCAATAGCCTGCGTCGCCAAACGTGTGCTTCAGAAAGTCGATCCACAAGCGCACACGCAGCGGCAAGTGCTTGCGCTGGGGGAACACGGCGTAGATGCCGTTGGGTGGCGCCGCAAACTCGGCCAGCACCACCGCCAGGCTGCCGTCAGCCACCTCGTGCTCGACCTCCCAGGTGCTGCGCCAGGCGATGCCCAGGCCGCGCAAGCACCAGTCGTGCAGCACCTGACCGTCGCTGCAATCGATGCGCCCGCTGGGCCGCAAGTGCGTGAGCTGCTCGTCGACGACAAAGGCCCAGCCTCGCGTCTGGCTGGCGTCGGAGCTGAGCGTCAGGCATTCGTGGCGTGCCAGCTCGGCCGGCGTCTTGGGTGTGCCCCGGCGCGCCAGGTACTCGGGTGCGGCCACGCACAAGCGCCGGTTTTCGGCCAGGCGCAGGCTCACCAGGCTTGAATCGGCCAGGTCGCCCACGCGCACGGCGCAGTCAAAGCCCTCGTTGACGATGTCGACGACGCGGTCTGAGAGATTCAGCGAGACGCTGACGTCCGGGTGCTGGTCGATGAAGCTCGGCACGAGCGGTGCTACGTGGCGGCGCCCAAAACCTGCCGGCGCGGTGATGCGCAGGTGCCCGCTGGCCTTCACGCCACCTTCACTGACGCTGGCTTCAGCATTGGCCAGGTCGGTAAGCAAGCGCTGACAGTCTTCGAGAAACGCGCTGCCTTCGTGCGTCAGTGTGATGCGCCGCGTGGTGCGCACCAGCAGCTTCACGCCCAGGCGTTCTTCCAGCGCGTCGATGCGCCGGCCAATGACGGCGGGCGCCACGCCCTCGGCGTGGGCTGCGGCTGTGAGGCTGCCTTTGGTCGACACCGAGGCA
>JANOJR010000438.1:0-6873 GCA_031418855.1 Rubrivivax sp.
TTGCCGAATCGTCGAGCCGCACAACTTGAGCGGCACGGCCGGGCCCGGCACATTGGTCATCACGGCGGTGGACTTCTTGGCGAAGAGGTTGAGGATGGCGTCTTGCACCGGCTTGATCATCAGCCCCGCCACCGAGAGCACGGCGAAGGCCAGCAGCGGCTGGTAGCTGCCCTTCAACTCGGCCATGCGCCGGTGTACGGCGTACACGCGCTCGATGGGGTTCTCGATGCCGATGGGCAGCACCAGTGGCGCCAGCCCGAAGCGATTACCGAGCTGCCAGGCCTTTTCAATCGGCCGCAGGTTCACGGGCACCATGGCGCGGATCTCTTTGCCCTTGGGGTCTTCGCCGCGCTCGCGCAGGTACTGGCCGATGGCGCCGGCCACACACGACAAGAGCACGTCGTTGATGGAGCAGTTGAGCGCGCGGCCGATCATCTTCACCTGCTCAAGCGGCAGCGGCTGGTTCCACGCCACGCGCTTCTTGCCAACCGGTTTGCCTTTGAGCTGGGTCGGCGAATCGTCGGGCAAGAGCGCCAGCGCCGCCACGTCGCTCAGCACCTGGTAGGCCGTGCGTGCCATCTCGATCGAGCCCGTCATGGGCTGCGGGCTGGCCAGCGCTTCGACGCTGCGCGCCACACCCTTGCCATACATGCCGATGGCTTTAACGGCGACATCGGTCAGCGGCTTGAGCACGGCGTCGGTGAGCCAGTCGCCGCCCTCGGCGTGTTCATCGTCGCTGGCCTTGCGGCGGCGCTTGGGCGGGTCGTTGCCGCCATCGGTGATGGACATCACCACCGACGTCAAGGCGATGCCGTCACCTATGCAGTGGTGGATGCGCACGATGATGGCGCTGCCGCTCGCGTAGTCTTCGATGAGGTGAAAAGTCCACAGCGGATGTGCGGGGTCGAGCTTGGTGGTGGCGAGTGCGCCGCAGCGCGCTTGCAGGGCCGCTTCGGCGCTCTGGCCCTTGGCGCGATGCAGCTTTTCATGCACCACGTGTCGGTGAATGTCGAAGGCGTCGTCGTCCACCCAGCTCGCGCCCATGGCGTCTTGCACGACCTTCTGGCGAAAGCGGCCGTACTGAAGCAGCTTGTCGTTCACGCGCTCGACCAATGCCTCGTAGGCCAATGCCGGCGTGAGCAGCCACACGCCCACGATCACCATCAGGTTGACGTCGTTGTCCATGCGCAGCCAGGCGTTGTCGACCCGGGACATGCGTTCACTGGCCATCGGGTTTCTCCTAGAGGATGTGGGTTGGGCGGGCTGCCGACGATGCTGGGTAACATGCACAGCGTCAAGACCGACTTTACCCAACGGAGTGAACGCCATGGCCGACCCCAAAGCCGCATTCGACAAGGCCGTAGCCACCAGCAAGAGCCTGCCCGAGAAGCCCGATAACGCCACGCTGTTGCAGCTGTACTCGCTGTACAAGCAGGCCACCGATGGTGATGTCGAAGGCAAGCGCCCCGGCTTCACCGACATGGTGGGCCGCGCCAAATACGACGCCTGGGCCGGCGTCAAAGGCAAGGCCAAGGGTGAGGCGATGCAGGAGTACATCGACCTCATCGAGTCATTGAAGTAGGCCGCTAGAGACACAGATGTCCACGCGGGCGCTGACCGGCGCCGCGTTCGCAACGCTCTTGCTCATCGCGCTGATGATGGGTGCGAACCACGTCGCGGCGCGCTTCGCGTTCAACGACGGTGTCGACGTGGCCACGGCCGTGCTCAGCCGCAGCGTCGTCACCGTACTTGTGGTGTTAGCCATCCTGGCCACGCAAGGCGCGCGGCCGCAGTTCACGCCGCGGCAGCGCAAGATCCTGCCGGCCATTGGCCTGCTCATCGGTGTGCAAAGCCTGTGCCTGTATTCATCCGTGGCGCGGCTGCCGGTGGCGCTGGCGCTGCTGGCCTTCAACACCTATCCGCTGTGGACGGCGTTCTGGGACTGGGTGGTCTACCGGCGCGTGCCGCAGCGCACGCTGATGATTGCGATGCCGGTGATCCTTATCGGCCTGGCGTTGGCGCTTGATGTCTTTGGCGCCGCCTCGGGCCTGGGGGCTGCGGGGCAGTGGTCGCGCATCGGCGTGGGCGTGGTCTTCGCGCTGGTGGCAGGCGCGACCTTTGGCCTGGCGCTGGTGCTGACGCAACACGAAGCCGGTGGTGTGGATGGCCGCGTGCGCACCGTCACCACGCTGGCTGTTGTGGCGGTGCTCGCGGGGCTGGCGGTGGTGGCGCAAGGCGGGCCGCAACTGCCGCGCACCGGTGCGGGCTGGCAAGGCCTGGCGGCGCTGATCTTTCTTTACGGCACCGCCTTCACCATCATGTTCACGGTGCTGCCGCGCCTGGGCGTGGTGGGCAATTCGGCCATCATGAACGTCGAGCCGATCTTTGCGCTGGTGCTGGCTTGGTGGGTGCTTGGCCAGGCCATTGCGCCGGTGCAGGTAGCCGGCGGGTTGCTCGTGGTGGCCACCGTGATGTGGCTGGGTTTGCGCCGGCGCTGACTACTTCTTGGCCGCCGCCTTCTTCGCCGGTGCGGCCTTCGTCGCAGCCTTGGCTTGCCCTGCGGACAAGAGCGAGTCCAGCGTCTGCTGAATCTGCGTCTCGATCGTGCTGCTGAACGCACCGAGCAAGAAGCCGAGCTTGGCGTGCAGGTCAAAGTGATCGGCCGCCACGATCAACTGGCCGTTCACGCCCGAGCGCGTGAATTCCACCGTGTCGCTGAACTCGCCTTCGATCACGGTGCATTCCATGGCGAACTTGGCCTCGGCTTGCTCGGCCCATGCCCAGGCGACCTTGCGCGCTTTGGCCAAGCCCAGAGTGTGGTCGCGGTGGATGCGGATGTCGGGCACGTTTCGTCTCCTCAGGGTGTCGCGCCCAGTGTGGCGCGGCGCTCAGTCTTGGGCAATGCGGACAAGCGTTGTACCTCGGCGTAGAAGCGCGTGAGATCGCCGCCTTGCTGCTGGTACAGGCGCTCGAAGGCCGGCACCAAATCGTCGTAAGCCGCTTGCACGGCGTAGCTTGCGTTGTTGGCGCGCGCGAACCAGGCGTCGTAACCCGTGAAGCCGCGCCAGGGCCCGGCCTTGAGCGCGGCGATGTCGGCTTCAAGCTGAGCTTTGAGTTCGAGCTTTCGCTGGCGCTTTTCATCGTCGCTCAAAGGGCTGGCGTAGAGCTGCATTAAGCGCTGGCGCTGGCGCGCGGCGAGTTCACGAAAGCTCTTACGGCGCGCGTCGAAGTCGGCGTACTCAGCGCGTGCGGAATCACTGGCGCGGGTCGTCAGCCAGCGCTGGCCGCCGATGCGCTCGACAGCCGTGGCAAACGATTCGTTGAAGGTGGTGTCGTCATTCGCGTACGCCACTTGGTGTGCCAGCTCGTGGAAGATCAGCCTTGCGAGCTCGCCTTCGGGCCAGTGGAGGAAGGTGTTGAGCAGCGGGTCGCCGCCGATCCAGTTGGTCCAACCCAGCGTGGAATAGGCCGGCACGCCGTAGACGCTGACCTCCCAGCCTTCGCGCTGCAACTCGGCGGCCATGGCGTCGGCGCTGGCGCGGTCAAAGTAGCCGCGGTAACCCACGCAGCCCAGCACCGGAAAGCACCACGTTTTGAGCGTTAGCGCGAGCTCGGGCGCGGCCACCACGTTCCACACCACGGCGCCGCGTTGCAGGTCGGCGAACGCGCGGTAGCTGCGGTTGTCGGGCAGCGCCAACTCGCTGCTGGCGAAGTCGCGCATGCGTTGGGCCAGCGCCAGGCGTTCGCGCAAGGCTGGCGGCGTGGCAGCGTCGGCTAGCAAGCCGGCGACAGGTTTGGCGCGGCTCACAACGTCCATGTGGCCGCCCACGGCCTGCGCGTAGTAGCCCAAGGAGCTGCAGCCGCTGCTCAGGCACGACACGGCAACGGTGGCCGCGAGCAGCGCAGCGCTGGCAAGGCTGGTCACGATCAGCGCGCGCCGCCAGCTCACACCGGGGCAAGCTCAACCAGACAGTCGTAGAACGTCGGCGCGCGGCCGATGTCGGTCAGGCGCTGGTGCGTGAGCTCGTTGACGTTGCTGCCGTCCACACCAAACTTGCGCCACCACACGCCCAGGCCGTTGACGACGCCGGGGCGCGCGCGCGCATTGAGCGTGGCCTTGCAGCGGTAGCGGCCACGTGCGTTGCGAATCTCGACCATGGCGCCGTCTTGGATGCCACGCGGTGCCGCATCAATAGGGTGGATCTCCACCAGCGGCTCACCTTCGATGCTGCGCAGGCTCTTGACGTTGACGAACGTGGAGTTCAGAAAGTGGCGCGCTGGCGGCGAGATCATGGCCAGCGGGAATTGGGCAGCTAAGGCTGGAGCCGACTGCACACTTTCATAGTTGGCAAGGTAGTCGGGCACGCCATGTTCGGGCGATTTGACCTGCACATGGCCATTGGCGGTGGCGAACCCGCCCTGCGCAAACGGCGCGTCGGGCAGCGGCAACTTGACCCAGCCCTTGTCCAGCAACTCTTGCCAGGGCACGGCGTCCTGGCGGTAAGCCTGGCGCGCCATGGCTTCGTCGCTGTCGCTGAAGCAGGGCTCGGTGAAACCCATGCGCGCGGCCAGTTCACGAAAGATCGCTGCATTCGAGCGTGTATGCCCCACCGGGGGGATGGAGGGCTGGTTGAGCATGGCGTAGGTGTGGCCGTAGGCCATGTGCACGTCCCAATGTTCGAGCTGGGTCGTGGCCGGCAACACGTAGTCGGCGTGGTCGGCGGTGTCGGTGAGGAAGTGCTCGAGCACGACGGTGAAGAGGTCTTCGCGCGCGAAGCCTTCTACGACGCGGCTGCTATGCGGCGCCACGGCCACCGGGTTGCTGTTGTAGACCACCAGCGCTTCGACCTTCGGCCCGAAGGCGGGCGAGGCCTCACGCAGCAAGTCGTCGCCAATGGTCGACATGTTGATGGTGCGCGGGCGGCGCTCACCCAACAAGTCAGGCCGCTGCAACGTGGCGTTGTCGACAAAGGCCTTGAACCAGCCCGAGCTCGACAGCAACAGGCCGCCCGCGCGGTGGCGCCAGGCGCCCACCAGGCAAGGCAGCAGGGCAATCAGGCGCACAGCATTGCCGCCGCCGCGCACACGCTGCATGCCGTAGTTCAGGCGGATCGCGGCGGGCTTGGTCGAGCCGTAGGCCAGCGCCAGCGCGCGCACCTCGTCGGCCGTGATGCCACACACAGCTGCGGCGCGCTCGGGCGGCCAGGCCAGGGCCTTTTCGCGCAGCAAAGGCCAGTCGTCGACATAACGCTCGATGTAATCGTGGTCCAAAAGATCAAGTCGGATCAGCTCGTGCATCAAGGCCAGCGCCAGCGCGCCGTCGGTGCCGGGAAGCAAGGCGATGTGCTGGTGGCACTTCTCGGCTGTTTCGGTGCGCCGCGGGTCGATGCAAATGAGTGTCGCGCCAGCGCGCTTGGCCTGCTGCGCGAAGGTCCAGAAGTGCAGGTTCGACGCGATCGAGTTGCTGCCCCAGATGACGATCAAGCGGCTCTCGGCGAAGAACTCCGTGTGCATGCCGATCTTGCCGCCGTAGGTGGCGGCGAGCGCATCACCACCTGCAGACGAGCAGATCGTGCGGTCAAGCAGCGACGCGCCGAGCTTGTGGAAGAAGCGCGCTGCCATGCCGTCGCCCTGCACCAGGCCCATGGTGCCGGCGTAGCTGTAGGGCAGGATGGCTTGAGGGTCGCGCGCGGCGATGGTTTGCAGCCGCGTCGTGATGTCCGTCAATGCTTCGTCCCAGCTCACCGGAGTGAAACTGCCGCTGCCTTTGCGTCGGACGCGTTTGAGCGGCGTGAGCACGCGTTCGGGGTGGTAGCTGCGCTCGGCATAGCGCGAGACCTTGGTGCACAAGGCGCCATGCGTGGGTGGGTGGTCCGGGTCGCCCTGCACCTTGACGGCGCGGCCGTTCTCGACGGTCACGCGCATGGCGCAGGTGTCGGGGCAGTCATGCGGGCAGGTGGCGCGCACCACATGCGTCGCAGGGCTGGTTTGCGTGGGCATCATGAATACACTATGACATAGGGATCGCGCCCACATACGCATGGGAAAATGTCCGCTGAGACCGACACGATGTTGCGACGAACCTTGATCCAAAGCGCTACCGCTGCGGGCGCTTCGCTGGCACTGCCAGCATGGGCGCAGTCGCGCGCCATCGTGCTGGGCCAGTCGGCAGCGTTCAGCGGCCCGGCGGCCGAGCTCGGCAGGCAATTCAAGATCGGCGCCGACCTCTACTTCGATCGCACCAACGCACGCGGTGGTGTGGCCAACCGGCCTATCGAGCTGCGCATCATGGACGACGGCTACGAGCCCGACCGCTGTGCTGCCAACACGCAGAAGTTCATCGCCGACGACGTGCTTGCCCTCTTCGGCTACGTCGGCACACCCACCAGCTTGGCCGCCCTGCCGCTGGCCACCGCCGGGCGCACGCCGTTTGTCGCGCCCTTCACCGGCGCGCAGGCGCTGCGCGAGCCCTTCAACCGCTACGCCTTCCACGTGCGCGCCTCGTACTTCGACGAGACCGCCGAGATCGTCAAACAGCTGACTTCGGTGGGCATCAAAAACATCGCGGTCTTTCACCAGAACGACAGCTACGGCAAAGCCGGGCTCGACGGCGTGGTGCGCGCGCTGCTACCCCTGGGCCTGAAGCCCGCAGCACTGGGCACGGTGGAGCGCAACACGGTCGATGTGGCTGCGGCCACGCGGACCATCGTCGACGCCAAGCCCGACGCCATCGTGCAGATCAGCGCCTATCGCTCTTGCGCGGCCTTCATTCGCGAAGCGCGCAAGGCCGGCTTTGTCGGCAGCTTCTACAACGTCTCGTTCGTCGGCACCGCAGCCTTGAGCAAGGAGCTGGGCGTGGATGCGCGTGGTGTC
>JANOJR010000439.1:0-2104 GCA_031418855.1 Rubrivivax sp.
GCACTCCGGTTTGGCGGCGGGCGCGGCCGTGCCGGCCCTCGCGCTGCACTCGTACGCGCCGCTCTTCTTGTTCACGCTCTTGGCGATGAGCGTCCAGCCCGCAGGGCACGCCGGGCCGCTGGCTTTGGCCGGCGCGGCGGGCGCGGCCGGTGCGGCGGCCACAGGTGGCGGCGGCGCCATCACCGTCACCTTCGCTTCCTGGTTAGCACCCAGGCACTTCAGCGTCGGCAATGCCGTCTTGGGCTCGATCTTCACCGTGTAGGTGCCGGCCTTGGCGTAGCTGTAGCTCAGCGCGTAGTTCGCGTCTTTTTCCTGGTTGATCTTGATGTCCTTGGTCTGGCCGTCACCAAAGTGCACGCGCACGGCGCAGTTCAGGCCGCCACTGACGTCAAACCGCGCAGTGATGTTCACCGCCTCGCCCGGCTTGGCGTTGGCCGGGGTGACGCTCACGCTGTCCAGGCGCTGCGCCGACGCCGCCGCGCCGACGAGGGCCAGCACCAGGGTCAAACTCAGGCGCAGGGCTTGGTTCATGGTCATCTCACTTCGCGTGTTAGCTTGCTTGAGCGCGTTTCAGCGTTTGCCCGAGGCTTTGCGCACCACCGTGTGCACCACCGCCATCAAGTTCTCCGCCGTGAGCCTGAAGTGCTTGAAGAGCGCCGGCGCGGGCGCGCTCTCACCGTAGCTGTCGATGCCCACCACCGCCGCGCAGCCATACTTCCACCAACCGTCGGTGACACCCGCCTCGACCGCGATGCGCGGCAGCTTGGCCGGCAGCACGCTGCTTTTGTAGGCGGCGCTTTGCCGGTCAAACCCCGTCGTGCTGGGCATGCTGACCACGCGCACGGCCACGCCCAGGGTTGCTAACGCCGCTTGTGCGTGCAAGGCCAGGTGCACTTCGCTGCCGGTGGCGATGATCACGGCCTGGGCTTTTTTCTTCAGCCCGACCTCGCTGGGCTCGGCCAGCACGTAGGCGCCACTGGCGATGGTGTCCAACCGCGCCTTGGGCAGGTAAGGCAGGTTCTGGCGCGACAGCAGCAAGGCGCTGGGCCGCGTGATGTTGGCAATCGCCATGGTCCAGGCCACGGCCGTTTCAGCCGTATCGGCCGGGCGCCAGACGTCCAGGTTGGGGATCAGGCGCAGGCTGGCGGCGTGCTCCACGCTCTGGTGCGTGGGGCCGTCTTCACCCAGGCCAATGCTGTCGTGCGTGAAGACGTGGATGACGCGGCGCTTCATCAGCGCGGCCATGCGGATAGCGTTGCGGCTGTAGTCGCTGAAGGTCAGGAAAGTGCCGCCATAGGGGATGAAGCCGCCGTGTAGCGCCACGCCGTTCATCACCGCGGCCATGCCAAATTCGCGCACACCGTAGTTGATGTGGCGGCCGCCGTTGCCCACGCCCTTGTCGTCAAAGCGCAAGGGCAATGTGTGCGTGGTGTTGGTGAGGTTCGAGCCGGTGAGGTCGGCTGAGCCGCCCAGCAATTCGGGCAGTGCGGCAGTGAAGGCTTCCAGCGCAATCTGGCTGGCCTTGCGTGTGGCCACGGTTTCGGCCTTGGTGTTGGCCGCGATGACGGCATCGGCCGCCAGCTGCGCCATCGCCTCGGGCAAGTCGCCTTGCATGCGCCGCAAGTATTCGGCCGCGAGCTCGGGGAAGGCCACCTTGTAGGCCGCAAACGTCTTGGTCCACGCCGCTTCGCGCTTGGCGCCGGCGACTCTGGCGTCCCACGCCGCATAGGCCGCTTCGGGGATGACAAAAGGCTCGTGCTTCCATCCCAGTGCTTCGCGTGTTAGCTTGATCTCGTCGGCCCCCAGCGCTTCACCGTGCGCCTTGGCCGTGCCGCCGCGGTTGGGCGAGCCTTTGCCGATGGTGGTGGTGCAGATGATCAGGGTAGGCGCGTCGCTTTGCGCGTGCGCAGCCGCCAGCGCGGCGTCGACCGCGCCCACGTCGTGGCCGTCGATGGGGCCAATTACATTCCAGCCGTAGGCACGGAAACGCGCGCCGGCGTCGTCCACATACCAGGGCGCGACACGGCCGTCGATGCTGATGCCGTTGTCGTCGTACAGCGCGGTCAGCTTGGCCAGCTTCCAGGCGCCGGCCAGTGCGGCGGCC
>JANOJR010000440.1:0-9499 GCA_031418855.1 Rubrivivax sp.
TCTTTGTAGCTACTTTGGTCATGACCTCTACTCCACAAAGTTTCGATTGAGCTCAAGTGCTATGGCGATGTCTTTGGACTGTGACGACTTGTCGCCGCCCACCAGCAGCAGAAGCCACCTCTTGCCGCGCCGTGCGTCGTAGACGCTATAGCCGGAACCGACGTCGATCTTGAGTTCGGCCACACCCTCAATCAGATTGCGCTGTGTTCCGGGATTGCCGTGGATCATGCGATCAACTCGCATCAACCCGCATCAGCACGCGAGCCCTTCCACCTGCGTGGCGTTCACAACGGGCAACGCTAACCACGCAGCTCACTTCAAGGCGCTGATCAGGTCGTTGTGGTCGTCGGTCCAGACCTTGTGCCCCGGCCGCAGGGCAACGGGCTGGGCCGCCTGCTGGATGGGCAAGCGCTGCAGCACGGCGGGGTTGCGCGCCACCAGCACCCAGTCCGACGGCTGCTGCGTGATGTCCGTGTCCTTGCCGGCCACCTTCACCATCACGGCAGCACAGTCTGCATCCGCTGCCACGGCGGCCACGATGGGCGCCAGCGCCAGGTGCGTGTTGCTGACATGAAAGGCGATCACACCATCGGGCCGCATGTGGCGCAAGTACACCGCCATGGCTTCACGGGTCAGCAAGTGGGCGGGCACCGAGTCGCCCGAAAACGCATCCACGGCTAGCACGTCGAAGCCCTGCGGTGCCTCGCGCTCCAGCACCAGCCGCGCATCGCCCAAGGCCAGCTCGATGCGCGCAGCGCTGTCGCGAAGGAAGCTGAATTCGCGCTGCGCGATCTCGATCACCTGCGGATTGATTTCGTAGTAGCGGTGCACATCGCCGGCGCGGCCATACACCGCGGTCGTGCCCGCCCCCAGGCCGATCACGCCGATGTGCTGGCCTTCGCGCCGCGTGGCCTCGATGGCCCGGCCGAGGCCTGCAGTCGGGATGTAGTAGCTGGTGGCCTGCTGCCGGCGCTGTGGCGCCAGGAACTGCGTGCCATGCACGATGGAACCATGTGCAAGCCGCCGCCATGCAGTGTCAGGTGCGTCAGTGCCCAGGTCCGAGGTGGCCAGCGTGCCGTAGAAGTTGCGCTGAAGTTCGCGCGAGTTCGTGTAGTCCGAATGCACCTTCACCACCAGCATGGCCGTGCAAGCGAGGATGGCTGCCACAGCCCCCACCCGAACCAGCTCCAGTCGCCGCAGTATGCCCAGCGCCAGCAGACCCAGCAGCACGTAGGCCAGTGAGAATTCGTAGTAACTCGACAGCACACGCGGCGCCACCAGGCTGACCATCAACCCGCCGGCTGCGCCGCCCAGAGAAATCAGCAGGTAAAACCGCGTCAGGTGTTCGCGGGCCGGGCGGCGCAGGGCAAGTTCGCCATGCAGGAACATGCACTGCAGAAACAGCCCGACCGAGAACAGCAGCACCAGATATGGCATCGGGCTGGTCATGCCTAGGAGGCTGGCAAGGTGCGGCGCCAGCGGCACCAGCACCGCGCAGAGGATGGTCACGCTCAGCACCAGCAGCGCCTGGGCCCAGTGGCGGCGGTACCAGCGGTCGCTCTCGAAGCACAGCACGAAGCTCAGCAGGTACAGCACCAAGGGCAGGATCCACAGCAACGGCACCGAGGCCACATCGCGTGTCAGGTGATTCGTGGTGGCCACCAGCAGCCACGAGCCCAGCGCCGACAGTGCAAACCAGCGCAAGCCGTGCCCCCAGCCCGGCGCAGGCGGTGGCGCCACAGCGGTGGCGGCCGCTGCCACGTGCAAGGGTGTCGAGCCTGGGTCTGCGTGGCGGGCGAGAAACATCCAGCCCGCCGCCGCGCACATCACGGTGAACAGCGCATAGACCGCCGACCAGGCCCACGCCTGTTCAGCCAGGCTGGCCCACGGCTCGATCACAAAAGGGTAGGCCAGCAAGCCCAGCAGCGAGGCCATGTTGCTGAGCGAAAACAGCCGGTACACGCGCGCATCGACCAGGCTGCGCGCCGTCCAGCTCTGGACCAACGGCCCGGTAGACGACAGCAGGAAGTACGGCAGGCCGATCGAGGCCCCTAGCGTCAGCACGATGCGCAGCATCGGGTCTTTGATGCCCACAGGTTTCCACGATCCATCGGCCAGCACGCGCAGCGTCAGCCCTGCCAGCGCCAGCAGCGCGATGTGCAACAGCACTTGCACGCGGGGCGCCAGGCGCCGGCTGGTCCAGTCTGCATAGGCATAACCGGCCAGCAGCAGCACCTGGAAGAACGACAGCGATACCGCCCACACCGCAGCCGAGCCACCGAACCAGGGCAGGATGTGTTTGGACGCGATCGGCTGGATCAGGAACAGCAGGAACGCGCTCGTGAAGATGGTGCCGGCATAAAGCGCGAAGGTCATGCGACGGTGTGAGGGTGTGACGGCGTGAAGGGAAGTGGCCGTTCGATTATCACCAAGGCCCCACCCTGCTGCAGGCGGTGCGGGCGCGGCTCGGCGGCCGGGTTCTGCAGGCTAAAGGCAGGGAGCTTGGCGCAGCCTGCAGCGTGCCCCAGGCACTGCGCCGGGGCCTGCACGCGCTTCGCCACCACCTGATCACGCGTTGCCCGCAAGCCCGACTTGCGTGAGCGGCTGGCGCCGCATTTCGAGGCCGACACCAACGGGCCGGGTCCGGCGGGCCGCGGGCCCGGGGCACTTCGGCCGCACCGCAGGGTGCGTGGCGGCGCCGCCTGCCAGCACCGCCGCGTGGCGCATGACGGGAGCAAAGTCCTCCCGGGCGCCACCCCCCCCTCCCATGCGGCAGGCGCGTGGACTGCCTAGCATCGGCCGATGTCACAAATCAGTGCACTCGGGCTTGCAGCCATGCCCTCGCGGCCCCCCATCGCCGTGCTTGTGGTGGACGACCAACTGGCGGTGCGCGAAGGCTTGGCGCGGCTGATCGCCTGCGCGCCACTGCAGCTGCGTGGCATTGCCACGGCCGCCGGCGCTGCCGATGCCTTGCGGCTGGCCGCACTGCTGCGGCCCGAGGTGGTGCTGCTCGACGTCGATCTGGCTGGCGAAGACGGGCTGGCGCTGATCGGCCAATTCGGCCCCGCTGCCGGCGTGCTGGTGCTCAGCTGTCATGGCGATGCGGCCACCCGCGCGCGCGCAGCCCGCCTGGGCGCACTGGCTTTTATCGAAAAGCACCAGCCCGCCGCCGAGCTGCTGGCCGCAGTGGCGGCAGTGGCCACCATTCAAACGCGGGGGGAGAAACCTCCCCTGCCGATGGGCCAAAGCACCTGCCTGCCGCCGGTTGCAAGCTCCGCTGCGCGGCACGGCGGGCGTCTCTAGAGTTCGGTTCATGGACAGCAGCGCTTCATCGTTCATCGCCAACATTGCCGACGAATCGGGGGTGACGGCGATTGAGTATGGGCTGCTGGCGGCGTTGATCGCGATAGGCGCTCTCGTCGGAATCAACGCCACCGGCGTTTCGCTGGCTGCGATGTACACGATTTGGACCAACGCAGTGGTGGCGGCGCTGTAGCCGCAGCTTCAATCGAATGGCGCGAATCGCTGGCCGGCGTCACAGCAACAGGCCAGCAGGGTTTGGGTCCGGCCCCTTCAGACCGCTAGGCAAGGTGCCTCAAGGCGCCAAATTTTTTCAACCGCTAGGAGTTCACCATGCAGATCGTCAATTTCATCAAGCAGTTCGCCCGCGACGAAGAGGGCGTCACCGCCATCGAGTACGGCCTCATCGCCGCGTTGATCGCAGTCGTGATCATCGCTGCCGTAACGCTCATCGGCACCAATCTGAATCTCACGTTCGCAAAGGTCTCCGCGGCGCTCTGATCCTTCCCAAGCCAGGCTGAAAGCGCTCTTGCGTCCTAGGCTTGGCCGTCCGACTTGCCCCCTCAGGAGTCCAACATGCAATCCATTCGTTCTCTTAAGCGATTCGCGAGCGACGAAGGTGGTGTGACCGCGATCGAATACGGCCTTATCGCCGCACTGATTGCCGTCGTGATCATCGCTGCCGTAACGCTCATCGGCACCAATCTGAATCTCACGTTCGCATCAGTCGCCGCAGCGCTCTGATCAACTCTGGCGGAGTCGGGCTCCTGCCGCCGAAGCCTGGCCTCGCCTCTCCCACCATGCCCATTCAGCCGACTGCCCTCGCGCTCGCACTTCTTGCGGCGGCGTTGCTTGGCGCCGTTTTCACCGACTTGCAGTCGCGGCGTATCCCTAACGTGCTAGTCGCGGCAGGCTCGCTAGCGGCCCTGTGCGTGCATGCGCTGGCGTTGGGGACAGCGACAACCCCGCTCGCCGGCCCCGCCTGGTGGTCGCCCCTGTCCGGCATCGCCACCGGCTTCGCCCTCATGCTGCCCCTTCACCTGCTGCGTGCCATGGGCGCCGGCGACGTCAAGCTGATGGCCATGGTCGGCGCTTTCATCGGCCCCACTGCCGTGCTGTCGGCCACCCTGTACACGCTGCTCGCCGGCGGCCTGCTAGCGCTGGTCTTCATGCTCGGCCGCGGCGTCGCGGCGCAGACGCTGGCCAACCTGCGCTTCATGCTCACCGATTGGGCTTTGCGCAGCAGCAGCGGCCAAGGCGTGCGCCTGCCGCCGCTGCAGACCACTGCCGCCCGCCTGCCCTATGCGCTGGCCATAACGCTGGGCACCGCCGCAGCGCTGCTGTGGCCGCTGGTGCGCCCTTGAAGGGCGCGCTGTCGTGAGCCTGCTCCCCTTCCCGGCCAGCCGCGCGATGGCCGACCGCGCGGCGGCATTACCCCGGGCGCCGCAGACGCTGGAAGAAACCGGCCTGAGCAACAGCTTCGTCGTCGAGCTGGTGGCCAAGGCCATGTTCCAGCTCGGCCTGACGCGGCTGACCGAACTCAGCGCACAACTCTGTCTGCCCGCTGCCGTGCTCGAAGCGGTGTGCCAGTTCATGCGCCGCGAAACGCTGCTGGAAGTGGTGCGCCGCGGTCAACACGACTCCGACGTGCAGTACGACCTGACGCAGGGCGGCCGCGCCCGCGCGGCCGACTGGCTGGCGCGCTATGGCTACGTCGGCCCGGCGCCGGTGACGCTGGAGGCCTATACCGACCGGGTGCGCGCGCAGTCGGTCACGCAGCAGACCATCACCGCGGCCGAGGTACATGCGGCCTTTGCCGACCAGGTGGTGCCGCCGCACCTGCTGGACCTGCTGGGCACCGCCGTCAACTCGGGCCGGCCGATGCTGCTGTATGGCCAGCCGGGCTCGGGCAAGACCTACCTGGCCGAGCGGCTGCGACGCCTGCTCGGCGGCGCGGTGGCGGTGCCGCATGCGATCTACGTGCATGGTGAAGTGATCCGCGTCTTTGATGCGCAGTGCCACCAGGCGATGCCCGAAGCGGCTGCCGCGCCGGGCGGCAGCCTGCTGCGGCCGGCGCTCGATGGCCGCAGCCGCCCCGACACACGCTGGGTGCTGTGCCATCGGCCTTGTGTGAAATCGGGCGGCGAGCTGACGCTGGCCATGCTCGACCTGAGCTTCGACACCCGCGCCGGGTACTACGAAGCGCCGCCGCACTTCAAGGCCAACAATGGCCTCTTCATCGTCGACGACCTGGGCCGCCAGGTCATCACGCCGCGTGCGCTGATGAACCGCTGGATCGTGCCGATGGAGCGCCGGCACGACCACCTGATGCTGCGCAACGGCGGCAAGTTCACGATCCCGTTCGACATGGTGCTGGTGTTCAGCAGCAACTTGGAGCCCGCGCAGCTCGAAGACGCCGCCTTCCTGCGCAGGCTCGGCCACAAGATCCAGGTCACGGCGCTCGAACCTGCCGCCTACCGCCAGGTCTTCGAGCGCGAGTGCGACAGCGAAGGCGTGCCTTTCGACGCCTGCGCCTTCGATTCGCTGCTGGCCGACTACCACGCCCGCACCGGCCGGCCCTTGCTGGCCTGCTACCCGCGCGACCTCTTGCACCTGATCGCCAGCCGCTCGGCCTACCTGGCGGTGGCGCCCGCGCTGACGCCCGAGTTGATCGACTGGGCCTGGCATGCCTACTTCGCCACAACTCCGGGGGCCCCAACCCCCTGAATCGGGTCATGTTCGGGACAGGTAACGTGTTGATACTGGCCTTGCAAAGCGGTTGCTGGAACCGGGGTGAATGATGCGATCTCGTGGAATGCTGATGCTGTTGATCGCCGTGTTGGCCGGCCTGGGTGCGGTGCTGGTGGCCGCGCGCTGGATGCAGGGCCAGAACAGTGGCCAGGGCCGCATCGCTGCGGCCAACGCCGAAATCCCGCTCGGCACCACGATCACCCCTGAAATGGTGCGCATGGTCGACTGGCCCGAGGCCAGCCAGCCGCCGGGTGTCTTCACCGTCGTCGACAAGCTGCACGGCCGCGTCGTCACCGGCACCGTGCAGCGTGGCGAGCCGGTGCTGGAAGCACGGCTGGCGCCGGTCGGCACCAAGGGCGGGCTGTCGGCGGTGGTGCCGCCCGGCAAGCGTGCGATGACGGTGCGCGTCAACGACGTGGTCGGGGTCGCCGGCTTTGCCTTGCCGGGCACCTTCGTCGACGTGATGGTCAATACGCAGTCCGAAGGTGCGAAGGCCAACGACCGTGACCGCACCATCTCGAAGATCGTGCTCGACCGCATCCTGGTGCTGGCGGTGGCCCAGGAGGCTGACCGCGACAACACCAAACCCAAGGTCGTCAACGCGGTGACGCTGGAGGTGACGCCGCAGCAGGCCGAATTGCTGGACCTGGCGCGCAGTGTCGGTACCTTGTCGCTGGTGCTGCGCAACCAGTCCGAGAGTGCCGAAGCGACGACCGTCGGCGCGACCAAGGAACAGTTGCTGAACGGCGGCAAGGTCGCTGCAGCAGCTGCGCCGCTAGCGTCGGCCCCGGCGCGCGTGGCCGTGCGGCGCGTGGCGCCGGCGCCCGTGGTGGCGGTCGCGGCACCGGTGGCGCCCGTGGCTCGGCAATGCGTGGAGATCATCCGCGGGCTCAACCGGGCGACCGAATGTTTCTGACCTCTACCGACGCCGCACGAAAGGCCCCCATGACACGCGTTGAGTTCGTGACGGCACGGCTGGCCCTGGCCGCCGTACTGGCCGTGCAGGCCACAGCGGTGGTGGCGCAGGCAGCGGCGCCAGCATCAGCGCCCGCAGCGCGGCGTCCGGCGGCGGCATCTGCGCGTGCGCCCATGCCGGCGCCTGCAGCCGTGGCACCTGCGGCGCCAGCGGCACCTGCGGCCGTGCCCGCACGCGCGACTGCGCCGGCATGCAGCGCCGTTGGCGAAGTGCCGCAGATCTACCAGCTCGCCGTCGGCAAGACCTCGCGCTACCGGCCGCCGTCGGCGGTGCTGCGCATGGTGCTCGATGAAGGCGCCACCGGCTCGGGCGTTCCGGGCGGCGACGAACCCGATGGCCCACGCAACGCTGCGGCGCCCGGCGGCCTGGTCACCATGGCGGCGCGCGCCCCGACCAATTCGCAGTCGGTGGCCTCACGCCCCGGCGTCGGCGACATCGCCGTGCGCCTGCTCAGCCCGACCGACATCTACCTTACCGGCCGCAAGATCGGCGCCACCAACGTGGTGATGGTGCATGCCGGTGGCGCCTGCACGATGCTCAACGTCCAGGTCGGCATGGACGCCAGCGGGCTGCAAAACGCCATCGAAACCCTGCTGCCTGACGAGAAGGCCAAGGTGCCTGAAGGCGAAGGCGTGAAGGTCAGCGCGGCCTTTGATTCGCTGGTGCTCAAGGGCATGGTCAGCGACACCGAGGTGCTGCTGCGTGTCACCGACCTCGCCAACGCCTACTTGCGCGGTGGCGAGACGCAGGGCAGCAGCGGCGCGTCAGCTGCCAACCCGCGCATCGTCAACATGCTCACCGTCGGCGCGCCGCAGCAGGTGATGCTCGAGGTCAAGGTCGCCGAAATCTCGAAGAGCCTGCTCGACCAGTTCGGCATCGACTTCTCGCGCGCCTACGTGCCGGGTGACGGCTCGATGGTGCGCTTCCTGTCGGGCATCTTCGGTGGTGCGGCCGGTGCGATCGGGCAGATCTCGCGCACCGGCCCCAACGGGGTGCCGTTCAGTTCGGTCGACGCCGTGGTCGGCGGGCAGGTCGCGGGCATTGGCGGCGCCGTCGGCGGCAACGTGATCCTCACCCCGCAGGGCTACGTCACCCAGTACGGCACCGTGCCTGGCCGTGGCGTCACCAACGGCGTGCTGAACATGCAAAAGAACGACGGCCTGGTCAAGGTATTGGCCGAGCCCACGGTGATGGCCATCAGCGGCCAGACCGGCAGCTTCCTGGCCGGCGGCAAGATCTTCATTCCCGTGGCGCAGAGCAACGACGCCGGTGGCCGCACCGTGACGCTGGAAGAAAAGGAGTTCGGCGTCTCGGTCAAGTTCACGCCCACCGTGCTGGGCAACGGGCGCATCAACCTGAAGGTACGGCCGGAGGTGTCAGAGCTGAACGCCGGCGGCGTGACGATCTCTGGCGTGGGCGGCAGCGCGGTGCTGCCTTCGTTCACCTCGCGCAAGGCCGAGACCACGGTGCAGCTGATGGATGGCCAAAGCTTCGTCATCGGCGGGCTGGTGAAGAACAACACCACGACCAACATCAAGGCCTTCCCGTTCCTGGGCGAGTTGCCCGTGATCGGCGTGCTGTTCCGCAGCACCGAATTCCAGACCGACCGCAGTGAACTGGTGTTCGTCATCACGCCGCGGCTGGTCAAGCCGCTGCCCGCCAACTACCGGCTGCCAACCGACAACTACGTGCCACCGACACGCAAAGAGCTGGTCTTCGAGGGCAAGGCCGAAGGTCAGCGCGCGGCCGAGCCCACCTCATCGGGGACCTCATCCGCGACAACCTCCGCGGCCCCTCCTCCAGCGGCTGCCGCCGCAGCGCCTGGGCGCATGCCGCCGGCGCCGCCGGGCGGCGGCTTCGACACCCAGACCCGGGAGAAGAAATGATGCCGAGATCGTCGTTCAACCGCGCCCGCCATTGCACCCTTCGCCTGTTGATCGCAGCGGCGGCTGCGGTTGCCCTTTGCAGCGGCTGCGCGGTCACCGGCACACCCGGCTACGACCGCGTGTTCGGCGACGGCACGCGGGCTTTGACCGCACAGCAGATCTACGACCCGCAGGCGCCGTTGCGCCATGCCGGCGTGGTGCCGGCGACTGATGGCCGCACGATGCGTGAGGCGCTCGACCGCCAGGTGGGCAGCTTCAAGGAGCAGTTTAAGTATTCTATCAGGAATATTACTAAGATTAAAGTTCATAGTCGATTTTTAAAATAAGCGCTTATCTAAATGAATATAATTTCTTTTGATTCACTGTGAAAACGATCGCGGAAAACACCAATGGCAATGGATAATAATTCTTCCGGTGTCTCTTCCAGTTTTCTCCGGAGTTCAATAGTTTGTGATTGTATGATGGATCCATTCATCACTTTCATATAGTTTACATATGCTACATCTTCATCATGTATCAATGAAAACACATCGATGTTATGGATTGCGGAATTAACAATCACTGATTTGCTTTTATATCTTTCAAG
>JANOJR010000441.1:0-2428 GCA_031418855.1 Rubrivivax sp.
ATCGCCATCGCGCACCGCCTCTCGACCATCGCGCGCATGGACCGGCTCATCGTGCTCGAGCAGGGCCGCATCGTCGAGCAAGGCACGCATGCCGAGTTGCTGGCGCTGGACGGCCACTACGCCAAGCTGTGGGCGCATCAGAGTGGCGGGTTTTTGGCGGAGGATGTGAGCGACGAGCCGGTGCTGGAAGACGGGCCGCTGGACGAGATGCGCGCGAGTGAGCGGGTGGAGCCGGATACGGATCCAGAGCCGCCGCAAGTTGCGCGTTAGCTAATGTGGCGGCAATCTCGGCGTTTGTGCGCTCGAATTCGGGGCTGTTCGATGGAGCGCGTTCGCCAAAAGTACCGTGGTACGGCCGTGTTGTGCAGGTAGTGCGCAACGTGGTCAGGCGGCCCCAGCGCTACTGACCCGCCGGCGAGCCCAGGCCAGCACTTCGTCAATCGTCGCAAGCGTGCGCTGGCGGTCCAGTTTGCCGGGCTCCACCATGCCGTAGCGCGCTTCCACGGCATAGGGGCTGAGCGCGTCGATCCACTGCGCGTTGGCCGGGATGACAACGCCCTGTGCTTCCAGCAGTTCAACAAGCCGCAGCAGATCGTGGGTACGGGGGACTTCGCTGCCTTGCGTGGCCAGAGTTGCCTTCAGGCATTTTTCGCAGGCTTGCTGCGCATGAAAGCCAATCACCGTGTCGACCATGCCGGGTGCCGCATCGAGCGCCTTGCAGGCGGCAACATCAACGCCGGCCGAGCGCAACATCATCGCCGCTACCGACTCAACCATGCAGCACCTTGCCTTCTTTGAGTGCCCAGTACAGGGCCGATCCCGGCTCTTTGCCCCAACGGTCCAGTTCGCCCTGTGTGTAGACAAGCACGTCAAAGGCGGCGGGCAAGCGGCGCAGCAAGCGGCGCAGCCTCACCATTTCAGCGCCACGGTCAGCAACCTCGGACTCGATCACCAGCAGGTCGATGTCAGACCCGGCATGGGCATCGCCGCGTGCCTGAGAGCCGAACAGGATGATGCGTTGAGTCCGGGTGTCGGCTCTGAGCCGGATGACGGCCTCGCGGATGGTGTCCGCTATGGACATCGAAGCGTCCTTGTGCGGGTTGTCGATCTGCATGTTCAAACCTGCGCGTCGGGTTGGGTGAGCCATTGTTTCACCTCCTGTTTGCGCTGCGTCTTGTCGCTCACTGCTGTGCCATCGTCTGTTTCGTGGCTTTAGCCACCCGTCATCTTGAGCATGACCAGGCAACCACGATGCTCGCCACAAGCTTGCCGTGTCGATCCCAGAAGGTGCCGTCAGCGTAGGCTGATGACCTGCCAGCCCCGCGCCAGCGCTTCAGCGCGCAGCCGCGCATCGGGGTCCACCGCCACCGCGTGTTGAACGGCGCTCAGTAGCGGCAGGTCATTGATTGAGTCACTGTAGAAGTGGCTCTCGAATGCAGCCAAGCTTTGCCCGCGCGCCGCCAGCCAGGCTTGCAGGCGCTGCACCTTGCCGTCACGCATATTGGGCTGGCCCAGCACGGCGCCGGTGAAGCTGCCGTCGGCGGCGACCTCGCATTCGGTGGCGATCAGGTGCTCGATGTGCAAGTGCGCGGCCGTGAGTTCGGTGAGGTAGCGGTTGGTGGCCGTGCTCATCACCACCAGGTCGCCGTCGCTCGAATGGCGCTGCACCAGCTCGTGCGCCGCCGCCGGAATGCGTGGCGCGATCATCTCGTGCATGAATGCTTCGCGCAAAGGCTGCCACGCTTGCGCGCTGCGGCCGGCGAGTGTGGCGACGTAGAACTCGCAGAAGGCGCGTGTGCTGACGGTACCCGCGCGGTACTGCGCTTCCATCTGCTGGTTGCGTGCGGCGAAGCTCGCGCGGTCGAGCACGCCGCGCGCCATCAAGAAGTCGCACCACAGCACGTCGGTGTCGCCCGTGAGCAGCGTGTGGTCGAGGTCGAAAACGGTGAGCTTCAAAGCGGCTTCAAGGCTGGCGCAGATGCCAGGCTTTGGGCCGCGTGAAAGCCTGGATGCCGTAGCGCGACAAGGTGAGCCCCAGACCGGAATCGCCATGGCCCGACCAAGGCAGGCGCGGGCTCACGCGGTCGCAGCAGTTCCAGTAGACGCTGCCGGCGTTGACGCGCGCCAGCAGCTCACGTGCCCGGGTTTCATCGCGCGTGTAGACGCCGGCCGTGAGCCCGTAGCGCGTGTCGTTCATCAGCGCCACGGCCTCTTCGTCGCTGGCCACTTTCTGGATGCCGATGACGGGGCCGAAGCTCTCTTCGCGCATCAAGTCCATGGCATGGCTAACGTTCGTCATGACGGTGGGCTCGAACCATTGCCCGGGGCCAGGAAGTGCTGCGCCGCCGCATAGCAGCGTGGCACCCTTGGCCAGCGCGTCGGCCACTTGGGCTTGCAGGACAGTGATCTGCGGCGCGCGCGTGATGGC
>JANOJR010000442.1:0-7328 GCA_031418855.1 Rubrivivax sp.
GGCAGGCCTTGCGCGTGCAGGGCTTCCAGCGCGGTGATGGCCGCGTAAACGGCGTAGCCATCGTCGGCGCCGCCACGGCCATAGAGCAAGCCGTTTTCAAACTTCGGCGTCCAGGGCCCGAGGTCTTTGCGCCAACCGCTGAACTCGGGCTGTTTGTCGAGATGGCCGTAGAGCAGCACGGTGTCGCTGCTTGTGCTGCCGCTGGCCGGCCACTCGAAAAAGATCAGCGGCGTGCGGCCTTCCAGGCGCACGAGCTCGAGCTTCAAGCCGGGCAGCTTGCGCGACTCGACCCAGGCCGCAGCGTCGCGCACCACGCGGTCCAGAAAACCATGGCGCGACCAGTCGGCGTCGAACATGGGGCTCTTGGCCGGCACGGCGATGTACTCGATGAGCGCGGGCACGATGCGCTCGTTCCAGGCGGTGTCGGCAAAAGCCGCCAGTGCGGCGGCTTCATGGGGGCGTGTGGGGGCGTTCATGGCGTGGACCTCAAAGGCGGGGCCTGCCGCAGTAGGCAGGGCGCCAGTTTAAGTGCGCGGCCGGCGCCGATGGGCTCGCGCCGATCAGCTCGCTGGCGTCGCTGGTGTCACTGATGTCGCTGGTGTCGCTGGCTTCGGCTCGAAACGGCGCAGCCAGCTCACCAAGTGCGCCACCACCTCGGCGCGCTCGGGCTCGTTGAAGATCTCGTGATAGAGCTTGGGGAACTCCTGCGCTTGCACCACGTCGCTCGGTGCGGCCTGCGCAAAGGCCGCCGAGCCGCGCGGCGCCACCACGCGGTCGGCACCGGCCCACAGCAGCAGCGTGGGCAGGCTCCAGCGCGGCGCGCGCGTCTGCACATGGCGGCCGCTGTCGATGATGAAACGTGCCAGCTGCGGTGAGATGCGGTCGTGCACCAGGCGGTCGCGCTGGTAGCCGCTGACGACCGAACGCTGACGCGAGATCCATTTGGGCTTGATGCCGTTGCCGCGTGTCCTGTTAGGCGCGATGCGGCCCAGGGTGGCGAGCAGCATCTTCTGCATGAACGACAAGCCGGGGTCCAGCGCTGGCGACGAGAGCACCAGAGCGTCAACCTTGCGCGACCACAGCGCGGGCACGGGCTCCAGCGCCTCGGCGACGAAACGCGCCGCGATCACGCCGCCCATGCTGTGGCCAAGCAGCACACGCGGCCCCGGGAATTCGTCGCCGATGCTGTCGAGCAGCTGCGCGAGGTCGGTCAGGTAGTTGTCGGCGCCGCTGAGCACGCCGCGCTTGCCTTCACTGACGCCGTGCCCGCGCAAGTCGCAGCCCAGCACGTTCCACCCCAGCTGATTGAGAAAGCTCGCCAGGATGACGTAGCGCCCAAGGTGCTCACCCAGGCCATGCACCAGCACGATGACGCCGCGCGACTGGGACTGTTGTGCGCTCGGCAGCAGCCAGCTGCGCACGTGCAGCCATTGCCGGTCGTCGGTGGGGATCTTGTTCATCATGCCGGGGCGCATTGGATCACGGCCGCCGCTATGCTTTGCGTCACGACTGCACACAAGTGAATCCGCATCATGAGCGACAACTTCTTTGACCTGCACAGCACCGACGACGGCGTGGCCCACCTGGTGCTGAGTCGGCCCGAGCGCTTGAACACCCTGGCGCCAGCCTTCTTCACCGCCTTTCGCGACGCCGTGCGTGGCCTGGACGCGGCGGCGCGCACGCGCGTGCTGGTGATCTCAAGCACCGGCCGCCACTTCAGCGCCGGCATGGCGCTTGAAGTCTTCGCCGGTGGCATGCCCATGCTCAACACCGGCGACGCACGCTCGCGGCTGGCCTTCCAAGACGGCCTGCGCGCGCTGATGCAATGTTTTGACGTGGTGGAGCAAGCGCACTTTCCGGTCATCTGCGCCGTGCAAGGTGGCTGCATCGGTGGCGCGCTCGATCTTGCCGCCGCTTGCGACATCCGCCTGGCCAGCGCCGACGCCTTTTTCACCGTGCAAGAGATCCACATCGGCATGGCCGCCGACCTGGGCGTGTTGCAACGCCTGCCCAAGATCGTGGCGCCCGGCGTGGCGCGAGAGATGGCCTTCACGGGTGAGCGTGTGGGCGCCGAGCGCGCGCTGGCCATCGGCCTGGTCAACGCTGTGTGGCCCGACGCCACCACGCTGCTGGCGCAAGCGCTGGTGATGGCGCGCGCCATTGCCGCGAAGTCACCACTGGCCATTGCCGGCAGCAAGATGGCGCTGAACTACGCGGTGGACCACCCCACCAGCCAGGCCTTGCAACAGATGACGCTCTTGCAAAGCGCCATCTTCGACATCGACGAGATGGCGCATGCCATCAAGGCCTGGCAGGACAAGCGACCGGCCGAATTTGCGCCGCTGTCGCCACTGCCGCCGCAGGCGGCTTGATCAGGCACCGGCCGGTTAATCAATCGCGCACGAGCACGACGTACAGCCCTTCGATGGACTGCTGCTGTTCTTCACGGATCGGCCCGCGCATGAGCGTCACCACCTGCATGCGGCTGGCCTCGGCGCAGCGGCGCACATAAGGCTCAGAGTGCGCGTAACGTGAGCTGGCTAGAAGCGTCAGTTCTTCCTCGCCTTCCTCCAGCGTCAGCGCAAAGTGGCCACCCGGGGCGAGCACGCTGGCCACGGCTTCGAAGGCTGCCTCGAGCGCACCGACGTAGATGAAGACATCGGCCGCCAGCACCAACTCGTAGCGCTGCGGGCTGGCTTGCAGCACCTCGGTGATGTCGCCGCAGATCAGCTCGCGGTAGATGCCCCGCGCGCGCGCCAGAGCGAGCATACGAGGCGCCAGGTCGATGCCGTCAACGGCCTGCGCCACGGCTTGCAGCGCCCCCGCCGCCAGCCCCGTGCCGCAGCCCAGGTCGAGTGCTGCGGCGTAGCGCCGCGCTGGCGGCAGCAAAGCACACAGAGCCTCGGGGCCGCGGTAGGCCAGGTCTTTGAGCAAGTGCTCATCAAAGCCCCGCGCGTAGTGGTCGAAGAGGCCTTGCACGTAAGCGCGCGGCGGCGCGCGCGGCACGCTCTGCGCGGTGCTGCCCTGCACCGAGGCGAGCATGAAGGCGTCGACCTCGGTGTCACCACCGCGCGAGAGCGCGTTGCGAAAAGCATGTGCCGCCTCAGTCAGTCGGCCCATGTCTTTCAACACGCCGCCGTATTGGCTCCAGGCGTCGGCGCTGCTGTCGTCCAAGGCCAAGGCGCGCTCGTAGGATTTCAACGCATCAGCCGGCCGGTTCAAGGCGTGCAGGGTGTGGCCATGCTCGATCCAGCTCGGCGCGTGCTCGGCGTCACTGCGCAGCAGCTCGTCGAGCGCGCGCAAGGCCTCGCGGTGGCGGCCCAGCAGGTTGAGCAAGGCGGCGCGCTCGAAGGCGGCGGCACGATGTTGGGGCTCGGTCGCGAGCACACGCTCCTGGCAGGCCAGCGCCTCCTCAAAGTGCTCCAGGTCGGCCAGCGCCGCGCCGCGATAAGCCCAGGCGTCGCTGTTCGCCGGCTCCTGCGCAAGCACCTGGTCGAGCAGGGTGAGCGCGGCCTGCGGGTCGTCCAGCCGAATCAGCGTGGCCGCCAGGTTCACCAGCGTGGAAGGCCGCCCCGGCACGATGGCCAGCGAGGCTTCGAAACACTGCCGCGCCTGCGCTGCATGGCCGCCCTCAAACGCGCGCACGCCCTCAACAAAAAGCTCGCGTGCGCGTTCGAAGTTGGCGCTCATCTCCAACGTTAGCCGACGCAGAAGACGTTGAGCTTGTTGCCGTCAAGGTCACGAAAGTAACCCGCGTAAAAGCCTTCGCCACGCAAGCCTACGGGCCCTTCGTCGCTGGCGCCGAGCTCGAGCGCGCGGCGGTGGAGCTTGTCGACCTTGTCGCGCTCGTTGACGACGATGGCCGCCATCACACCGTCGCCCACGCTGGCGGGCTTGCCGTCGAAGGGCTGCATGATGGCCAAGCCGGGCTTGTCCATGCCCACGCCCCAGGCGATGCCGCGTCCAAAGTCCATGATGCGCTTGGCGCCGATCTCGGCCAGCAAGGCGTCGTAAAAGGCCGCCGCGCGCGGCAGGTCGTTGGTGCCCAGGGTGACGTAGCCAATCATGGGGATCTCCTCGCGCCGCAGCGCGGTTTCGGGGGCCGCAGTTTAGGCGCGCGGCGCGGTTCAGCGTTTTGAAAACCTGAACACCGCCACACTCGCGCGCAGGTTGGGCCAGCGTCGCAGTACGCGGCCGTTTTGCAGGCCAAAACTATCGTCGACGGCCAGACCAGTTTTGCGCGCCAGCACCTCAAAGTCGGCAAAGGTGCCGACGCGGATGTTGGGCGTGTCGTACCACTCGTAGGGCAGCGCCTTGGTCACCGGCATGCGCCCGCTGACTACTCGCAGGCGGTTGGGCCAATGCGCGAAGTTGGGGAAGCTGACGATGCCGATGCCCCCCACGCGCGCCGTCTCGCGCAGCATGCGTTCGGTGTTGCGCAGGTGTTGCAAGGTGTCGAGTTGCAGCACCACGTCAAAGCTGTGGTCGTCAAAGAGCGCCAGGCCTTCTTCGAGGTTGAGCTGGATGACGTTGACGCCACGCTGCACGCACGCGTGCACGTTGGCGTCGTCTATCTCGATGCCGTAGCCGGTGCAGCCTTTGTGCGCTTGCAGGTAGGCCAGCAACTCACCGCTGCCGCAGCCGAGGTCGAGCACGCGGCTGCCCTCGGGCACCAGCTCGGCAATGATCTCCATGTCTCTGCGTTCAGACATCCTTGCCCACCCGCTCAAAGTAAGCCCGCATCACGTTCATGTAGCGCGCGTCGTCTAGCAAAAATGCATCGTGGCCGTGCGGTGCGGCGATTTCGGCGTAGCTCACGGCGATGCGGTTGTCGACCAGCGCCTTGACGATCTCGCGTGAACGCGCCGGGGCGAAGCGCCAGTCGGTCGTGAAGCTCACCAACAAGAACTTGTTTGCAGCGGCCTGGGCAAAGGCGCGCGTCAGGTCGCCACCAAACGCGCGCGCCGGGTCGAAGTAGTCGAGCGCGCGCGTGATCAGCAAATAGGTGTTGGCGTCGAAGTACTCGCTGAACTTGTCGCCCTGGTGGCGCAGGTAACTCTCGATCTGGAACTCGACCTCTTGCGTGCTGTAGCCCAACTCGGCAGCGCGAAGCTCACGGCCGAACTTCTGCTCCATCGCGTCGTCGGACAAGTACGTGATGTGCCCGATCATGCGGGCCACGCGCAAGCCGCGGCGCGGCAGCACGCCGTGCTCGTAAAAGTGGCCGCCGTGGAATTCGGGGTCGGTGATGATGGCGCGGCGCGCAACTTCGTTGAAGGCGATGTTCTGCGCCGACAGACTGGGTGCCGTGGCCACGGCGATGCAGTGGCGCAACTTTTCGGGGTGGCGCAGCGTCCAGTCCAGCGCCTGCATGCCCCCGAGGCTGCCGCCCATCACGGCGGCCAGTTGACTGATGCCCAGCTGCTGCACGAGGCGCACTTGCGCGTCGACCCAGTCTTCCACCGTCATGACCGGGAAATCAGCACCCCACACCTTGCCCGTTAGCGGGTTCGTCTGCATCGGCCCGGTCGAGCCAAAACACGAGCCGAGGTTGTTGACGCCGATGACGAAAAAGCGCCGCGTGTCCAGCGGCTTGCCCGGGCCCACCATGTTGTCCCACCAGCCAAGCGCGCCCTGCGCGTCCAGGCCCGCGACGTGGTGGCTGGCGTTGAGCGCGTGGCACACCAGCACGGCGTTGCTGCGCTCGGCGTTGAGCGTGCCGTAGGTTTCAAACGCCAGTGTGTACTCGGGCAGCACCGCGCCGCTCTTCAAGGGCAGGGGCTGGCCAAAGTGCATGGCCTGGGGTTGAACGATGCCTATGGAGCTCATGAAAAAACCCGGCACCGCATCGAAGCGGGCACCGGGTCGGGCAGCCCTCTTTTAGCGGTATTTGTTAAGCGCCCGCAATCAGGAACAAATCGGCGCTGCAGCGGGCAGTATATCGGCGGCTTAAGCGCGCATTTGCTGTGAGATCACCTCGCAACTCGTCACATCGAGGCGTCACGCCGGCCGCTACGATCCGCCACCGCAACTCCGCCTTGGAGCACAGCTATGCACGAATGGCTGCACAAGATCGACGCCTACTTCCCGGTGCGCTACACGGCATGGGTGGCGAGCGCCGTCGGTCTGCTGCTCTTCACGTTTTGCTGGGTCGCCTTTGACATTGGCGGCGTGGCCGCGCTGGTGTGCTTGTTCCTGGTCGGCCTGGGCTGGCGCGACATGCACCAGCGCCGCCACTCGGTGCTGCGCAACTACCCCGTCATCGGGCATCTGCGCTTCCTGCTCGAATTCATTCGGCCAGAAATTCGCCAGTACTTCATCGAGAGCGACAACGAGGCCGCACCCTTCTCGCGCCAGCAGCGCTCGCTGGTTTACCAGCGCGCCAAAGGCCAGAGCGACAAGCGCCCTTTCGGCACCCAGCTCGACGTGCGTCAAGCCGGCTTTGAGTGGCTCAACCACTCGATCGCGCCGACCACCGTGGCCTCGGCTGACTTTCGCGTGCGCATCGGCGAGGGCGGCACGTCATGCACGCAGCCTTACGCCGCCAGCATCTTCAACATCTCGGCAATGAGCTTTGGCGCGCTCTCGGCCAACGCCATCCTGGCGCTCAACGGTGGCGCCAAAAAGGGCGGCTTCGCGCATGACACGGGTGAAGGCTCGATCAGCCAACACCATCGCGTGCACGGTGGCGACCTCATCTGGGAAATCTGCTCGGGCTACTTTGGCTGCCGCAACGACGACGGCAGCTTCAACGCCGAAAAGTTCAGCGCCAACGCGCGCGACCCGCAAGTCAAAATGATCGAACTCAAGCTCAGCCAGGGCGCCAAGCCGGGCCATGGCGGCGTGCTGCCCGGCCCGAAAGTCACGGCCGAGATCGCGGCCGCGCGCGGTGTGCCCATCGGCGAAGACTGCGTCAGCCCGGCGCAGCACAGCGCCTTCTCGACACCGCTGGAGATGATGCGTTTCATCGAGCGGCTGCGTCAGCTCTCAGGCGGCAAACCGGTGGGCTTCAAGCTGTGCATCGGCCACCCCTGGGAGTGGTTCGCCATCTGCAAGGCCATGCTCGAGAGCGACATCCTGCCCGACTTCATCGTCGTCGACGGCACCGAGGGCGGCACCGGCGCGGCACCGCTGGAATTCACCGACCATGTGGGCGCGCCGCTGCAAGAAGGCCTGCAACTGGTGCACAACACGCTGACGGGCTTGAACCTGCGCCACCGCATCAAGATCGGCGCGGCGGGCAAGGTCATCGGGGCGTTTGACATCGCGCGGCTGATGGCCATCGGCGCCGACTGGTGCAACGCCGCGCGCGGCTTCATGTTCGCGCT
>JANOJR010000443.1:0-2750 GCA_031418855.1 Rubrivivax sp.
GATGGAAAAGGGCCCCACGTTGGCCACCAGGATCGTGTAGCCGTCGGGTGCCGCGCGTGTCAGCTCGGTGGCGGCGAGCACACCACCGGCGCCGGGTTTGTAGTCGATCACCACCGGCTGGCCCAGCGCCGCTTCGAGCCCGGGCTGCACGTTGCGCGCGGTGAAGTCGATGCCGCCGCCGGGTGGGAAGCCGACGATCAGGCGCAGCGGTTTGCTGGGCCACGCGGCTTGCGCGCGCACGGTGAGTGGCAGCAGGGCGGCGGTGGTGATGAGGTGGCGGCGTTGCATGGCGGGCTCCGGCAGAGACAATGGCGAGATCGCGGCGATGATGCATCGGCATGCCGCACTTTCGTCTACCTACTTATCCCTGTCATGAACCCAGACCCACACGCCGCTGCTTCTGCCACTACCCCCGCTTCTGCCAATGCTTCTGAATTGATCTTCGACGTCAGCGACGCCGACTTCCAGACCAGCGTGATCGAGCTGTCGCAACAAGTGCCCGTGCTGCTGGACTGCTGGGCGCCCTGGTGCGGCCCGTGCCGCCAGCTCACGCCGCTCTTGGAAAAAACGGTGGCGGCCTACGGCGGCGCTTTCGTGCTGGCCAAGCTCAATTCAGACGACAACCCGCAGCTGTCCAGCGCGCTGCGCCTGAAGAGCATCCCGCAGGTGTTTCTCATCATCGGCGGCAAGGTCGTCGACCAGTTCACCGGCGTGCTGCCCGAAGGCAAGCTGCGCGAATTTCTCGACAAGCATGTGCAGCCGCTGGCCTCGCCCACCCTGCAGCTGCGCGAAGAAGCCGCCACGGCTGAGCCAGCGATGGCCGAGGCCATGCTGCGTGAAGCGCTGGCCTACGAACCGGGCCATGTGGAGGTGACGCTGGACCTGGCCGAGCGGCTGCTGGCCTACGCTGAAGACGCCGCCAGCGCCGAAGCCGAGGCCTTGCTCGCGGGCTTGCCCGAGTCAGCGCACAACCATCGTTATGTCGCGCTGATGGCGCGCATCGCCTTCGCGCAACAAGCCAAGCCCGAGGGCGACACGCAGGCGCTGATGGCGCGCATCGCCGCCAACGGCCGCGACTTCGACGCGCGTTTTGAGCTCGCCGCACTCCTGGCCCACGGCAGCGACTTTGCCGGCGCGTTCGAGCAGCTGCTGGACATCGTGATGCGCGACAAGGCCGAGTGGCGCGAGACGGCACGCTTGCAGCTCGTCGAGTGGTTCACGTTGTGCCCGGACGCTGAAGCCGTGAGTCGTGGGCGGCGGTATTTGGGGATGTACCTGAACTGACGCGGGCGACTAGCGGGCTAGGCAGCGCAGGGCCATGCACATTCACATCACGGGTGCGCCTGGAAGTGGGGTCACCACACTGGGCGCTGCAGTTGCGCAAGAGCTGTCGATGCGTCACCTTGACGCAGACGACTATTTCTGGCTCCCAACGTCTCCGTCTTTCAGGCTGGAGCGTTCTGTGGCTGAGCGACTCACTCGGCTACGCACGGACATCCAGTCCGGACCATGCGTCGTTCTCAGTGGATCAATCATGGGATGGGGAGCAGAAGTGGAGGAAGCGTTCCGCCTGATCGTCTTCCTGTACCTTCCGGCGCCTATCCGCTTGGAACGCCTCCGCCGCCGAGAGCTTGAGAAGTATGGCCACGTGAACCCTGTGTTTCTTGCGTGGGCAGCGAAATACGATGAAGGCCCCGAGCGTGGCCGACGCTTGGCAAGGCACAACGCCTGGCTGGCCAAGCGTTCATGTCCCGTGCTGCGCCTCGAAGGTGATGAATCCGTCGCCCAACGCGTTGCGCATGTGCGTCAAGCGTTGACAAAGCATTCGGTCGCTGCGAGGCCCAGCGGCGTGGCGCCAGGCTCATGAGGCACTGAGCTTGACAACTTCCGCTTCTGAGGCAGATGTTCCGCCGTGCGGGCCTTGCGTTTCGCCGGTGGCGGCGGCTTAACTCAAGAGCTACTGCCTCACCCTGCGCGCTCCAGCTGCGCCACCAGCTCCGCCGCCGAGCGCACGGCGCTTTCCAGCAAGGGAATGCCGGCCTGCGCGTAGGAGCCGCAGAACCATAGGCGGCGATCGGCTTGCGCATGCAGGCCTCGCAATTCGCGCAGCGCTTGTTGGCTTTGCGCATTGACCAGCGGGCGCTCGAAACGCGCGCGGCTGATGAGCGTCGTGGCGGCCGGTTCGGCTTGCGGGTTGACGGTCTGGAAGACATCGGCAGCGCCACCGACACCACCCGCACCACCTGATGTCGGCATCACGGCGTTGACCCAGATCGTCGACTGGGGTGTGTCGAAGGCAGGCAACACGCGCAGGTTCACGGGCGACCAGTCGCGCCGGCGTGCGGGCATGAAGCTCGCATCAACGTGGGTGATGACGTCCACGGGCGTGTAGCTGAAACCGTCGAGCGCGGCTGATTCGACCGGGCTTGCCTGGCGCAACAGACGCCGCGCCTGGTTGGCTTGCGCCGCGAGCACGATGTGGTCAAAGCGCTGCGGCGCGCCGCCTTGGAGTTGCAGCCAGGCGGCGGTGTCGTCGCGCCAGACGGCGTCGACCCCTGCCGCGCAATGCACCTGCTTGATGCCGGCGAGCAGCCGCTGCTGCACGTCGTCGGCACCACCGCTGGCGCGGCGCACGCTCTGGCGCGTGAGGCCGCGGGCGAGGTAGTCGACCACCACCTCAGCCGGAAACTCCGCCGCTTGCGCATAGCTGCACGTGGCGATGGTGCACAGCGCTGGCAGCACGAAACCGT
>JANOJR010000444.1:0-1565 GCA_031418855.1 Rubrivivax sp.
TCGGGCAAGTCCACCTCGGTCAACCTCATATCGGGCACGCTGCCACCCACGCACGGCAACATCCACTTTGGCGGTGGCAGCGTGTCACGGCTCACGGTCAGTGAGCGCGTGCCCCTGGGTTTGGCACGCACCTTCCAGACCACCAGCGTATTCCCCGAGTTCACGGTGCGCGAGCAGGTGCTGACGGCGTGCCACGTGCGCTATCGCAGCAGCGCCAGCGGCTCGGTGTTCAGGCTGGCGGGCGCACGCCGCGAAGCGCGGGCGCAGCGCAAATAGGTCGAAGAGATCCTGGCCTTCGTCGGGCTGAGCATCGTGGCCGATGAAGCTGCGTCGGCCATTTCGTCGGCGCAACAAAGGCTCTTGATGATCGCCACCGCACTGGCCACCGAACCCCGCCTGCTGCTGCTGGACGAGCCCGCTGCGGGTATGGTGGCCAGAGAGAGAAAAGACCTGGCCGGGCTGATTCAGCGCATCCGCGAACGTGGCATCGCGGTGCTGGTAATCGAGCACCACATGGGCCTCATCATGGAGGTGTGTTCGCGCATCGTGGTGCTCAACTTCGGCCAGAAAATCGCCGAGGGCAGCCCGGGCGACATCCAGCGCAACCCGGCCGTCATCGACGCCTACCTGGGTGGAGCGCACTGAATGCTGAAGGTACGCGATCTGCATGCGGGCTATGGCAAGGCCGATGTGCTATATGGCGTGAGCTTCGACGTGGCGGCGGGCGAATGTGTGGCGCTGGTGGGTGCCAACGGCGCTGGCAAAAGCACCACGCTGAAGTGCATCTGCGGCCTGGTGGGTGTGCGCCAGGGCAGCATCGAATTCGAAGGCCAACGCATCAACGGCCTGCCCGGCCACGCCATCGTGCGGCTGGGCATCACCATGTGCCCGGAAGGCCGCCAGGTGTTCCCCGACATGTCGGTGCTCGAGAACCTGGAAATGGGCGCGCACACCCGACGCGACCGCGAACAAGCTGCCGACATCGAACGCATGAAGGACCTCTTCCCCGTGCTGCGCGAGCGTTCGCGCCAGAGCGCAGGCACGCTGTCCGGGGGCGAACAGGAAATGTTGGCCATCGCGCGGGCCTTGATGTCCAAACCCAAGTTGTGCATCTTCGACGAGCCGTCGCTGGGCCTGGCGCCCAAGATCGTGGCCGAAGTCGAGCAGACCCTGGCCCGTATCAAGGGCATGGGCGTGACCGTGTTGCTGGTGGAACAAAACGCGGCGATGGCCTTGCGCCTAGCCGACCGCGCTTATGTATTCGAGGCCGGCGAAGTGGTGCTGCAAGGCACCGGGAAAGAGTTGCAGGCACACCCCGAGGTGAGCAAGGCTTATCTCGGCTATTGATACCTAGACCCAAGCGACGACCGCTCCGATGAAACAAGCCTGTACTCATCGTGGCCATGAACCCATCAACCTGGAGACCCGCACATGAAGAAGTTCACCCGCGCCCTGGCCCTGGCGACCATGACCTTGGCCTGCCTACACGCCCTCGCCGCCGAAAAGGAACTGCTCCTCGGCGTCAACGACTCGCTGACCGGGCCGGGCGCCGTCTACGGCCTGCC
>JANOJR010000445.1:0-2799 GCA_031418855.1 Rubrivivax sp.
AGGCCGCTTATCTGGCTCAAGTTTTCCGCCTTCACAGGCACCATGGCACGGCCACCCGAACATTGCGCCCGCCATGGCCGACCAAGACCAAGACCGCCACTTACCCGCCACCGAACGCAAGATCAAGAAGTCCCGTGAAGACGGGCAGGTCGCGCGCTCGCGTGACCTCGGGCATGTCGCGGCCCTGGCCGCCGGGCTCTTGCTGATGGCCAGCGCCGCACCGTGGCTGGCCGAGTGGAGCCAGCGCCTGCTGGCCAAAGGCTTGTACTTCGACGCCGCGCTGCTGGCACGGCCCGGCGCCATGACTGAACGGCTTGAGGCGCTGACGCTGGCGGCACTGGCCATCGTGCTGCCCTTGGGCGCCGTCATCGTGGTCGCCGCGCTCGCCGCAGGCGTCTTGTGCGGCGGCTGGAATTTCACGCTCAAACCCTTGATGCCGCGCTGGGACAAGATCAGCCCTGTGGCGGGCCTGGGCCGCGTTTTCTCGTTGCAGCAGTTGGGCACCATGGGCAAAGCCTGCGCGTTGGCGCTGGTGCTCGGCGCCATCGGGGCCCTGTACTTAATGGAGCACTGGGCGCGCTTCGCCACGCTGCTGGCCTTGCCCTTGCCGGCAGCGTTGGCGGCCAGCGCCGATCTCGTGAGCGGCGGGCTCATGCTTCTTTTGCTGCCGCTGGCGGCGTCGGCCTTGATCGACGTGCCGATGCAGCGCCAGTTGCTGCTGCGCCGCCTGCGCATGAGCTTCGAGGAAGTGAAGAAAGAGAACAAAGACGTCGAGGGCAACGCCGCCATCAAGTCCAAGATGCGTGCGCGCATGCGCGAGATGGCCAACCGCCGCATGATGGCCGCCGTGCCCGGCGCCGACTTGGTGGTCATGAACCCGACGCACTACGCCGTGGCGCTGAAGTACGACGAAGCCAGCATGGGCGCGCCGCGCGTGGTGGCCAAGGGTGCCGACCTGCTGGCACTGAAGATTCGCGACATCGCCAAAGAAGCCGGCGTGCCCGTGCTGCAAGCCCCGCCGCTGGCGCGCGCGCTGTACGCGCACGGCGAGATCGACAAAGAGATCCCCACGGCACTCTTCAGCGCCGTGGCGCAGGTGCTGGCCTGGGTCTTCCAGCTGCGCAATGGCGGCGCACAACGTGCCGCGCTGCTGGCCGCGCCGCCCAAGCCGGTGGTGCCGCCGCAGCTCGACCCCGGTGAAGCCATGCCTGTCGAGGCCGACGCATGAACGGCTTGACGAGCTACCTCAACAACGTGCTCGGCCCGCAAGCACGCGCGGCCAAGGCGCTGACCTTGCCGCTCTTCGTGGTGATGATGCTGGCCATGATGGTGCTGCCGCTGCCGGCCATCGTGCTCGACTTGCTGTTCACCTTCAACATCGCGCTCGCGCTGATGGTGGTGATGGTCTCGGCGCAGATGGTGCGCCCGCTCGATTTCGCGGCCCTGCCGAGCGTGCTGCTCGTGACGACGCTCTTGCGCCTGTCGCTCAACGTCGCCTCCACGCGTGTCGTGCTCACCGAGGGCCACACCGGCCCCGCCTCGGCCGGCAAGGTCATCGAGGCCTTCGGCCACTTCCTCATCGGCGGCAACTTCGCGGTCGGCCTGATCGTCTTCGCCATCGTCGTCGTCATCAATTTCGTTGTCGTCACCAAGGGCGCCGAGCGCATCGCCGAGGTCGGCGCGCGGTTCGCGCTCGATGCCATGCCGGGCAAGCAGATGGCCATCGACGCCGACCTCAACGCCGGCCTCATCGACGAGAAGGAAGCGCGGCGGCGCCGCTCCGAGGTCGGCGAGGAGGCCGACTTCTTCGGCTCCATGGACGGCGCGAGCAAGTTCGTGCGCGGCGACGCCATGGCCGGCATCCTGATCCTGGTCATCAACGTCGTCGGCGGCTTCGTCATCGGCATGGCCATGCACGGCATGGGCGCCGGCGAGGCGGCGAAGAGCTACGTCACGCTCGCGGTGGGCGATGCGCTGGTGGCGCAGATCCCCGGCCTCCTGATCTCGGTGGCGGCGGCGATCGTCGTCTCGCGCGTGGGCAAGGAGCAGGATATCGGCACGCAGATCCGCAGCCAGGTGTTCGACTCGCCGCGCTCGCTCGCGCTCACCGCGTCCATCATCGGCGGGCTCGGCATCGTGCCAGGCATGCCGCATATCGTCTTCATCGTCATCTCGGCGGGGCTGGCGGCGCTCGCCTGGCAGCTGCACCAGACCAAGAAGCGCGCCGCCGCGGCACCCGAGCGCACCGAGGTGGTGGCGGCACGCGAAGCCAACCCCGAGGCAAGCTGGGACGACCTGACGCCGGTGGATACGCTCGGCCTGGAGGTCGGCTACCGGCTCATCGCGCTCGTCGACAAGTCGCGCGGGCCCAATGGCGCGGGCGACCTGCTCGCCCGCATCAAGGGCGTGCGCAAGAAGTTCGCGCAGGACGTGGGCTTCCTGCCGCCGCCGGTGCATATCCGCGACAACCTCGTCGAGCTCAAGCCGAGCATGTACCGCGTCACGCTGCGCGGCGCCGTGGCCGGCGAGGGCGAGGCCATGCCCGGCATGTGGTTGGCCATCAACCCCGGCGGCCCGGGACCGAACGGCGGCGCCGTGATGGCGCAACTGCCCGGCACACGCACGCAGGACCCCGCCTTCGGCCTGCCTGCCGTGTGGATCGAGGAGCGGCACAAGGAGATGGCGCAGATGGCCGGATTTACCGTCGTTGATTGCCCGACCGTAGTAGCCACCCGCCTCTCTCACTTGTTGCAGGTGAGTGCCGCCCGGCTGCGAGGCCGCGTGGAATCGCAGCCGCGC
>JANOJR010000446.1:0-2683 GCA_031418855.1 Rubrivivax sp.
CTGCCGCTCCAGGCCTTCGGTGGTGCGCAGGTTGGCCAGCGCTATGGCGGCCTGTGCGGCCAGGGTGGCGAGCAGGTCGCGGTCGGCGTCGTGGAAGCGGCCGAACAGGCCTTCGAGATCGGCGTAGAGGTAGCCCAGCAGCTGCTGCTGCGCGACCAGGGGTGCGACCAGGCAGCTGCGTTGGTCGATGTGTTCCGCACCTTCAGGGCCGTGGCGCAACTGGGTGGCGCGGGTGCGCCGCGCCTCGTCTAACCAGGGTGTGATGGCGGTGAGCAGAGTCAGCTCACTTTCTTCGTTAGCGAGTTGCGCGCCGACGATCTGCAACACGCCATCGCTGCCTTCCAGCACCAGCAGCACGCGCCGCGCGCCCAGCAGTTCGGCCACCTCTTCGATCAGGAACTCATGCAGCGCGCGGGTGCTGGCCTGCTCGTTCAGGCGCAGCCCCGTGTCGACCAGTCGAGCGACGCTTTCTTGCAGGTTGGCCGTGCCTTGCAGGTGCGCGGTGTAGCGCTCGCTCGGCAGCCCGGCCGCGCGCGCATGCGCCACCCAGCCTTGCACCAGCTCGGCGTGCGACGTGGGCGCATGTAACGCGCTGCGGCGCAGGCCTTCGTCGCCCAGCGTGGCCGTGGACTGCACCAGCAGGGTATAGGCGCGATGCATCGCATCGGCTGCGGGCGCAGCGCGGGCATTGACCTGCAGCGCGCAGGCGTGTTGCCACCACACATGCGCGTGCGACTCGGCGCCACCGCCGCTGCGGCCTTGCAGCGCTTGCAGTTCCCGCACCGCCTGCGTGCTATGGCGCAGCGCGGCGCGTGCTTGGCCCGCGCGCAGCTGGGCTTGCGTCAGCCTCGCCAGCACCAGGGGTCGCAGCCAAGGCGGTGCGTCTTGCGCAACGTCGCGCCAGCCTCGGCGCAACAGCGCGGCGCCTTGCGCCATGACCAGCCAACGCGAGGCCCGGGTGCGCCAAAACATGGCGATCAGGCACGACTGCGGGCTGGGGTCTTGCTGCTGCGCTACAGCCAACGCTGCCTCAGCACGCACCACCACCTGCTCAAAGGCTTCACGCTGATCCAACATCGCGTGCAGCGTGGCGATGATGTCGTAGACGTTGAGCAAGGACACCGGCCGCGCCTGCGCTTCACGCAGCGCCAGCGACTGCTGCATCAAGCGCAGCGCACGCCGGCGCAGGCCGAGCAGGTTGTAGGTCATTGCCAGGTTGTGCAGCGCGCTGCTTTGCTGCTGCGCGTCACCCGCTTCGTGCGCCACGCGCAAGGCCTGGTGCAGGCCGCGAACCTGTCGAGCCAGGTCGGGGTCGCCGCTGTAGAGGCTGTTGATGGCGCGGGCTTCGCCGCCACCGTCGCCGCTGGCGCGTGCCAGCGTGATGGCCTGCTGCATCAAGGCGCGGTGCTCGGGTGCGTCGGACAGCGACATGCGCGACTGCGCCAGCACACGCAGCGCCTGGCCTTGCAGCGCCTGGTTTTGCAGCTTCGCGTGGCCAAGTGCCTCGAAGTGCCGCGCGGCCTCAAGGGCCAGCGCCGCGCCCGCAGCGGGCTGGCGCACAAAGGTCGCGGTCGCCTGGCGCAACAAGGCCAGCGCGATGAGCGCGCGCTGGCGGCTGCGCCGCGCTGCGGCCACGGCGGCAGCGGCGGTGGCAACTGCCACTTCGCTGCGCTCTTGGCGCGTCTGCACATGCGCCAGGCAGGCCAGCGCGTGGGCTTCATGCGCCACCGACTTGGTGGCACCCGCCAGCGCCACCATCGCCTGCGCGTCGGCTTCGGCGTCGTTCAAGGCCAGCAGCGCCAGGTGGCTATCGACACGCAGTGCCAGCCAGTCAAGCCGCTGGCTTGGTGACAGGCCAGGTGCCGCCAGAGCCGCGGTGGCCGCCGCAATGGCCAAGGCATGGCGCCCCGAGCGCGCGAGCTCGTGCGCGTTTTGCATGGCCTCGGCTTGGGGCCGTACTGGCACGGGCAGGGGATGGGTCGCTGGGGCGGGGTGCGGAGCTGACATGAGCCGAGGCCTTTCAACGGGGTCGCGCACGGGCAGGTGCGTGCGCGGCCCAGTCTAGGCGGCGCGCGCGGCGCGGCCGCTATGGAATATTCCCGTTGACGGCGGCGGCGGGGGGCATGGGTGGCGGTGGCGAAATCATTCGCCGCCACCTTCAAGTGCTAGCATTCAGACGTGAACAGCAAGCAACAACGCACGCTCGAAGTCGTCTTCGCCGAGCCTGTCAACGGCAACATCGAGTGGGCACGCATCGAGTCTTTGCTGGTGGCGCTGGGGTGCCGCGTCGTGCAGGGGGCGGGCTCATCAGTGAGTTTCGAGCACCAGGGCCGGCGCGCCACCTTTCATCGCCCGCACCCGGGCAAAGAAGCGCTGCGCTACCGCGTGAAAGCGCTGCGCGAGTTCTTGCAACAAATGGGGGTCCAGCCATGAACAACACGATGTCGCACCGCGGCTATAGCGCGAGCATGAACTTCGACGCCGACGACAAGATCATCGTCGGGCGCGTGCTGGACATTGACGACATCGTCGTCTTCCACGGCGAGTCGGTGGCCGAGTTCGAGGCGCACTTTCATGCGGCAGTTGACGACTACATCGCGGCCTGCGCGCGCCTGGAGCAAACCCCCGAGAAGCCAGCCAGCGGCAAGCTCATGCTGCGCGTGGCGCCCGGTGTTCACGCGGC
>JANOJR010000447.1:0-14641 GCA_031418855.1 Rubrivivax sp.
AGCGCGCCTGGGCTTGCGGCCATCCGTGTCGCGAGCTCAGAAGTTGCTGTACGCCAGCTTCAGCCCATAAGTGCGCGGGGGTGCTGCGCTGACTTGCAGGTTGCCACCACCGCCCCACACAAAGCGGTTGATGGTCTGCTTATCGGAGGCGTTGTCGACATAGGCTTGCAAGGCAAACTTGTCGTTGAAGCGCCAGTTCAACTTCAGGTCGACCTTGACGTAGGAGCCTTGCTTTTCAAGCTCGGCGTTGGTGGGCTGGCCGAAGTAGCCGCTGGAGAAGCTGGTCACCAGCATCGGCGTGAGCGTGCTGCCGCCGGCCATGCGGATGTCATAGCGCGCGAACACCGAGCCCTGGTAGCGCGCGGCGTAGGGCAGGCGCTTGCCGGAGAGATCACAGCCAAAAATCGCCGCAGGCTGACCCGTGCCGCCGGTGCCCGGCACGACGCCGCAGCTGTAGCCAGGTGCAAAGATGCGGCGTTGGCCGGCCGGGGCGATGACGATGCCGTTGGCGTCGGTTTGTGGCGCCGTGGCGGCCGTATCAGCCACCAGGATTGAGGTGCCGAAGGGCAGCGCCACGTCGGGGAAGCTGGCGTACTTGGCGTCCAAGAGCGAGAGCGAGCCGCCGAGCGTGAGGTCACGCGACTGGCGCCATTCAAGCTCGGCCTCCAGGCCTTTGGACTTGGCCTTGGCGGCGTTGAAGATGGTCGACACCGTCGTATTGCCGACGACCACCTGGCGCTGCTCTTGCAGGTTGGTGTAGTCGTTGTTGAACGCGGCCAGGTTCAGCTGCAAAGTGTTGCGCAGGAAGCGGTTTTTCGAGCCAATCTCGAAGGCCGTGACTTCTTCCGGCTTGAAGGTTCGCAGCGCCTCGATGGCCTGGCCCGAGTTGAAGCCGCCCGAGCGAAAACCGGTGGAGACACTGGCGTAGAGCAGCCGGCCTTCGCCGAGCTTGTAGTCCGCCGCCAGCTTGCCCGTGGCCTTGCTGAAGGTGGTGTCGGCGTAGGTCGCGCCGGTCACGACGTTGGTGCCTGCCAGGCAATTGAATCCGGGTTGGTTGTTGGTGCCGGTGCAGTTGCTGCTGCCTGGCGTGCCAAAGGCCGCAGAGCCGGGCTCGGCGGTGTTCAACGTGATCAAGTTGCCGTCGGGTGCGCCGGCAGCGTTGAGTGGCAAGACCGAATTGGCGTTGGCGAACTTGAAGGACTTTTTGTCGCGTGTGTAGCGCGCGCCAGCGGTGAAGCTGAGTGCCGGGCTGGCGCTGAAGTTCAGCTGGCCGTACAGCGCCGTCGAGTTGGTCTCAGGCCGCTGCAGGTCAAAAAAGCCAGCGCCGTTTTGCGCCAGGGTGATGGGTGCGGCCACCGCGTCAGAGCGCACGGTGCGCGCCAGCTGCTGGTTGATGAAGAGGCCCGTCAGCTCGTCTTTGAAGAAGTACACGCCCGCCACAAAACCCAGCGGCCCGCGACCTTCCGACAAGACCTGGAACTCCTGCGTCATGGTCTTGGCCGATGTCTTCTGGAAGTCCAGACCGATGGTCGACGACGAGAAGTCGGTGTCTTGCGAGCGCGACGCGCTGAAGTCGGCGACGCCGGTGATGGACTTCAGCGTGATGCCGGGCAGTCGGTAAGTCAGGTCAGCTGAAAAGTTAGTGTCTTTCAGGTCAAGGAAAGACTGGTAGTCGTTGTTGATGCGCGCCATCTGGCCGGGCTTGAAGAGCGGCACGCCCAGGTCGATGCCCACGCCCGCAGCGTTGGCACCGGTGCCCGCAACCGCACCTTGCGTGCGCGTGCAGTCGTTGACGGCGTCGCGGTTGCCACCGCGCGTGTTGAGCACCAGGAACGTGGCGTTGAAGAGCTGCTGGCATGAGGGCAGGTGCAAAAAGCTGCCGGCCAACTTGTAGCCGAATGCCGAGCCGCCCAGGCCGCTTTGGTCGGTGACGTCGGCACGCAGCACGGCTTCAAACTCGCGCGTGGGCTTGAGTTTGAGCGAGACGCGCAGGTACTTCAAGTCGCGATCGAAGAGCCCGGCAGCGGGGTTGAAGTCGTTCTTCACCCAGGCGTCGGCCTTCTCGACCACGCCGGCGATGCGCAAGGCCGCGCTATCGCCCAGGGGCAAGTTGGCCGCACCATCAAAGCGCACCTTGCCGAAGCTGCCGAGCTCCAGGTTGGCGCTGGTCTCGGTGCTCTTGAGCTCAGGCGCTTGCGTGGTGACGGCGATGGTGCCGCCGAAGGTATTGCGGCCGAAGAGCGTGCCTTGCGGGCCGCGCATGATTTCGATGCGCGCAACGTCCACAAAGCCGAGCATGGCCTGCTGCGCACGCGACTTGTAGATGCCGTCGACAAAGTAGCCGATGGTGGTGTCGGCGTTGACGGCCACGTTTTCAGTGCGCACGCCGCGGATCGACGGCCGCGCGTCCACGCCCGAGCGGCTGAAGGTGAAGCCAGCCGACAGCGCTTCCATTTGCGACAGGTCGGTGATGTTGCGCTCGGCCAGCGTGGCCGCTGGGATGGCGGTGACGGAGACGCTGACCTCTTGCTGGTTCTCAAGCCGGCGGTTTGCGGTGACGTTGACGGTCTGGATCTCGCCCGTGTCGGCCGCGCGTGCGCCGGCTTGCGCCAGTGCTTGGCCCGGCGCGGTGAGCGCCAGGGCGCCGAATGCGCCGAATGTGTTGAATGCCATCGCGATGCGCGCGGCCAGGGGTTTGCGTTGAAGGACAGCAGCCATGAACAACACTCCTTAAAAAACCGCAGCGTGAATGCACGGGCGCCAATGGCTCCCGGCCCGACGGGGGTGCACTGGCACGAGGCGCGCCAGCGCGTGAACAGCGCCCGAGTTTGTTGGGGCGACTCTGGAATTGCAAGCGTATGCAATGCTTATGCACGCCATCTCGGATAAACCCTGAGCCTGTGCGTTGTCGATAGGCGAAAAGTGGCGCAGCATGACCTGACGATTCGGGCTCAGCGCTGCGCGCGATCGACAAAACGCTTGGGCGCGACATGCCCGTTGGCGTCGATGGCCAGGCCCATGGCCTGCGCGGCTTGCACCACCGTGTCGTCCCACTCGATGTGCTTGCGCTGGTCGCCTGCGGTGAGCAGCAGGCCCAGCGCTTCACCCTCGCCACGGTTACGCAGGCTGCGCCACTCGCCCGGCGGCAGCGAGAAGCTGTCCCACGTCGTTGCCGTGCCGGCTGTGACGTGGCTCACCGGCCCGGCGCTGGTGTCGACCGTGACATCGATGCAACCGGCTTTGGTGATCAGCACCTGCTTCTCTTGCAAGCGATGGCGTGAGACCTGGCCACCCGCCGGCAGGCGCAGCCATTCGATCGACACGCCGTGCGCGTTGTGCACGGGTGCCAGCAGGTTGCGGTCTTGCGCCATGCCCAGGCCCACCACCGCCGCGAGCTGCGCTCCGCAACCAGGCAGCGCCGAGTCCAGCAGACCGTGCTCGGACCAGCGCAGCTGCGCAAAGCGCACGATGCGGCCGGCCATGTCTTGCGCCGGCCACACGCGCAGCGCCGCGATCTCGTCGGCCGTCATCGGCGTCATGCGCCGCGCACCTGGCGGCATCACGTCACCACGGCGGGTGTCGATGATCTGGTAGTCGTCGGTCAGCAGCACACCTTGGCGCTCGGCCGCCGCCAGTGTGCTCGGGCCCCACAGGATGCCGCCCGTGGCGTCACCGCCCAGCGCGGTGAACAGGAAGCCGTCGTCGACGCCGATGTTGGTGAAGCCGCGATAGAGCCAGGTCGGCACCGAGACGATGTCGCCTTCGCCGATGTCGGCGCTGCTCGCCTCGGGGTTGAAGCCCCACTGGATGCGCCAGTCGCCACGCGTGCAGATGAAGATTTCACACGTGAAATGCATGTGCGGCGGGTTGATCTTGCCCTGCCCGATCGACACGCCGCCCACTTGAAAGCCATGCGGCTCGCGCAGGCTCACGGGCTGGTTGGGGTTCTGCGAGACGCCGGGCCCAATCAGCGCGTAGTTGTATTTGGGCCGGCACTCGGGCAGGCAGTAGTCGATGAAGGCGTCGGTGCTGTAGCGCAGGCTGGCGAAGGGGATGAAGCGCTCGCGCAAGGCCTCGGGGGTGATCATGGGTGGCTCCGAAGGTTCAGTCCGGCTGGTGGTCAGCCCTTGACAGCGCCCTGGGTCAGCCCCGAGACGATCTGCCGTTGAAAGAATGCCACCAGCACGATGAGCGGAATGGCGATGCTCACCGAGCCCGCCACGCCTTGCATCAGCAGCGTTTCGCTCTCGGCGTGAATGGCATTGGCGATGGCCGCGGGCATGGTCATCTTCTCGGCACTGGTCAGCGCCGAGCTGAGCATGAAGTCGTTGTAAGCGAGCAAGAAACTGAAGAGCCCCGTGGTCACGATGCCCGGCCACATCACCGGCACGATGACGCGGCGAAAGGCTTGCATGCGTGTGCAACCGTCGACCATGGCGGCCTCGTCCAGCTCGGACGGGATGCTGATGAAAAACGCCCGCAGCATCCAGATCGTGAAGGGCTGGTTGATGGCCACCAGCACCAGGATCAACCCGGCGTAGCTATTGCGCAAGCCCAGCGCGTCAAAGATCGCAAAGAACGACGGCAAGAGCGTGGCGTGCGGCAGGGCGCGGAACACCAGCGCCACCATCAAGAGCCAAAAGCCCAGCGCGCCCCGGTAGCGCGCCAGCGCGTAGCCAGCCAGGCAACCCACGGCCAGCGAGATGCTCACCGTGCCCAGCGTCACCAAAGCGGTATTGAAAAAGTTGCCGTAGAAGGCCTTGTCGATCCACAGCCCACGGTAGTTTTCCAAGGTGATGGGGGCCAGCCACTTCAAGGGCGCGGCAAAGGCGTCGACGTAGGTGCGTAGTGAGATCAGCGCCGCCCACACGATGGGCAACGAAGCGAGCAGCAACCACAGTGCCAGGCCGCTATAGAGCACCACACCGGCTAAGGATGAATGGGTGGGGCGCTGCATCACAAGCCCTTGCGCTGCTCGCGCCAGGTGCGGCGCAAGAGCGGTATCAGCAACACCGCCACACCCAGCACGGTGAGCACGGCCGAGGCGCTGGCCTTGTACGGGTTGTTCTCTTCCAGCAGCACGTGGTAGCTGAGGTACTGCACGCTGGTGGTGAAGGCACCTTGGGTCAGCACCAGCACGGGCTCGAAGACGCGGTAGGCGTCCATCAAGTGGATGAGCGTGACGAACACCACCAGCGGCGCCAAATGCGGCAGGGTGACGAAGCGAAATTTTTGCCAGCGCGAGGCGCCGTCCAGCGTGGCGGCTTCCATGGCGTCTTGCGGCACCGATTGCAGGCCCGCGTAAAACACGATGAAGGCAAAGGGCAGCACATGCCACACGCCGTACAAGATGATCAAGAGCCGTGCCGACCAGGCCTCGGCCATCCAGAACACCTGCACGCCGAACTGCGCCAGCACATGCGGCACCAGGCCGTTGTCACGAAAGAGCCACTTGATGGCCAGCGCACCCACCACCGGCGTGATGATGAAAGGCAGCAGCGAGGCGGCGATGAGAAAGCCGCGCAAGGCGTGCGCCGCACGCTGCACCGCCAGCGCGAGCGCCAGGCCACCTATCAAGATGAAAGGCGTAGTGACCAGCGTGTAGATCAGCGTGAACTTCAGCGCGGCGCCGAATTCGTTGTGCGCATCGGCCTCGCCACCCCACAAGCCCAGCACCTTGCGGTAGTAGTCGGCGCCGACAAAAGCGCAGCGCTCCACTGCGCGGCCGCCGGAGTCCACACGCGCGCGCTGGGTCACGACCTCTTGCGCGCCAAAGGGGCCTGTTTGCTGCACGGTGGCCAGCTCAAGTTCTGGCGCGCAGTGGCGCACCGAGAGCCACGCGGTCATGAGCAGTGGCAAGGCCAGCAGCGCCAGCATGAGCAGCACCGAGGGCGCCGCAAAGTGGATGAAGCTGCGCGCCTTCATGCGGCGGCCGTGATGAAAGCCTTTTCGGCCGCAGCACGCAGGTAGGCGCGCGCCGCACCTTGCAAGACCGTGGCCACCGGGCGCTCGCCCAGCAGCGCGTCGGGCAAGACCTTGCCGAGTTCACTGTGGGCCAGCGAAAAGAAGGGCTCGGCCGGCCACGCGCGTGCACCCGCACTTTGCGCTTGCGCCACGGCCGCGCCATAACGCCCGGGGCGGTAGACCGAGCGCACCCAGATCGCCAGGTCGTTGCCGGCGCGCACGCTGTCTTCGCTGAGCATGGCCATGAGCACGTGAAAGACGGCCTCGCGCCGCGCCGTGCTAACCGTTGAGTTACGCGCCAAGTCACGCGGCATCACGACACCGTCCCACCATAGGTGCGCGGCCGCCGGGCCGCCAGCCAGCACGGCGGGCGCGGCGGCGAAGGCCATCTTGCCGACGACTTGCGAGGCGACGGGGTCGTCCATGCGCGACGCGCGGCTGGCCCACAGCACGCCCATCGCCGCCTTGCCTTGTTGCAGCTGGTTCATCACGTCGTCGGTATTCGACGCCAGCGCATTGGGCGTCATGAAGGGCAGCATGGCCTGCATCGCCAACACCGCCTGCACGCCCACGTCGCGATGGAACGCGGGCTGTGCGCTGGCCGGCTCGAAGTACTGGCCACCCAGGCTGGCCAGCACGTTGGTGAACTCCACCGCAATGTCAAAACCCTTGGCGAAACCTTGAGCGATGGGGAAGCTCAGGCCGCTCTCGCGTGCCTTGAGCGTGGCCGCTACGTCCCGCATCTGCGTGTACGTGGTGGGCACGCTCAGCTGGTGGCGCTGAAAGAGGTCTTGCCGATAGACCAGGCTTTGCGTGTTCTGCATGAAGGCGATGGCCATCACCTCGCCGTCCACACGCACCAGCATGCGTTCTTCAAGCTGGTAGCGCGCGCCGAAGCGCTGCACCAGGTCGGTCAGCGGTGCCAGGCGGCGCTGGCTATAGAGGTTGCTGAAGGCGCCGTTGGAGATCACGGCCGCGTCAAAGGGCGAGCGCGCCGTGCCGCCAAAGGCACGCTCGGTTTCGGCACGCGCTTGCGGTGTGATCTTGAAGCGGACCGTGGCGCCGCGCTGGCTGCATGCCTGCGCCACCTGCGCCAGGTGCTGGACCACGGGCAAGGCGTTGCCGATCAACTGGATGTCGGCCTGCACGCCCGCCAGCGCCGGGCAGCCGGTGCTGGCGGCGGTGCGCGTCGCAGTGCCGGTGGCCAGCGCGGCGGTGATGAAGCGGCGGCGTTGCATAGTCGGCGTTAACTGGCGCCGAGACGCAAGCGTGCTTGCGTCGCGCTGTCGAACAAGAAGCAATCGCTGGCCCGGGTGCCCAAGCGCAGGGGCTGGCCAATGGCCGCGCGCACCAGCTTGTCGGCCTTGGCGGTGATGCGCTGCGTGCCGCATTGCAGCGTGATCAAGGTGGCGTCGCCCGTGAGCTCGAACGAAAAGACCTCGCCTTCGATGGCCAGAGCGTCACCGCCTAAGCACAGGTCTTCGGCGCGAACGCCGAGTACCACGTGCTCGCGTGTCGTTGATGCAAAGCCGCCCACGCGCACACCGTGGGCCTGAAACACGCCCTCGTGCAAGCGGCCTTCGATCAGGTTCATGGCCGGCGCACCCACGAAGCCGGCCACGAAGAGGTTGGCCGGGTCGTTGTAGATCGCCTCGGGCGTGCCGACCTGCTGCACTTCGGCCCGGCTCATCACGACCACGCGGTCGGCCAGGGTCATGGCTTCGACCTGGTCGTGCGTGACGTACAGCGTGGTGGTGGCCAGCGCGTGGTGCAGGTGCTTCAAGTGCGCGCGCATGGTCACGCGCAACTTGGCGTCGAGGTTGGACAACGGCTCGTCCATCAAAAACACCGCCGGCTCGCGCACGATGGCGCGCGCCAGCGCCACACGTTGGCGCTGGCCACCCGAGAGCTCTTTGGGCCTGCGGGTCAAGTAGTCCATCAGCTCCACACGCTGCGCGGCCTTGTGCACGGCCAGCTGCACCTCGGAGGGCGTGCGCCCGCGAATGCGCAGCGGGAAGGCGATGTTGTCGAACACCGTCATGTTGGGGTAGAGGCCGTAGCTCTGGAAGACCATGGCCACGTCGCGGTCCTTGGGCTCGAGCGTGTTGACGCAGCGGTTGCCGATCCAGACCTCGCCCTCGCTCGGCTCTTCGAGCCCGGCCACCATGCGCATGGTGGTGGTCTTGCCGCAGCCCGAGGGGCCCAGCAGCACGACGAATTCGCCGTCGGCGACGTCCAGCGACATCGGCTTCACGACCAGCGTGCTGCCCCAACGCTTGGCGATGTGTTTGAGCTGCACGCGGGCCATATCAGGCGCTCAATCCTGCACGTCCAAGACCTGCATCCAGGTCGCTACATCGTCCAGCAGCAGCCACTCGCGCTGCACGCGGCCCGCTTCGACTTCGGCATGTTGAATACCGAGCAAGGCCACCGCCTTGCCTGTGGCGCGGCCGTAACGCCCATCGCTAACGTGCAACATGCTGGCACGCCAGCGCATGGCGATGCGAGTCACGTGGTCACCACGCGGCACGACGGCCAGGTGCTCGATGCTCAACTGCTGCGGCTGCAGCGCGCCGAGCAAATCGGCCCAGAAGGCCTGGCGGCCGGCGCTGTCAGTCGACACTTCACCACCCGGCAAGTTGACGATGGCGCGCGCGTCGTAGAGGCTGCTGCCGGCCTGAGTGCCTGCACCACGCCAGAGTGCGTGCAGCGTCTCGCCATAGGCCTGACCCAGCGCACTGGTGTCGATGTGCGATTGGTACGGCGACGGTGCGGCGGGCATCGCTGCTTTGGTGAAGCCCCCGCGTTCGTTCAGCCAACGCTGCGCCACGTCGCGTTCGTGGCTGCCGATCTGCCGCGCGATGGCCGCCTGGTCGCGCACTAGCCATTCATGCACGATGCGGTTGTTGATGCATACGCAGTCAGCGATGGTGCGCGCATGGACCGCCCGGCCCGTGGCCGCACCGAAAGCACCCGCGCCGGCATGCGTCATCGGGCTGAAGATGCGGTGCGAGGAGAGGAAGCCTTGTTGCGCGCTGCCCGAGACGATGACGTCTTCGGCCAGCAAGCGCCGGTCAGGGAATGCCAGCAAGGTGGCGCGTGTGCCGTCGATCACCGGCTGCACGCCCACACTCACGCTGGCGGGCGTTTCGACCGCGCAGTCGGCACCGTAGTAGCGCTGGATGTCGTCGAGACGGCGGCCTTCCCAGATCCGCTCGGTGATGGTGCGGATGTAGTGGTCCAGATTCGCGAAATCGGCGTCGAAGCCCGGCATGGCGGCAAGCATCTGCTTGGTCGTCCTCTACTTGCGCCTTCGCGCGGCGGCAAGCAAGGGCCGCACCGAGTCGCGCACGATCAGTTGCCCGGGCACGACCACGTTTTCGCTTTGTGGCGCCTGCTCGTCGCGCAGGTACTTCTGCAGCAGCCCCACGGTGGCTTCGATCATGGGCTGCAAGGGCTGCTCAACCGTGGTCAGCCGGTAGCTGGCCCAGGCCGCCTGGGGCACGTTGTCAAAGCCGACCACGGACACGTCTTCGGGCACGCGCAGGCGCAGCTCGAAGCGCAGCGTGTCCATCACCGCGAAGGCCATGTGGTCGCTGGCCACGAACACGGCATCCGGGCGCTCGCTGCGCGGCTTGAAGAGCTCGCGTGTGGCCTGGCAGGCTTGCTCGAAGTCGTAGTTACCGATGTCGCGCGCCCAGATGCGCAGGCCGCGCTCGGCCAGGCCGTCGCGAAAACCGCGCTCGCGCTCAAGGTTGGTCGACGTCTCTTCGTTGCCGGCAATGAAGGCCACGCGCTGGTGGCCGCTGTCGGCCAGGTGGCGCGCCACGGCACGGCCACCCGCCACGTTGTCCGAACGCACCGAGCTCACGGTGCTGGCGCCGCCCGACGCCATGACGCGGTTGAAGAGCACCACGGGAATCGCAGCGTCGGCACAGCGCTGCGCCAGCACCGATGAAAGTGTGGTCGCCGCCAGCACGATGCCGTCGACGTGGTACTGCAAGATCTCGTGCACCAGATCGTCGGCATTGGGCGTGTCGTTGATGAAGAGCAGCACGTGGTAGCCGTCGCGCTGCAAGCGCGTGGCGAGTTGCTGCAGCGCCGCTGGGTAGAACAGGTTCCCCAGCTGAGACAGCACCAACCCGATGATGCGCGAGCGTTTGGTGATGAGGCTGCGCGCATGGGCGTTAGGCCGGTAGCCGAGCTTGCGCGCCGCCTCCATCACCTTGCGCCGGGTGGGCTCGGAGACGCTGGCGCCAGGCGTGAAGGTGCGGCTCACGGCCGATTGCGAGACCTCGGCCAGGCGCGCCACGTCAATCGAGGTGACGTTGGTTTTGACGCTGGGCGAGGCGCTGCTGCTCATGCGGGTGCGAGCGTATTGAGCGTCAACGCCTTTGCGCTGGCCACGGCGCGGCCGCCGCAGGCTGGCATCACAGTGCAACCGCACCGTGGGTGCGCCGTCTTGAGGGAAAGCATACGTATTCATTCTGGGTTCAAGGCCGGCTGCACCGCACCCGGGATTTCCCTTTTTGATCGTCGACGGCCGAGCTGAAACAATCGGCCAATGCTGCCGGCTGTGGCCTGCATCGCGATATTGCATAGCTATTCACATTGACCGAGGATCTCGACGCGATGTCACCACTTCAAGCTGGTTCCAGCCCCGGTCTTGGCACGGACGCACCAGCACGCTTAAGTGCGGCCAAAGCCACCACCTGGGCCGCCATCCAGCGCCTGCCCGGCCCCGGCTTTGCGGCCGCTTGCCGCGAGCTGCTAACGCCCGACGCGATGTGGGTCGTGTCCCACCCCGTCAACACCTTGAACGGCCCCGAGGCCGTGGCTGATGGCTTCTACGCACCGCTGCTGGCAGCTTTGCCCGACCTCGAGCGCCGCACCGACCTCTTCTTCGGCGGCCACTGGGGCGGCCACATCGATGGCGGTGAAGGCTGGTGGGTCACCTGCATCGGCCACTACCTGGGGCACTTTCGCGCAGACCTTTTTGGCATCCCGTCTAACGGCCAACCCGTGTGGCTTCGTTTCGGCGAGTTCTACCGTGTGATTGACGGCCGCATCGCCGAAGCGCGCATCCTGCTCGACCTGGTCGACCTGGCGCGCCAGACCGGCCGGCTGGTCTTGCCGCCCAGCCCTGGCATGGACCTGCTGGTGCCGGGGCCGCGCACGCAGGACGGGCTGCTGCGTGGCGCCAGCGATCCGGCGCAGGGCCAAGCCTGTATGGAGCTGGTGATGGCCATGATCGGCGGCCTCTCAAGCTACGACAAGAGCGACTTGAAGAGCATGGGCATGCAGCGCTTCTGGCACCCCAACATGATGTGGTACGGCCCCTGCGGCATCGGCAGCACACGCGCTATCGGCGGCTTCGAGCGCCACCATCAGCAGCCCTTTCTCACCGCCATCCCTGACCGCAAAGGCGGGCATCACCGCGCACGCCTGGGTGAAGGCAACTACGCCGCGACCACCGGTTGGCCCAGCATTCACGCCACCCACCTGGGGCCCTACCTCGGCGTGCCGGCTAGCGGCCGCGCGGTGACGATGCGCGTGATGGACTGGTGGCGCGCCGAGGGTGGGCTCTTGGTGGAAAACTGGGTGCTGCTGGACTTGCCGCACTTCTTCTTGCAGCTCGACGTGGATATCCTGGCGCGCGCACGCGCCTGATCAGGCGCGGCAGGCTGCTACCGATGCATGGCCTGCACCAGGCGGTCGGCGGGGTCCAGTGGCATATCACCGTCAAGCTCGATCGCCACCTGCGTGCACACCGCGCGGCACAGCGTGGCCACGCGCTCGCTTTGCAGCCGGTAGTACATCTGCGTACCCTCGCGGCGCTTGGCGAGCACGCCGCTGCGGTAGAGCATGCTCAGGTGCTGCGACATGTTGGGCTGCGTGGTGTCGATCTCGGCCAGCAGCTCGGAGACGTTCTTTTCGCCGTTGCATACCGCGCTGATGATCTTCAGGCGGATGGGCGTTGACAGCACGCCGAACAATTCGGCCACGGAGTCGAACACTTGGTCTTCGCTGCTCTTGCGGTTCATGCGGCACTCCGGGCTGATGCGGCGGTGCGTGATTCTATTCGCAACTACCGATGTTCTGCGTCAGCTCAACTGCCGCGAAAGCGGTCGCCCAGATTCCTAGCGGTTCACCGGCGAGCTCGGGTCCAGCAGCAGCGCCATCAGGTGCTTGAGCTGCGCCTCGTCGAGCATCTTGCCGTGGCCAAAACGTGGCATGTCCGAACAAGCGATGTAGGCCTTGGCGTTGTAGAGCTTGGTCCACGTGTACTGCACGATGCCGCTGGAGACAGGGCTGGCCGGGTCGGTGACGCCGCGCACTTTGCCGTAGTTGAGCAGGCTGGGCCCGATGGTGCCGAAGGAGATCTCAGTCGGGCTGATTTGGTGGCAGTTGTAGCAATTGCCGCCGTTGGCGCTGGTGGCGGCCGAGGCGTCGGTCCAGGTCATGCCGCGGCCGTTTTGTGCGAGCCGCTCGCCTTCGCGCCAGTCGCCGATGAACTTGCCGTCTGCCGGCAGCTTCACCGTCGCCAGGTTGGCGGCCGTGATGGCCTGGGCGCGCGCTTCGGGCAGGGGTTTGCCGGCTGCGGCCGAACATTCGGCATTGGCTGCGTCTTGCTGCAGGCGTTCCACCGTGGCGATGCCTTGGTCACGGAAGGAGGCTTTGACCATCTGCCCGAACAAGGCGTCGTAGTCCGGCGTCGGCACCAGGCTGGCACAAGCGGCCAGGGCCAGGGTGAGGGCAAGGCCCGCAGTGGCGGTCAGCCAAGGTTTGATGAGCTTCATGTGCGGTGCCTTCAACGCTTGAGTGCCGGTGCGATGGACGCCGCGCCTTTGGCGTTGACGCCCATGTACACGCCCAGCGCGATGGTCACGTCGGAGGCATAACCCGGGAACGGAAAGCGCTGCTGGCGGTAACAGTCGTTGAGCCGGCGCTGCATGCCCCAGAGCTCGCCGCTGCTGACACGATAGGCAGGCCACGCCGCGAAGCCAATGCCGTCGCCGGGGTTCTTCGTCAGCTCGGGCAGGTCTTGCAGGCGGATGCGCTTGCCTGGCTCGCTGTGGCACGACGCGCACGAAAAATCGTAGGGCCCGGCGCGCATGTAGAAAGCGCGCTTGCCAAGCTCGAGCATGGTGCGCTCTTCGGCGTGGTCCTGTGGCAGCTTGAACCTCATGCCGCGTGACTCGGCGGCGATCCACGCCACCAAACCTTCGATGTTGCGTTGCTCGCCGCGGCCGAAAGGTGTCTTGGCGGTTTCAGCGGCGCTGAAGCCTTGCAGCGTTTCCATGCAGCTGAGCAGGCGCGACTCCAGGTCTTGCACGCGCTCGGTATCGGCAAAGTAGCGCGGCAGCTCGACAAACGCGCCCTTGACCTTGCCCGCGCCTTTGCCCAGGTCGCATTGCTCCAGCGAGGCGTTTTTCGGGCCGCGCTTTTGCGACCACAGTGCTTCGCCCTTGGCTTCAAACAGCTCGGCGGGGTTGCCGTCTTCGAGCATCTTGCGGTACTCGGCGATGCCATCGGCGGCCGACTTGGGCTGCGCCCAAGCCGTCAGCGAAACAAGCAGCGCGGCGGCGACACAGAGCCGCTTCATCGGCGTGCTTCGAAGCACACTTGCGGCGCGGCTCAAGAGACCGTCGCCTCGTCGGTACGCTTATCTCCCTTGTTATCGATCCAGCTCACGCTGATCTTGTCGCCGGCCTTGGCGGCTTTGACGACGAATTGCATGAACGGGTTTTTCGACACCGCCGGGCCCCACATCGCTGTCAGCACCGTTTTGCCGTTATGTTGCGCCATCACCTCCTGGATGTGCCAGGCGGGGATGACTTTGCCGGCGGCGTCGCGGCGCTGGCCGGTTTCCATCTCGTGGCTCATGAGCACACGAACGGTGGCCTTGTCGCCAGCAACTTGGGCGCGAATGCGCATCGGGTCTGCCATGGTGATCTCCTTGAACTTTGAACTCAGTGGATACCGACAACGGTGGCGGCTCAGCCGCCACAGCCGCCTAGCGTGACCTTGACCTCTTTCTGCGCGAAGAGCACTTTGCCGTCGCCCATGATGGCCACCGCGTAAACGTTGGACGACTGGCCCATCTTCACGCGCGTGCTGACGTTGGCGTCGATGGCGTCGTTGATGTCGAACATAGCCGCCAGCATCGACGGATTCTTCTCCACCAAGAGCAGCAGGCGCTTGACGCCAGGCAAGGTGCTTGCCGCACCCAAGGGCACGACAGCGCCGTTTTCGGCGATGTCGGGGCCGGTGACGCTGATGTCCTTGCTCTCGGTGGGCGCCGCCACCCCCAGCGCCTTCGTCAACTCGGCCATGGTTTTGGCCGCAAAAGCGGCCGTGTTGTACGGCGCCGCCTGGGCCTGCGCCAGGCCGGGCATGAGGCCCAGCGCGCTGAGCATCGCGGCGACCTGGGCCGAATGGGACAACACTTCTCGACGGGTTTGCATAGCGGTCTCCTGAGTACAGGCCATGCTAAACCAACGCCGCCTTTGGGACGCAGCTGGCTGGCCGACCAAAACACGCTCCCTACAATCCCGACCATGCCCGCCGTTCGCTTCCAACATGTCAGCAAGACCTATCAAAACTCACGAGGCAGCTTCCAGGCCCTGGACGACGTCTCCTTCGACATCGAAGAGGGTGAATTCTTCGGCCTGCT
>JANOJR010000448.1:0-3783 GCA_031418855.1 Rubrivivax sp.
CTCATGCTGGCCATGCTGGGCATGGCGCTGTTCGCGTCCTTCGCGAGCTTCTGGCCCTACGACTTGAAGCCCAGCCTGCGCCACTACACGCTGGGCTTGATGGATGCCGAGGTCGGCGAAGGCTTCGTCAACAGCCTGCGCATGGCCGCCGGCACGGCCTTCTTCGGCACCGCGCTCGTCTTCATCGGCGCCTACCTGCTGGAGAAAACCCAGCGCGCACCCCTGCTGCGCGGCGGCGTGCGTTTGCTGGCCATGCTGCCGATGGCGGTGCCCGGCCTCGTGCTCGGCCTGGGCTACATCTTTTTCTTCAACGAACCCGGCAACCCGCTGAACTTTCTCTACCACTCGATGACGCTGCTCACGCTGTGCAGCATCGTTCACTTCTACACCACGGGCCACCTCACGGCGGTGACGGCGCTGAAGGCACTGGACCTCGAATTTGAAGCCGTCTCGGCCTCGCTCAAGGTGCCGTTCTACAAGACCTTCTGGCGCGTCACGCTACCGATTTGCACGCCGGCCCTGATCGACATCGCCCGCTACTTTTTCGTCAACGCGATGACGACGATCTCCGCCGTGGTGTTCTTGTACTCGCCACAAACCAAGGTGGCGTCGATCGCCATCTTGAACCTTGACGAAGCCGGTGAGATGGGCGCGGCCGCCGCCTGCGCCATCTTGATCGCCGCCGCGTCGAGCGTGGCCACACTGCTCTTTTGGTCGCTCGCGCGCGTGGTCGAGCGGCGCACACAAGCCTGGAAAAACTGACATGGACCGAGATCACATCCTGCTCACCCCTGGCCCGCTAACGACCACGCTACGCACCAAGCTGGCGATGCTCAAAGACTGGGGCAGTTGGGACAGTGACTTCATCAACATCACCGCCAGCCTGCGCCTGCGCTTGCTCGACATCGTGCACGGCCACGACACGCATGTCGTGGTGCCCTTGCAAGGCAGCGGCACCTTCAGTGTGGAAGCGGCGGTGGCCACCGTGGTGCCGCGCGACGGGCACGTCTTGGTGCTGGACAACGGCGCGTATTGCAAGCGCGCCGCCAAGCTCACCGAGATGATGGGCCGCCGCGCCAGCGTGATGGCCTTCGTTGAGGACGAGCCGGTGTCGGCCGCAGCACTCGACGCACGGCTGAAGGCCGTCGCCAGCATCACGCATGTGGTGCTCATCCACTGCGAAACAGGTACCGGCGTCGAGAACCCGCTGGCCGAGGTGGCGGCGGTGTGTGAGCGCCACGGCAAGGGCTTGATCGTCGACGCCATGTCGAGCTTTGCCGCACTGCCGATCGACGCGCGCATGGTGCGCTTTGACGCGCTGGTGGCTGCTAGCGGCAAGTGCTTGGAGGGCGTGCCCGGCATGGGTTTCGTGTTCATCCGCCGCGCGGTGCTCGAAGGCTGCGCCGGCCACAGCCAAAGCCTGGCGATGGACCTCTACGACCAAGAGACCTATATGCAGCGCACCGGCCAGTGGCGCTTCACGCCACCCACGCATGTGGTGCTGGCGCTGCACGAAGCGCTGTCGCAGTTCATTGAAGAAGGCGGCCAGTCAGCTCGTCTTGCGCGTTATGCCGACAACTGCCGCACGCTCATCGACGGCATGGCAGCCCTCGGCTTCAAGCCCTTTCTCAAGCCCGAGCTGCAAGCACCCATCATCGTGACCTTCCACGCCCCGGCGCACCCGGCCTACGACTTCAAGCGCTTCTACGAAGGCGCCAAAGCGCGTGGCTTCTTGCTCTACCCGGGCAAGCTGACGCAGCTTGAAACCTTTCGTGTCGGCTGTATCGGCGCCATCGGCCGCATCGAGATGAAGCAGGCCGTGGCGGCGGTGGCTGATACCCTGCAAGACATGGGCATACCCAGCGGCGCGCCCGCACTTTGAGGAGAGAAGCAAATGGCCAGTACCAAAGAACACCCCGCCGTCGCCGCCGTGCGCAAAGAAGGCGCGATGAAGGTCAAGGTGGCATGCAGCGACATCGACGGCGTCTTGCGCGGCAAGTACCTTCACCGCGACAAGTTCCTCGGCGCCGCGCAGGCCCTGCCTGGCGGCGGCTTCGGCTTTTGCGATGTCGTCTTCGGTTGGGACTCTTCCGACCACTGTTACGACAACGCGCAGGTCACCGGCTGGCAACACGGTTTCCCCGACGCGCTGGCGCGGCTGGACCTCGATACCGCGCGGCGCGTGCCCTGGGACGACAAGGTGCCCTTCTTCCTGGGCGAGTTCGTCAACGCCGACGGCACGCCCTACGCCGTGTGCCCACGCCAGACCCTGAAGCGCGTCTTGAAGCGTGCCGAAAAGCTAGGCTTGCAGCCCATGGCCGGCATGGAATTCGAGTGGTTCAACTTCCTTGAAACACCACAGACGTGGGCCGCCAAACAAGGTGTCGCGCCGACCACGCTGACGCCGGGCATGTTTGGCTATTCGCTCTTGCGCATGGCCGACAACAAGGGTTTCTTCAACGCCTTGATGGACGAGATGCTGGCCTTTGGCGTGCCCATCGAGGGCCTGCACACAGAGACCGGCCCGGGGGTGTACGAAGTCGCCATCGCCTTTGGAGAGGCGCTGGAGCAAGCCGATCGCGCCATCCTCTTCAAGACCGGCGCGCGTGAAATCGGCAAGCGCTTCGGCATCATGCCCAGCTTCATGGCCAAGTGGAACGCGCAGCTGCCGGGCTGTTCGGGGCACATCCACCAGAGCATGACGGATGGCAAAAAGAATCTCTTCTATGACGCCAAGAGCAAGCGCTCGATGTCACCACTTTTCGAGAGTTATCTCGCCGGCCAGGTCGCGTGCCTGATGGAATTCGCGCCGATGTTCTGGCCCACCATCAACAGCTACAAACGCCTGGTCGACGGCTTCTGGGCGCCGGTGAAACCGACCTGGGGCCTGGACAACCGCACGGCGAGTTTTCGCGTCATCGCCGGCAGCCCGAAAGCGACAAGGTTAGAGACGCGCTGCCCCGGCGCTGATGTCAACCCCTACCTGGCCATGGCCGCCGTCATCGCCGCCGGTTTGCACGGCGTGGAAAAGGGTTTGAAACTGACCGCGCCACCCATCACCGGCACCAACCAAGGCAGCGAGCACATCCCGCGCGCACCGCGTTCGCTGCTCGAGACGACACGCAATTTCCGCGCGTCGGACATCGCGCGCGATTGGCTCGGCGACACCTTCGTCGACCACTTCGCCGCCACGCGCGACTGGGAGTACCGGCAGTGGCAAGACGCGGTGACGGACTGGGAGTTGAAGAGGTACTTTGAGATCATTTGACGCGGTGCGAGCCCGTAAGGCAAAATGAACATTCGCCTTACACGGAGCCCCCATGGACGACGCCACGCTCACCAGCAAAAGTCAGCTCACCCTGCCCAAGGCTGTGCGCGAAGCCATGGGTATCGGCCCCGGCGATCGCATCCGCTTTGTGCCCAGCCTGAATGGCTTTCGCATCGTTGCCTTGAAGGGCGACGTGACGCGCCTGCGCGGCATGTTCAAGGGCCGGCGCGCCAAGGCCGTGAGCATCGACGAGATGCACCAAAGCGTCGCCGACGCCGCCGTGCGGCGCTTTGAGCGCAGCAAATGATCGGTGTCGACACCAACGTGCTCGTCAGGTACTTGACGCAGGACGACGCAACACAGTCACCCGTGGCGACACGCTTTGTCGAGCTCAGTCTGTCGAGCACGCGGCCTGGCCACGTCTCGCTGGTGGCACTGGCGGAAACGATTTGGGTACTTCGTGCTCGCTATGGCGCCACCGATGCCGAGCTCATCGAGCTCGTGCAACAACTGGC